>CAMZED010000088.1 GCA_947305675.1 uncultured Clostridia bacterium | reverse complement strand
CGCCCGGAAGCCGAAAATGATTATTATAAAGAGATTAGGCTTTTCCTGGCGTATGAATACCGGCAGTCGGGTCACAGGATATTTCCCGAAATGGACGACATATTCAACGCGTTTAAATATACCGATTACGGCGACGTTCGCGCGGTGATCATCGGTCAGGACCCTTACCACGGGTACGGGCAGGCGCACGGGCTTTGCTTTTCGGTAAAAAAAGGCGTCGCCGCGCCGCCATCGCTGATAAATATTTTCAAAGAACTGCAAAACGACCTCGGCGTCATCCCACCCAATCACGGCGAGCTTACCCAGTGGGCTCGCGGCGGAGTTATGCTTCTGAACAGCGTGCTTACCGTGCGCGAAGGCATTGCCGGAAGCCACCGCGGAAAAGGTTGGGAGATTTTTACCGACCGCGCGATCGAATTGCTCAACCTGCGCGAAGAGCCGATCGTGTTCCTGCTGTGGGGCAGCTATGCCAAAGCGAAAAAACAGCTTATCACCAACCCGAACCACCTTGTTCTCGAGGCGGCTCACCCGTCGCCTTTATCGGCATACAACGGATTTTTCGGATGCAAGCATTTTTCAAAGTGCAATGAATTTCTAGCTTCAAAAGGGCTTGCTCCGATTGATTGGGCTATAAAATAAGTGCGGTTTGATTATTGAACGCAATTGGAATAACGGGCGCGAATATGTGCGATGAATACAAGGCGCTTGAGGAATACTTTAAACCCGACGGAGAGCAGATATGCTGAATATAAGGACCGCGACTGCCGACGACCTTCAAACGTTGCTTGCGATATACCGTTACGCGCGTGAATTTATGAGAAATACCGGCAACCCCGACCAGTGGGGGACGGTACATCCCGCCGAAGAAATAATCATATCCGACATACACAACGGCATAAGCAAAGTGATCTGCGACGAAAACGGAATACGCGGCGTTTTCGCCCTGCTTGAAGAAGCCGAGCCGACTTATGCCGAGATCGAAAACGGCGAATGGCTCAACAGCGACCCTTATGTTACCATCCACCGCATCGCAAGCGACGGACAGGCTCACGGCATCTTTCGATGCGCCGCCGATCACTGCAAAAGCGTCTGCCGGAACGTAAGGATAGATACCCACAAAGACAACATAATAATGCAAAATCTTATTGAGCAAAACGGCTTTAAGAAATGCGGTATCATCTACGTTCGTGACAGATCGCCGCGAATAGCTTACCATTGGACGCAAAGATTGTAACTTCGGAGGATCAAATTGAACAAGATCATAGTAATAGGCTCCCCGGGCAGCGGGAAAAGCGTTTTCTCACGCGAGCTGAACAGAATAACCGGGATACCGCTTTACCATCTGGATATGATCAATTGGCGCGATGACAAGACGACGATCCCGCGCGAGCGGTTTATTGAAGAAATAAAAAAGATCGGCGCGACCGACAGGTGGATAATCGACGGAAATTACGATTCTACAATGGAACTGCGTATGTCGCTTTGCGATACGGTTTTCTTTCTCGATTACCCGACAGACGTTTGTTATGAGGGCATAATGCAGCGGCGCGGAACGGATCGGCCGGATATGCCGTGGGTCGAATCGGACGACGGAATCGACGAAGAGTTTGTGAAATTCGTTTTGCAATACAATACCGTCAACCGCCCGGTCGTGATGGAACGGCTTCAGAGATATTCCGACCGCGAGATACATATATTCAAGAACCGTGCGGAGGCTTCAGCTTTTCTTGACGGAATAAACGGAATAAATATCACAAGGCGGGGATGAACCCCGCCTTGTTCATAGTGCAGACAAAGGGGTTATGCTGCTTTCACCAAAGCCGCGTAACCCCTTTAAAAACAGCGCTTTTGCCGGTCAATGATTCAAAAGCCACTGCGTTCCGAACTTTTTGCCGCGCATTACGTTGCAGACGGCTTCAAGTTCGCTGGGTTTGTCGTATTTGAGCCAGGATTCGGTATAGCGCTCGATCCACTTCTCGACCCTTCCGTCCTCCGGTTCGGGAAGTTTGTCGATTATGCGTACCATCTGTTCGTTCATCAGCCCGAGGCCTTCCGCGGCGATGCGAAGGTCGTCGGTGATCTCGCTCTGGACGTCGAGCCTGCGGAGCTGTTCGGCTATTTCGAAGCAGCGGGCGGCGTTATCGGCGTAAGGCTTGCTGTCTGTGGGCAGCGGAGCAGGATTTTCGACATACCAGAAGCGGTTGTCGAACAGAGCGTTTACAAACGGACCCCAGGTAAGCACGTCCTCGCATTTGCCGATGGCGCGGATGAGTTTGACGGTTTCGCCGGAGGGATCGCCGTAGACGAGTTCTGAAACGGCTTTATCGAATTTTTCGTTTATTGTTTTGGTCTTGTGGTTCCAGGCGAGAGCGCCGCCGAGCACCACGCCGTAAAGCGTGCAGGTCATCGGGCATACCGCGCCGTAATCGCCCCAGGAGGTGTTAAGCATACCGAAAACTTTATTTTTGCCGCCGGCGGTGACCATTTTGGTGATATTCTGTTCGGCATATCCCACGTTTTCGACAAACTGGTTCCAGCAGCTGGTTCCGGGGCAGACGACCTGACCGAAGCGCTGTTCCGCGAATTTTTCGATAGTCCAGACGGGCGGATCGTTGTTATAGTGCCAGTTGAGCATTATCATATCGTCCGGAAAGCGTTCCATCGTTTCGGGGTGGTTGAGAACGACGTCGCCCCACATCATAACGGTTTTGCCGAGCGATTTGAGGTGATCGATTATTTTAAGCGTGAATTCGAGGTAGAGCGCGCCCTTGTCTTTGCCCTTGTTTTTGCCGTTGCAGATATCGAAAGTCTCATCGCAGCAGATGTTGAAATACTTGCTTCTGAACAGCGGTACGTATTGATCAATTAGCGAGCAGATAAGTTCGATCGATCTGGGGTCGGACGCGTTTATCGTGTGGTGAAGCATCGTGTTGACCCAGGGGTTGTTATACTGTTTGTATTCGTCAAGTTCGCAAAGATCTTTGTATTTTTTGCTTTCGAGCAGGCGGAAAAGATGCCCGAACGTGGAAAGCGAGGGAACGAAATCGATGAAATTCTCATAGCAGTAATCATCGATCTCCATTATCTCCTCGGCGGTCATATATCCGAACGCTTTGTAGATGCCTTTGTATTCGTCGAACTCGAAGGTGTGCTCGATATAAAGCTGATAAGAGTTGTGCTTATAATACGCGAGGAAGTCGATCATCTGCTTGCAGCCTTCAACGGTCGGAACGCGCCCGCGCGAAGCGTCGTGATAGAAGCCGCGGTATTTCATATCGGGTTTATCCTCGATCTCACAGCAGGGGATATCCTCGCCCTCGGTCGCGATCATCTGGCGCAGCGTCTGGATGCCGTAGAAAGCGCCGGCGAGGCTTTCGCCGGAAATCTTTATTCCGCCGCAACGGCCGCAAACCGAGATCTTGTAGCCTTCGCCCTTTTTGTTAAGACTGTCTATAACTATTTTCCCGCCGACTTCGGGATTGCCGAGCACTTTGGTTATCGCCGGTTCAATACCCGTTTCGCCGAATATCTCGTCGCGCAGCTTCTGCGCGGCTTTGAAAATGCGGCTGTCGCAACGGGAGGTAAGTACGATATTGAGCCCGGCAAGACTTACGGTGCCGCCGGTCTTTTTGAGCTTTTTGGGTTGAGGAAGAATATTCATAAAACTCTCCTTACACATAAAAAATTGTATAATTACTTTTAGCATAAGCCGGGCAAAAAGTCAATGCCGTACGACAGTATTTTTGCCAAAACCAACAAATTTGCTTTTTTCGGAAAAACGCACTTGACACGGTTGACTTATATATATATAATAGGTAGCGTGCGGAGTGTGGGCATTTGCGCGAAAGTGCGGTGCCGGATCCTTTGCACCGAAAAATCATTTAATATTATATTCATACGAAAGGGAACCTGATCATGGACATTTCTCTTGTTCTTGGCTTAGTGATCATTGCGGCGCTCGGCGGTCTTGCTTACGCGGCGTTCAATTTTTACTCGGTCAAAAAGCTCGATGAAGGCACTGACCGTATGCGTGAGATCGCCGGAGCGATCCGCGTCGGCGCAAACGCCTTTATCACCTATGAGTATAAGATCATTGCGATCGTCGCCGTTTGCGTGGCGGTTCTGCTTGCTCTTATAATCTCGTGGTCCGCAGCAGTTGCTTTCATCATCGGCGCGGTAATGAGCGCCACTGCCGGCTGGGTCGGCATGAAGATCGCAACCTATGCCAACGTGCGCGTCACCAACAAAGCCCGCACCACGAAATCGCTTTCCGAAACGCTTAAAGTTGCGTTCAAAGGCGGCTCGGTCATGGGCCTTTGCGTCTCTGCAAACGCGCTGCTCGGCATTTTTATCGTGTTTATCGTTTTCGGCGTTGCGCTCGGCCAGATCGACGCCGCCGCAAACAAGACCGTCGCCGAATCCTGCAAGAGCATACTCGCTCTGTTCGGAGTGAACATTTTCGAATCTTCGTTCACAATGACTCTTTCCGGCTACGCTCTCGGATGCTCGATCATCGCGCTGTTCGCCCGCGTCGGCGGCGGCATTTACACCAAAGCGGCTGATATGGGCGCAGACCTCGTCGGCAAGACCGAAGCCCACATTCCCGAAGACGATCCCCGCAACCCCGCCACCATCGCCGACAACGTCGGTGACAACGTCGGCGACGTCGCAGGGCTCGGCTCCGACCTTCTCGAAAGCTACGTCGGCGCGCTCCTTTCCGGTGCGATACTTGCCGTCGAGTTGTTCATTCAGGGCGTTTATAACGACCCGGCTCTTCTCCGTTCACTCATCATGTTCCCTCTCGCATTCTCGGCGGTCGGACTTATTTCCTGCATAATCGGCATCGCTTCGCTGTTTATCCGCAAGAAACTTTCTGATAACCCTCACAGAGAACTCAACACGGCGACCTGGATTTCAGCCGGCCTTACGATCGTTCTCGGCTTTGTTGTGACCTATTTCATATTCAACAAAGAAGGCGTTGTCGACGTTCTTTCCCACGCCGAATTCAAAGCCGGCTTCGTTTCCCCGTGGGTTGCCGCCGCTATCGGCGTTATCGCGGGCGTGGTCATCGGCAGGATCGCCGAATACTACACCAGCTATGATTACAAACCCACCAAAAAAGTCGCAACAGCTTCCATCGAAGGCAGCGCACTCACGATCACCCAGGGTCTTTCGCTCGGTATGATCTCCTGTATGCTTCCCTGCGTCGTGCTTGGCGTTGCAATATTCGCGTCTTATGAGCTCGCCGGTATGTACGGCGTCGCTTCCGCCGCGATCGGTATGCTTTCCTTCGTCGCCGCCACCGTTTCGGTCGACACCTACGGTCCTATCTCGGATAACGCCGGCGGTATCGCCGAGATGAGTTATCTCGATCCCGACGTGCGCGAGATCACCGACGAGCTCGACTCTGTCGGCAACACCACCGCCGCTATCGGCAAAGGATTCGCAATCGGTTCCGCCGCGCTCGCCACCCTTTCGATGATGACGTCATACATCTTCGCTTATACTCCCGCCGCCACTGATACGAATATCGACTACGCCACCAAAGGCGCGCTCGACTACATAAAACTCAACGCGATCGACCCGCTGGTACTTGTCGGCGTTATCATCGGCGCGGCACTTCCGTTTATGTTCTCCGGTATGCTTATCGAAGCAGTCGCAAAAGCCGCAAGAAAGATGGTCGAAGAAGTTCGCCGTCAGTTCCGCGAAATAAAAGGCCTGCTTGAAGGCGAAGTCCTTCCCGATTACAAGACATGCATTGAGATCAGTTCGCAGGGCGCTCTGCGCGAGATGCGCGTTCCCGCCATCTTCTGCATTCTCTTCCCGGTAGTCTGCGGATTTATTTTCGGCGCCGAATTTGTCGGCGGCGTGCTTGTCGGCGCTACGATCAGCGCGATCATGCTCGCTCTGTTCACCGGCAACGCCGGCGGCGCCTGGGATAACGCCAAAAAATATATCGAGACCGGCGCTATTGAAGGTCACAAGAAGGGTTCTCCCGCGCACGACGCGGCAGTCGTCGGCGACACGGTCGGCGACCCGCTCAAAGACACGGTCGGTCCTTCTCTCGATATCCTTATCAAGATCATGAGCACCATCTCGCTCGTCACCGTTAAAGTGTTCAGCGAATACAATCTGCTCGATTGGATCAGAAGCCTTACGAAGGGCTGATAAACGGGTCTTAACCTTATAAAAACACAAAGCAAAAGGGTCATCCGAAGCGCAAAGCGCGGGATGATCCTCAGAGTGCAGATAAAGCGGCTATTTACGCACCGATACGGCACGAGCGGCGTCAAATGCTCA
>CAMZED010000087.1 GCA_947305675.1 uncultured Clostridia bacterium | reverse complement strand
GCAAAAGGTATAATTTGGCTGTTGATCACGGTCGCCTCGCTGCTGATCGCTTTGCTGCCGCTTTTGACCGAATTTGACAGCGAAAGCGCCGTGACTTTCGGTGTGATCGGCGGCGTTGCGTTTGTTGCTTCCGGGGCAGTGTTTATCAGATTGCTGGTACTTGAAATAAAGCCGAAAAACGAACTTGTTATGGATTCGCGCGGGTTTCGCGAATATAAACATCTTGCCGGAGCCGAAGTCGAATGGACAAACGTCGCCTCGGTCGGGATATTCGGAACGAAAAAGTCTCCTATGCTCGGAATCGTTTTCGAGAACAACGATATAGTAATAGATTCCCTTAGGAACAAAGCCGCGGCGGAACTGCGAGACAATCTCGAAGAAAACCTCCCTTCGCTGCTGATTACGCAAAACGAAGTCAAAATGCCTCTTGCTGAACTGAGGTCGCTTTTCGAAAGATTTGTACGCGAAGCAAGAACGCTCGAGGGAAGTACAGCGCCGAAACATAAATCCAACCCTTTCTCTACCGAAGACGTATTGCGCGCGTTCGGAAAACTCCCGGCTGACGGCTCGGAATCCAAATCGTCCGAACCGGCGGGAAAACGCGGGATAAGCGCTTCTGAATTCAATCCGGACAGTTTTTACGAACAGCTTAAGCAAAAGTCTTCCTTCGCCGCGCAAACCGCCGAAAGCGTACATAAGGACGAACGTTTACAGATCGAACCGGAAGATCTTTCCGTATCGAAAAAAGGAGTTGAAGGTTTTAAAAACGTCTCCGATCCGGATGAAAGCGACAAAAGTGTTTCCGAAGCGAACGCGGATGACGATTTCGACGCGGCGATCGAAAAGATTGATATGCCCGACGAGATAAGAGATCTCCTTTCGAAATCACGTTCAGCCAAGATCATCGAGATCGAAAAACTTCTTAACGAGAAAAACACTCCGTATTCGGCAAACAGGATCGCGTCGCCCCCGAAGGAAGAACCGGAGCGGGATCCCGTCGAGCCCGAAGCCGAAAAAGCCGAAAAAGATAACCCCGAACCGGTTCCGCCGAAAAACGGACCTGAAGAAAGCGTTGAAACGAAACCGAAGGTTCCGAAGTATTTGCAGGCGGATACGATAGTATTTGAAAATTCGGATCAGATAAAATTATTCGACGACGGTACGAATACACACTCAACAACCGAACCGGATCCCGTGCAGGACAAAGAAAAGATCGATCTCAGAAAGACAACCAAGTTCGATATTTACGAAGATATCCTTGCAATAGCCGAGAATTCAAAAGGCGATGAAACTTCCGATTCAGAAGACTCCGATTACCCTGATGTTGTGATTATCAAATAAAAAAGCATAAAAAATTACGGCGCTTTGCAGGTTTTATAGCCGGTAAAGCGCCGTTTTTTATTTTGCGTATTATTTTATTACCGCTTTTATAAATTTGTTCTTGCCCTTGCTTACAACAAATTCGCCGTGCTTTTCAAAAATCTTGTTGGGATCGGTTATCTGGGTGCCGTCGATCTTAACGCCGCCGCCCTGGATGAGCCGGCGCGCTTCACTGTTGGAAGGAGCAAGGCCGGATTTGCTCAATACCTCGACAAGCCTTGTGCCGGAAGCGAACTCCATACTTTTGATATCGTCCGGAACGCCGCCGCCGGCAACGTTTGAATATCTCGCCGCCGCGGCGGAGACAGCTTCTTCACCGTGGTAAAGAGCGACGATAGTTTCAGCATACAGCGTATGAGCCGCACGGATATCGGATTCGCAAAGCTCTTTGTATTTCTCCTCAGGGAGATCGGTGGTAAGGTTGAAGTAGGTGAGAAGAATGTTGTCGGGGACTTTCATGCATTTTTCATACATAATATCGGCGGGTTCGTCGATGCCTATGTAATTATCGAGCGACTTAGACATTTTCTCGACGCCGTCAAGACCGGGAAGGAGCGGGAATGTGATAACTTCCTGAGACGGCTGGCCGTAATCCTTCTGAAGATCCCTGCCGACGATAAGGTTAAAGGTCTGATCGTTGCCGCCGACTTCGATATCGGCGTGCAGCGCGACGCTGTCATACCCCTGCATAAGCGGATAAAACAGTTCGTGCATACCGATAGGACGGTTTTCGGCAAAGCGTTTTGAAAAGTCGTCGCGTTCGAGTATCCTTGCAAGCGTATATTTTCCGGCGAGCGAAAGAACGTCCTCGAAGTTCATTTTACCCAGCCATTCGGAATTGTAAACTATGCGAGTTTTGTTTTTATCGAGTATTTTAGTGACCTGTTCGTAATAGCTTACGGCGTTCTGACGGGTCTGTTCAAACGTAAGAGGAACGCGCGTCTTGCTTCTGCCGGAAGGGTCGCCGATCATCGCGGTAAAATCGCCGATAACGAACACTATCTCGTGCCCGAGATCCTGCAGCATCTTTAATTTGCGGAGAACGACCGAATGTCCGAGATGAAGGTCGGGACGGCTTGGGTCGGCGCCCATCTTTATAATAAGTTTTTTTCCGCTTTCAAGCCTGGATTTCAGCCCTTCGGGAGAAATGACGTTCAAAGCGTCGCGCATTATTATGTTATATGCTTCATTTGGTGTCATGATATACCTCTTTGAATTTTATATGTTCTGGTTTGATCACTGGAAAAATTCATCGTCGAGTGCGGGCAGCTTACTTATATCGAATTTTGCGACGGTTTCGGCGTTAACGGTTATCTCGTCATAAAACGATTCTGTGTATTCGACCGATTCGCTTGTTATAAAGCTCTGCTCGATGGTCGAATAAATCGAATCCGAAAGATCCTCATCGGAAAGTTCGAGCTTTTTCAGAAGATATATCGCGTCGCCCGCGACGGATTTGAGCGCGTAATTTTCGTCGCCCAAAGCCGAAACCAAGGTTTGATAAGTTGCCCCGCTCTTTTCGGTGACGATCTCTCCGCGGTGGGAATAAACCGGGAAGCCGCTGACTTCTTCGGGGAATTCCACCGTTGCTCCGCTCTTGATTTCGGCAAACAAATCCTCGGCGGCGGACATCATCGCATCCTGAGACATCTTCAACACTACGTCTTCAGATCTGTCGTTGATCTTTGTTCCGTCATCAGATACAGTGCCGTAAAGATCGGCGTCGGTCAGTTCGAGTTTTTCCATAAGGTGGAATCCGTATTCGGTTTTGACCAGCCTGACTTCGCCGGGCTGCATTTCATAAGCGGCTTTTTCGAATTCGGCTACCATCTTTCCGTGTGTAAACACGTATTCCGAACCGTTGTCTTCGTTGTCTTCGGAATAATCCGAAACGGTTTTTTCTCCCGACGCAACCGAATCGTACGCCGCCTTGGCTTTGTTTTCGATCTCGGCGATCTTTTCGTCGGAATAAGGTTTTACAACCGTCTGGTATCCGCCGGCGGATTCAGAGTATTGCGTGCTTACCTCGGCGGTCTTATAAAGGACGTGGCGGATTTTGACGTAATCTTTGTAGAACGCCGATTTGACTTCCTCATCGCTGAACTCGAGTTTGAAATAAGAGTTGTTCTCGCTGTCGACGTATGCGAACGCCGCTTCGTCAAACTTGATGTAATTGTTGAAAAAATAGTCCTTCACTTTGCTTTCGGCGATCGGAGTCACGCCGTTTTTGCCGTAACGGTAGTCGGTAAACAGCTGATAAAGCGAAGCAAATCTGTCATAACGTTCGATCGATTCGCGGGTGAAACCCATTCCCGTAAGTTTTATGTCAAAAAGATCTTCGCCGCCATAAGCATATTCAAGATCGGCGAGATGCTGTTTTATCTCGTCAAGTTCGGATTCGTCGGTTACGGTAAGCCCGGCGTCTTTACACAGTTTTTCGACAACAAGCATCTGCTTGGCGAAATCCAGCGCGTATTCGCCGATAAAATCCGCAAAAGTTTTTCCTTCAGCATCGAAAGGCATTGCGAGCAGAGTCGCTTCGTCGTAACGCTGCCAGGTATAACTGTATAAATAGCTCTGCTGATATCTGACAAGATAGTCTTTAATAAATGATACGACGTACATATAGTCGTACTCATTCATAACTTCATCGCCGAACTTTAATACGTATCCGCCTCCGGTACGGATCGTTCCGGAACCGTCGCTTGAGTCATCTGCGTTATTGCATGATGCAAGCGTTATAACAAGCATCAACGCAATCAGCAGCGAAATTATCTTAACGGATTTTTTCATAACCTTTTCCTCTCGTACGTTAAAATTCAACAAACTACAGTATATATTATTTTTTTGAATTTGTCTATACTAATTTTGTTTTAATTTTGTATAACGTGTAACAATTTTCTGCGCCATATCAATATTATTTTCGCCCGGGCGGAGTTTATAGGCAATGTGCGGCCTGCCGCCTAATGATATCATTACAGCGCCTTTAAAAGGTTCTTCCGAAGCGATGACGGCGCATTTTTCGATCTCTATCGCGGGGTTGAAAAGGCTTATGACCCTCTCGTCCTGCTTGATCACGGTAAATCCCGCGTTCATCGCCGAGTTTCTCAGAAGTGATATCTTTATAAGATTGTCCACACTTTTCGGAATATCGCCGAATCTGTCGTTAAGCTCATCCGTAAGGTCGTCGCTGTCGTTTTCATCGCAAACTCCCGCGATCTTTTTATATACGTCGATGCGTATTGCCGCGGACGAAATATACTTTTCGGGGATATAGGCGTCGGCTGAAATATCGATCACGCAGTTGCGTTCAGCCTTGGGCTCGATACCTTTTTCGGCGTTTATCGCGTCTTCGAGGATCTTAATATAAAGATCGTAACCGATCGCTTCAAGGTGTCCGCTTTGCTCCGCACCCAAAAGGTTTCCGGCGCCGCGCAGTTCAAGATCGCGCATGGCAATTTTGAACCCGGAACCGAATTCGGTGAACTCTCTTATCGCTTCAAGACGTTTTTCGGCGATCTCGTTTATTGCCGTGCCCGCTCGATAGGTAAGATAGGCGTACGCTTTGCGCGTGGAACGCCCTACCCTGCCCCTTATCTGATGAAGCTGTGCCAGCCCCATACGGTCGGCTTCTTCGATGATAAGAGTGTTCGCGTTGGGCACGTTTACGCCGGATTCGATTATTGTCGTGCAAACAAGTATATCGATCTTTCCTTCGACCATATCCGCCCATACGTCGGAAAGCTGTTCTTTGTCCATCCTTCCGTGAGCGACCGCAACGTTGCTGTCGGGAAAAGCGTTTTTGATCTGTTTTGCTTTTGTGAAAATCGAATCGATAAAGTTATGCAGATAAAAAACCTGGCCGCCGCGGCGAAGCTCGCGCCGCATAGCTTCGTAAAGCACCTCGTCGTCCTGTTCAAGCACAAAAGTCTGCACCGGCACCCTGTCGACCGGGGCCTCTTCCAACACTGACATATCTCGTATCCCGCTGAGCGCCATATTAAGCGTGCGCGGGATAGGCGTGGCAGTCAGAGTAAGAACATCTACTCCGGCGGAGATCTCTTTAAGTTTCTCTTTGTGTACGACTCCGAACCGCTGTTCCTCGTCGACCACAAGCAAGCCGAGATTTTTGAACTGTATGTCTTTTTGCAAAAGGCGGTGCGTTCCGATAACTATATCAACCGTCCCTTTTTTCAGTCCTTCGAGTATTTCAGCCGATTGCTTTGCGCTTACGAACCGCGAAAGCATTGCGCTCTTTACGGGATATCCGCGGAACCTTTCTCTAACGGTGCGGTAGTGCTGAAAAGCGAGAATCGTCGTAGGCACCAGCATTGCCGCCTGTTTCCCGGCGAACACGCATTTAAATACCGCACGAAGCGACACCTCGGTCTTTCCGAACCCGACGTCCCCGCACAAAAGGCGGTCCATCGGATAGGGGTTTTCCATATCGCGTTTTATCTCGTTCGAAGCGATAGCCTGACCTTCGGTCTCGGTAAACTCGAATCCCGATTCGAACTCGTCCTGCAATTCATCGTCCGGCGGGAAGGCAAAACCCTGTTTACTGTGCCTTTCGGCATAAAGTTTTATGAGATCTTTTGCAATATCCGAGGCGGCGGCTTTCGCCCGGGCTTTTGCGCGTTTCCATTCTTCGCCGCCCATTTTCGAAAGTTTAACGCCTTCGCTTCCGCCGATATATTTGCTCACCATATCAAGCTGATCGCAGGGGACGTATAATTTTCCGTTGTCGGCATAGATGATCTTTATATAATCTCGCGAGACACCCTGGCTGATAAGGTTTTCTATCCCGAGATAACGTCCTATCCCGTGGTTAACGTGAACTACGAGGTCGCCCGGCTTAAGGTCGGCATACGAGGCGATCTTTTCGGCTTTGGTTATTTTTGACGAACGCTTTCTTACCCGCATCTCGTCGCGGCGCGCAG
>CAMZED010000086.1 GCA_947305675.1 uncultured Clostridia bacterium | reverse complement strand
CGCCGCGGCTATCTTTGCCACCTCACGCGGGGTACTGACCTGGGTGGGCGCGTCGAGCCCGGTGGGGTTGGCGAAATGAGTGTGCTCCAGCCCGAGCGAACCGGCTTTTTCGTTCATCTTGTCGATAAACGTAATTATATTGCCGCCGAGCAGTTCACCGCCGTAGCAGGCGAGCGCCGCGCAGGCGTCGTTTGCGTTGGCGACAAGCGTTGCCGATATAAGATCTTTTGCCGAATAGACGTTCCCGGCTTTGAACCCCATCATCGGGACGCGAACGTCGCTTATATCGCCGGAATTTGATATTGCGGTGGCGGTAACCGTTACCTCGGCGGTCGCCGGGTCGAGTCCCCGCTCTTTTAACAGGTCGGAAATGACCATCATCGCGACGAGTTTGGCTGCGACAACCGGCGCAACGGTATCGTCGGCGCGGTCGAGATAAAGGAACTGGTCGTCGTCGAGGCAATATGCCACCACGGCGTTGCCGGAATCTATTCCGGGGTCGGGAGCGACTTCTTCGTCGGCAGACGCAAAAACCGTAAAAACCGCAAACAGCATTGCCGCCGCAAGAAGAAAAGCGAATATTTTTTTTGATCTCATTGACCGTTACACTCCTTTTTAAAATAATCGCATACGGCGGAGGTGTCGAGAGCGATCTGTTTTTCAAGCGCCGCGACGCTTTCAAACTTTTGCTCGCCGCGGAAGCGTTTTAAGAAGCGGACTTCCGCCGCTTTCCCGTAAAGATCGCCGTTGAACCCGAACAGATGTGATTCGCAAATAACGCAATGGTTGCCGGGAAAAGTGGGCTTTACGCCGATATTGAGCACCGCGGGGCGATCGCCTCCCGAAAAGCGGAAACGCGCCGCGTAAACGCCGGGTGAAGGAAGAGCGAGCTCCTGCGGGAAAATCATATTTGCCGTCGGATACCCCATTTTTTCGGCGATCCCTGCGCCGCGGACGACGACGGATTCGAACGAATAAGCTCTTCCGAGCATTTCGTTTGCGGCGCAGATATCGCCGCTTGAAACAAGCGTCCTGACGCGGGTCGAACTGACTTTTTCGCCGTTAAGAAAAACCGGCGGTATCACCTTAAGTTCCACGCCGTGCTCCGCGAGCAGCGAACCAAGCGTTTCCGCCCCGCCGGATCTGCCGGAGCCGAACCTGAAATCGTCGCCGCAGACTACGTATTTTGCTTTGAAACGCTTTATGAGCCATTCGTTTACGAAATCGGAAGCGGAAAAATCTTTTATTTTGCCGTAAGGAAGTTCGACTGCGGCGGAAGCGCCGTTTTCGGCAAGAAGGCGGTACTTTACGGCGGGCTGGGTGAGCAAAGCGCTTGAAGGTTTGGGACTGTCGCAAGGCGGAAACGTCAGCACGACAGACGGCACGCCCAAATCCGAAGCAGCGGCGGAAAGCGCCGAAAGCAGCCTGCGGTGCCCGATATGCACCCCGTCGAAACTGCCGACGGTGAGCGCGCATCCGCCGCCGAGCGAGCCGAAAAGGCGGTTGATATTCGATTCGTCAAAAACAAAGTTTTCATTCATAACAACATTCTAACCGTTTTAAGCCGTTTTGTCAATCTGCAAAGGTATAATTTTGCAAATTGCGACGATACTAAACGACGAAAAAATATCATTGGAGTGTGTTGTTTATGGAGCCGACCGTTTTCGATTCGGTGATACTTGCCGGCGGATTCGGCAAGCGTATGCTTCCGCTGACCTGCGATATACCGAAACCGATGCTTCCCGTCGCGGGGGAAACCGCCTATTCGCGCGTGATGAAACTGCTGAGGGGCAACGGATTCGTTTCGACGGCGGTCACGACGATGTATTTGCCCGAAATGATCGAACATGCCGCCTGCAACCGCGAGCTCGGCGGCACAACCGAATTTTTCCGCGAGGACGTCGGATCGCCGCTGGGCAGCGCGGGCGCGGTGAAAGCATTGGCGGACAGGCTTTCGGAAAGGTTCTGCGTTATATCGGGCGACGCGGTATGCAGCTTCCCTCTCGCAAGTCTGTTCGAAGACTTTGAAAAAAGCGGTGCCGACGCCGCAATGCTCCTTTACAGGGTGAAAGACGCCGGAGAATACGGCACGGTGTGCGTTTCCGGCGGCGAAGTGACCGGGTTTTGCGAAAAGCCGAGCGTGCGCGATACCTTGTCCGACCTGGTCAACACCGGGATATACTTTTTGAAAAAAGACGCTTTTGCAGAATCCTGCGGCGGCAGAACGGAATGCGATTTCGGTAAAAACGTGTTTCCGACGCTTCTGCGTTCCGGAAAAAGGATAAAAGGGTACGTTCCGGAGGGATTCTGGTTCGATATCGGATCGTTTTATGAATATCACCGCTGCAATATGTTTATTTCGCACGGGGAAAACCTTATCGGCAGGCACGTTTCGGTACATCCCGAGGCAAAGATCGTGAACTGCCTGGTTTTCGACGGCGCGGTGATCGGAAAAAGCGTTGTTTGCGGCAGTATCGTCGGGCGGGATGCGGTGATCGGCAACGGATGCTTCATACCTCCTGGATGCGTGATCGGCCCCGAATGCGAACTGCGCGACGGCGCCGCGCTTGAGCCCGGCAGGATAACCGACCGCGGCGAGACGGTAAGCCCGGGCGCGAACGGTTATTTTAAAAAAGCCGGGCAGGCTTTGGAATTGGGCGACGAAAGCATAAGAGCCGATAAAGACGACCGTGCGTTTTTTGTGAATTTCGGATCTTACGCGGTAAAGAACCGCGCCAAAGCCGCCGTGATCGCCCACAGCGAGGAAGAGGAAGGATTCGCGGCGGAGCTCGCCTGCGGAGCGGCGGGTTCGGGATGCGATATTTACGTCTGTTCCCGTCTCGGCCCGGCGGAAGCGGCTTTTGCGGCGAAAAGTTTTGGGTTTGAAAGGGTCTTTCATATCGCCGCCGTCGGTGAAAACCTCGAAATAAGGATCTACGGCAAAGACGGGATGCCCATTGCGCGCGAGGAGATAAGGGATCTGACTTTGAGGGGTAAAGCGGAGCGTTTTCCGGGCGGAAAGATTTCGGCGCTCGCCCGCGGTGAAATAATTAAACGTTACGCCGCCGAACTGCGCGAATCGACCGGCGCCGGAAGGCAGACCCAAATAAGACTGCGCGGCGGAAAGAACGAATCGTTCGCCGCCGAAGTCGCGGCGGAACTTAAAGCCGGCGAGGGCGGCGATTGCGTGTTCTCGATCGGAGCCGACGGCGCTTCGGCAAGCGCGCTGCTTGATTCCGGGCGCGAGATAAGCTATTGGCACCTTTTGGCAGAATGCCTCATATTATCGGGCAAGCGTACTGTAGCTTTGCCGAACGATACCCCGACCTATGCCGAAAGTCTGCTTAGATCGCACGCGATAGAGCCGGTTTTTTACGGCGACGGGCAAAGCGCCGAAAGAGCCGCCGCGGCGGACGATCCGATCACGCGTGACGGAACGCGGCTTATATTTAAGCTGGCGGAATTGCTTAGGAAAAACGGGCTTACGCTCGAAAGCGCGACCGACAGTCTCGCACCGTTCACGGTGCTTACGCGATCGGTTTACGCCGACAAAGAAAAAGTTCCCGCGCTTATCGCCGAGCTGAGGGGAGAATACGGCGGCAGGCGGTGCGTCGGTTTTGATATCGGCGACGGGCACGTAAGCGTTTTCCCGAGCGCGGCGGGCGCTTTTAAAATCGTCGCCGAGGCGGTCGATTCCGAAACAGCTGAGGAAATTTCGCTGCGCGCGATGGAAATGATCGAAAAGCGCGATAACCATAGGGTAACGAGAGATATCTGAACCACGTTTTCGGGCGGCGTCTTGCCGCCCCTGCATTGTTAAAGCCCTTGGCGTTACCCTAACCGCTGACGCGGTCGCTCCGGGCGGACGAGACGCCGCCCGGGGTTTTTATTATTCCGTCTTATTTGTTTTTTTTATTTGCTTTTTTATTTGCTTTTTTGTGTTGCTTTTTTCATAAATTGATAATATAATGTAAACTGTTATTACTGCGTGGCTTTTTGCCACGGCGTATGATTCGGAGGAGTTTATGAAACTGACATATCTCGGTACCGCGGCGGCAGAGGGTTGGCCGGCGGTATTTTGCAACTGCGACAACTGCAAAAGGGCAAAAGCGGCGGGAGGAAGAAACCTGCGTACAAGATCGCAATCGCTCGTCAACGGCGATCTGCTTATCGACTTCCCCGTCGATACATATTCGCATATGCTTAAAAACAACTTCGATCTTTCGGCGGTGAAATACTGCTTTGTCACCCATTCACACGTCGACCATTTCGTGCCGGTGGATCTGCTTTTCCGCGCTGAGAGCTGTTATTCCCACGGGATGACTTCGCCGCGGATGGATTTTTACGGTAACGAAGCCGTCGCGCAGAGGTTTGATCATTACGTCTATCAGGTAAACGAGGACAATATGACCTATCCGCTCGGATTCCACGTTATCAGAGCGTTTGAACCCGTCGTCGCAGGAGATTACGAGGTCACTCCGCTGAAAGCCTTCCACGCGCAGGGCGAGCAGGCTTTTGTATATTTGATAAAACAGGGCGGAAAAACTCTGCTTTACCTTCACGATACCGGCATCCTCCCCGAAGAAACCGTTGAATATCTTAAGAGATCCGGCGCGAAAGCCGATCTTATAAGTTACGACTGCACCTATGTCGCACTGCCGAGTGCCGGAGGACATATGGGTCTGGACAGCGTTCCGGTAATGCGTAAAACGCTTGAGGAGATCGGTGTCTCGGGAAAAGATACGCTCTCGGTCATAAACCATTTTTCCCACAACGGTATGCTTATACACGACGAGCTGGTACCCATCGCCGAGAAGACGGGGTTCATCGCCGCCTATGACGGATTGAGTTTGGAGTTTTAAATATGGCAGGAACAAAAAGAAGGTTCTCGTTTTTGCTCGCGGTGTTGATATTATGCTCTGTTTTTGCATTTGCGCCGGCAGCCGAAACCTCGGCTTACCTATTTATCGACGGCGAAAATGTCACCCGTCTGGTGAACACCGCCGTGATCTATCGCGGGATAAGTTCTACGGGTCAGAATCAATGGGGTCAGAACGCCGTCGCCGACGCAAGCGGAAAGATAATCGCCGTTTATGAGGGCGGCAACGCCGAGGGAGCCGATATTGCCGTTCCCGAAGGCGGAGCTGTTATATCCGCGGCCGGCACCAAAGCACAATGGCTGAGGGAGAACTTGAAAATCGGAAAGTACGTTTTTTACGACCCATATACAAGCAGGCTTTTTGTTTGCTCCGCCGAGGGTGTTTTTGAACCTTACGGCAGTTTTTCCGCCGAAGTAAGCGGCGAAGACGGCAATTACCGGCTGGTTTCGGCGGAAGAAAGCGGGAACGCGGTATATGGTTATACCGTGGCGATCAACGCCGACGGAGTCGTCGCAAAGCGCGGATACGGGATCGAAACGCCCGAGGGATACAGTTCGGTTACTGCATATGAAGAAAGCACTGCGCGCGATCTTATAATGAACGCGCCGGTCGGAGCTTATGCGAGCGTTTCCGGCGGAAAAGTTACTTTTACGTTCGAAAAAGCAATGCTCAAACGCGCGCTTACGCTTTCGGTCGGCGAAGCCGAGGAAAAACTCGCCGCGGCAAAAGCCGGTTTTTACGACGGCGATTACGCCTATGCCGAAGCGCTGACGGAAGAAGCGAAAGCGCTTGCGGAAACCGACGCCGGTTACGGAAAAACGCTTGAAATGATGTACCGGCTCGAGGGGATCGAAACGTCTTTGGCGGACAGGAACGTGTTCGAACTGCGCTCGGCTTTTTATACCCCGATCGAAACCGGCGACGCCGAGGTGGCCTTGACGGTAAACGCCGCCAAAGCCGCGGGGCTGAACGGCATTGTTCTTAAACTGACTAACGGATACGGCAGTTTCCTGCCGCTGCCGGAAGGTTTTCGGTTCAGTCAGGATGAAAAATTCGGCGGGTTCGACGTACTGCGGTCTTATATCGACGCCTGCGAAAAGGCGGGGATCGGGCTTGAAGTCTGCCTTGACGTATTCTATAACGAATACGCCGCCGCGGCGGAACCCGCATGGCTCACCAAGCCGAACGGCGATGAAAGCGGTCTTTCGGCGCAATTTTTCTCGCCCGCGTCCGCGGAGTTCAACGAATACATTATCGGCTACGTCGATTATCTTATCAGGAACTATGAAATAAAAGGGCTTGTGCTTGACTGGGCGAGATATCCGAGGTTTTCCGAAAACTGCGATCTCGGTTACGACGCGGAAACGCTGAGCCGTTTTGCAAAAGAATATTCGCTTGACGAAAACGCGGTTTACGATATCGGCACCCGGCTGTTCTCGCATCCGAACTGGAGCGATTGGGTGGAATTTCGCACCGGGCTCGTGACAGACACGGTGGAAAAGATAAGCGAAAAAGTAAGGGAACTTCGC
>CAMZED010000085.1 GCA_947305675.1 uncultured Clostridia bacterium | reverse complement strand
CGCTTGTATTTTTCGACCGCTGCCGCTTGCTCGGCTCGTTACGCGCTTTTGGACCAGCGCAGAGCCGATCTGCCCGACCGACGCCGTGTATTATACCACAAGTTTTTTGTTAATGCAAGAGAAAAATGAAAAATATTTGTTCTCATCGCCGCTTGGCGGAACTTCCGCCGCCGGGCAAGGTCATTCCGCGATATCTTCGAAAAACACGCTTTTGCGCCGCTCCGCCGCAAACAAAGCGAACGCCGCCGATAGTTTTTCGCCGAAATCCGGCTGATAATATGGATAATCGCGGTAAAAATACTGTTCGTGTATCATCACGCTTATGTGTTCGCGGGGTTCGAGCTCTTTTATGCGCCGGATCATTTCATCTTTGCCGCAAAGGTTCATAACGCAGTCGATCGCCGCGTAGGTCACCCCGTCTATTTTGACCGTCGAGCCGCCGCGTATCTTATCGGCTGTATATTCGTCCAATCCGTAGGAGGTCCTTTTGGCGCCGAAAAGCCCCAGAAGCCCTTTGTATCCGCGGTCGGCAAGCGCCCTTGCGCCTTCGGGCGTAGTATCGCAGTAATGCACCGTCGTCGTTTGCGCCGCGGAACGTTCTCCGGCAAAGCGCTTTATCTCGTCGATCACGGCGCCGCAATCGGAAAAAACCTCGCCGTATCCAGCCGAAGCGTAGGGCGAAACGTTTTCCCGGTCGGAATGGAACGAAAGTCTGAGCCAGTCGGCGCAATCCTCCCATTCGGGTTTGAACTTTCCGGGCATATCGCAAAGCGAAAAGTCTTCACACCGCATAAAAAGGTTAAGCTGTATCTTCACCCCGGTTTCGCCGTGAAGCTTTTTCAGCAAGGCGGTGTAGGGGTGGTCGAAAAGGCTCACCGCGCCGCCGCGCGCGATCTCTTTCAAGAACCTGATATTGTCGTCTATCGTAAAGCAAAAAGTTTTCATCGCTTCGACTCCTTTGCGTCAGACGGTATTATATACCCGTGCGCCCGGGTTGTCAATACAGGGCAACGAGAGCTGCCTGGATCCGCTCAAGCGACGCTGTTCTGGCTCTTTTCGGCTTGTCGTCATTGAAATACGGATCAACTATGGTCAAAATGTCCAAGCAGGCGGCGCGCAAAAAGGCTGTCGGCGTACTATTTCACGTTTTTTGCCGACTGCGTTTATTTTCGTTGACATACGGCCGACAGTCATTTATAATAAATCGTTACGTAAATAATCGCCGGAATCACCCGGCAGGAGTATTTTATGATTTTCGATCCGTCAGCAGCAGGAACGCCGTCCGGCGATCTGTCGCGCAAGGCGTTGACAGACTTTTTCCTCGGCAAAAAAGTACATATCGTCATGGACCGTCCGATCGGTACGGAACACCCCAAACATCCCGGGCTGATATATCCGATCAATTACGGATATCTTCCCGGGGTAATAAGCGGAGACGGCGAGGAACTCGACGTCTATCTGCTCGGAGTGGACGTGCCGGTGAAAGAATACGACGCCGTCGTGATCGGCGTTATACACCGCACCGACGACGTCGAGGATAAACTTGTCGCCGCGCCGGAGGGCAAAAAGTTCTTTCAGCACGAGATCGCGCAGGCGGTGTTTTTTCAGGAACGCTTCCACAAGGGGTACGTCGAATCGGTCTGCGAAAAATCTTGCGGGACGGTGATTTTCACAGTCGACGGCGGTGTGAGGAAGTATTTGCTCATACGCTCCCGCAACGGAGTTTGCGGATTCCCGAAAGGGCATATGGAACCCGGCGAGGACGAACGCGGAACCGCCCTGCGCGAGACCTGGGAAGAAACCTCGGTCCGTGCCGAGATCGTCGAAGGATTCCGCGCCGAAACCGTTTATACCATGCCGAACGGCAAAGAAAAGACCGTGGTTTATTTCCTTGCCGAATATTCGGGCGGAGGGCCGAAGCACAATCCCGGTTTCGAAGACAACGAATATCTTGTTTTGCCGTACGGCGAAGCATACGAGGCGCTTACGCACCAAAACAACAAAAAGATACTTGAACAGGCCGACAGATTTCAGAGGTAAATATATTTTGGACGGAGCAAAAGAATTCAAAGAGAACAAAATGGGGGTAAAACCCGTAAAACGCCTTTTGGTGGGGATGTCTCTGCCGATGATGGCTTCGATGCTCATGCAGGCGCTTTATAATATAGTGGACAGCATTTTCGTCACCCGCCTGAGCGAGGACGCTCTTACCGCCGTTTCGCTCGCGTTCCCGATGCAGAACATTATGATCGCCGTTGCAAGCGGCACCGGCGTCGGCGTGAACGCGCTGCTTTCGAAGGCTTTGGGCGAAAAGAATCAGAACCGCGCCGATGCGGCGGCAAATGCCGGAATATTGCTTTCGGCTCTCAGCTCGGCGGTAATGCTTATTGTCGGTATGTTTTTATCCGAACCGTTCCTGCGGAGCCAGACCGACATCCCGGGTATCGTCTCGATGGGCACCGATTACATAAGGATCGTCTGCTGCCTTTCTTTCGGGCTGTTTATGCAGGTGATGTGCGAACGGCTGCTGCAATCCACCGGCAGAACGCTTTTCAGTATGGCTTCGCAGATAACCGGAGCGGTGATAAACATTATACTTGATCCGATAATGATACTCGGATCCGCTTATATCCCGTTTGTCGGATATATCGATATCCCGTGGATCAAAGGCGTCGGAGTTGCCGGCGCGGCGTATGCCACGGTTATCGGCCAGTTCTGCGCGGCGGCTGTCGCAATGCTGCTGAACGTTTTCAAAAACCCCGAAATAAAAATCCGCCTGCGCGATATCCTTCGCCCGCACGCGGCGATAATAAAACGCATCTACGCTGTCGGGATCCCTTCCATACTTATGATGTCGATCGGGTCGGTAATGACTTATCTGATGAACCGGATCCTTATCGGGTTCTCCACCACCGCGGCGGCGGTCTTCGGCGTTTATTTCAAACTTCAGAGCTTTTTCTTCATGCCGGTTTTCGGGCTTAACAACGGCCTTATCCCGATACTCGCTTACAATTACGGCGCCCGCAGAAAGGATCGTATAACCGAGGTGTTAAGGTTCGGAATGCTGCTCGCTTTCTGCATAATGGCGGTCGGCACCGTTATTTTCAACGTCTTTCCGGGCGTATTGCTCGATTTTTTCAACGCCTCGCCTTATATGCACGAGATCGGAGAGCCGGCGCTTCGCATTATAAGTTTCTGTTTCCCGATAGCGGCTGTATGCATCGCCCTCGGATCGACTTTCCAGGCGTTTTCGCAAAGCATTTACTCGCTTATCGTTTCGGTGATCCGCCAGCTTGTGGTGCTTATACCTTCGGCGTGGCTTCTGGCAAGGACCGGCGAAGTCACCAGCGTCTGGTGGTCGTTCATAATCGCCGAGGGCGCCGGACTGATCATAACCGTTATCTGCTTCAGACATCTTTACCGTAAAACCATATTGGTGCTTTGATCTTCGGGCGCCTGACCGGAAAATTTCCGGTCGGGCGCTTTTTAAAAATAGTTGACATACAGTACGCTTTATTGTATAATCAATAATAATTAAAGAAAAGATGTTTACAGGTGAGGTGATCGCTATGACATTTCAGAATATGTTCGAACGCACTCTTCGCTTACGTGCAAGGCTTTACAGCAGCTTTTTGCTTCAGTTCATCTTCAGCCTTCTGATCAACTTCTGGCTGGGGATCCCCGCGGCGGTGTTCTATGCGCTCTACCGCAACGGTATCTGGCCTCTCTGGCCGACCTGGGTCGCGCTGGGAGTCTGGGTAGTCATTGTTTTGCTGGGGCTGATATTCATCCGCCTTATGTTCAGGCTTGCAAAAGCCGAACAGAATTCGGAACACGTTGTCAAACCAAACAAAAACCCTTATTCCGTAAAACTCGAATACCCTGAACCCGGATCTGTTCCGGATGTCTCGGAAAAACCTGAAAACAAATAAGAATTAAAAATATAATCAAAAATACAACGCAAACCGAAAGGAGTTAACCATGGGACTTATCAAAGCAGGAATCGGAGCATTAGGAGGCGTTCTCGCCGACCAGTGGAAAGAGTATTTTTATTGTGAGGCTATGCCGAAGAACATACTGGTCACCAAAGGCGAAAAACGCACCGGCTCGCGTACTTCCAACACCAAAGGGAGCGACAACATAATCTCCAACGGATCGGTCATCGCGGTTGCCGACGGTCAATGTATGATCATCGTCGAGCAGGGCAAGATCGTCGAAGTCTGCGCCGAACCCGGCGAATTCGTTTACGATACCTCGACAGAGCCCTCCGTTTTCGCAGGATCGCTCGGCAGGAGCATACTGGATACCTTCAAAGCCATCGGCAGACGTTTCACTTTCGGCGGCGACACCGGCAAAGATCAACGCGTTTATTACTTCAACCTCCGCGAGATCGGCGACAACAAATACGGCACCGCCAACCCCATCCCGTTCCGCGTTATCGTTGACGAAAGCCTCGGGTTCAAACTTTCGGTCGACCTTCGCTGCAACGGCGTGTTCTCTTACAAGATCACCAACCCGCTGCTCTTCTATACCAACGTCAGCGGCAACGTTTCGTCCGATTACGACCGTTCCGAAATAGACGGTATGCTCAAAGGAGAACTGCTCAACGCGCTTCAGCCCGCACTGGCAAAGATCTCCGCCAAAAAGATATCTTATTCCGAGATCCCGGCATACACGAACGAGATCCGCGACAATCTGAACGAAGTCCTCTCGTCGGAATGGCGCGAAAAACGCGGCATTGAAGTTTTCTCGATCAACGTCAACTCGCTCTCGATCCCCGAAGATCAGCGCAAGAAGATCACCGAATGGGAAGAGATCGCAATGACCACCAATCCCAATGCCGCGGGCGCAAGGCTTGTCGGCGCTCAGGCGGACGCAATGCGCGACGCCGCCAACAACCAGGGCGGCGCGATGACCGGCTTTATGGGAATGGGTATGGCTATGAACGCCGGCGGGATGAACGCGTCGAACCTGTTCGCAATGGGTCAGCAGCAATCTGCCGCTCAGCAGCAGGCAAATCAGCCTCAGGCAGCCAAGTCCGACAGCTGGACCTGCCCCAAATGCGGAGCGCAGTCGACCGGCAAATTCTGCGGCGAATGCGGCGAAAAAAGACCTCAGGCGCCCAACACCTGGAAGTGCCCGACCTGCGGAGCCGAGAACAAAGGCAAATTCTGCGGCGAATGCGGCGCAAAAAAACCCGAGGGCGTTCCGCTTTATAAGTGCGATAAATGCGGTTGGGAACCCGAGGATCCCAAACATCCCCCGAAGTTCTGCCCGGAATGCGGCGACCCGTTCGACGATAAAGACATCCGGCCGTAAAATCGGAGCGTAACGTTATGGCAGCATTACAGGAATATAAGTGTCCGTGCTGCGGCGGCGGGATCGAATTCAGCAGCGAATCGCAGAAGATGAAATGTCCGTACTGCGATACCGAATTCGACGTCGAAACGCTTGCCGCGTATGACGATATACTTAACAACGAGGGCAAGGATGCGCTCAACTGGGAAAAAAGGCCCGAAAATCAATGGCAGCCGGGCGAGACTGACGGAATGCGGATTTACGTCTGCCAGTCCTGCGGCGGCGAAGTTGTCGGCGACGAGACTCTGGGCGCGACGGAATGTCCCTTCTGCGGCAACCCGGTGATCATGATGGGGCAGTTCAAAGGCGAGCTCAAGCCCGATCTGGTAATTCCTTTCCAGCTTAACAAAGAAGACGCTAAAAAAGCGTTCGCAAAGCATCTTACCGGCAAAAGGCTGCTCCCGAAGGTGTTCAGCAGTCAGAACCATATAGACGAGATAAAAGGGCTTTACGTCCCGTTCTGGCTTTATGACGCCGAAGCGGACGCCCGCATTAATTACAAAGCCACCCGGATCCGTTCCTGGAGCGACAGCAGGTATAATTATACCGAAACGAGTTTTTATTCGGTTTATCGCGCCGGAACGCTGGATTTCGTGGACGTTCCCGTCGACGGTGCGACAAAAATGCCCGACGACCTGATGGAATCCGTCGAGCCGTTCGATATGAGTCAGGCTGTCGATTTCCAGACGGCTTATCTTTCGGGGTATCTTGCCGATAAATACGATATTGACGCTGAAAACAGCATCGAGCGCGCAAACCGGCGCATAAAACGCAGCACCGAAAACGCGTTTGCTTCGACGGTGCAGGGCTTCAGCTCCGTC
Organism: uncultured Clostridia bacterium; assembly: GCA_947305675.1. GTDB lineage: Bacteria > Bacillota > Clostridia > Oscillospirales > CAG-382 > Coliplasma. Next base: position 255 of record CAMZED010000085.1, on the reverse strand, counting down.
ACGGTCGACGGAGGCAGCGTTCAGTGCACGCACGGCAGGGCAAAATACGCGCTGCTTCCGGTGTGGATACTCAACACGACCTGGAACGGTCAGAAGTTCACGTTCGCAATGAACGGTCAGACCGGCAAGTTTGTCGGCAATCTTCCAATGGATAAAGGCGCTTATTACAGGTGGCTGTTCGGGATCCTGGCAGGGGTCTCCGCCGCCGTGCTCGGCGTTATGTATCTGTTCTGGAAGCTGTTCTGAGGGGGTGAA
>CAMZED010000084.1 GCA_947305675.1 uncultured Clostridia bacterium | reverse complement strand
GCCTGCGCCGTCGGCAGCTACGGGCAGGGGATCCCCGACGGAAGCCGCAACTATCCTTTCGCGGCGCTCCAGGCAACGCGTGAGGCGAACGCCGCGGCGAAAGCGCTTTTCGACAGCGGAGCAACCGAGGTGATTATTTGGGATTCCCACGGCACGGGTGTCAATCTCGATTATGATATGTTCGATACACGCTGCAGTTTTGCGATCGGTTCCGGAAGCAGAATACGCTTTCCCGGGGTTAACGCGTCTTTTGACGGCGTGCTCTTTATCGGTTATCACGCCTATGATACGCCGAAAGCGACTCTTTCCCACGTTTATTCGTCTTCAACGTTTACTTCGCATCTGATCAACGGCGAACCCGTCGGCGAGCTGCAGATCGATTCCGCCGTCGCCGGAAAAAGGGGAGTAAAAACGCTGTTCGTCTCTTCCGACGACGTTTGCGTGGCACAGGCGAAAAAGTCTTTTCCTTGGGCAAAGACAGTCGTTACCAAACAGTCGCTCGCCTGGAATAACTGCATAAGCAAGCACCCTTCGGCGGTCTGCTCCGAAATATACTCTTCGGTTTGCGAAGCGGTTAAGGATATTTCAAATATGCGCGCATATACGCTCCAATCGCCTTTTGAACTTACAGTTTCTTACAAACGAATCGAATACGCGCAGGGATGCGCGATGAGAAACCCCGACAATACGCCTTTTGAGGTAGTAGACGCCTACACCCGCCGCGGAATACTTGCCGACGTCGAAGATTATTTCGCCTATTAAGGAGTTTTAAAATGAAAACGAAAGCCAACCGCGCAAACATAAAACGGCAGCGCGCCGACAGACTGCGTTCGCTTCGTGTTATCCGGTATCTCGATTTTTCTTCGACGCTTTCCGATAGTCCCGTCGAGCCGATCGACGGATACATCGTTTCCGACCGTGACAGTTACGATATTTTTGCTTCTTTCGTTTTCAAAAACGTTTCGGAACGTCCCATAAAGCGTCTTAAGGTGCGTTTGAAGTGTTACCTTGAATCTTCCGTTGTTCCTTATGCCGTTCCGGAGTTCGATTATAACCACGATGATCTTACATTCGGCATTATCGAAGACGCGAGCGGCGTCCAACTCAAATTCAAAGAGTCCAACAAGAGAACGACAATTAATTCGGGCGAATCGTTCGGAAGCTGTGTATATATTCCTATCCCCGCAACCTATTTTAAAAAACTTGAAGTTATTCTCGACGAGGTAGAATACAGCATAGGCGGCAGGGAAAAGCTGGATATTCTTGTCGGCGGAAGCAATGTCGGCGGCGCTTCTCCTGTTAAACGCTTCAGCGAGCTCGACGATATCAGCAGGCTCGTCTATGCGCGTATGAATAAATACGAATCGACCGAAGAATCACATCCTTCCGTGGTCGTTCCTTTCGCCACGCGCTCGGTATGGCTTTGCTGCTGCGGCAACAAGAACGCCATTACCGCCGATTATTGCAGCAAATGCGGCAGGGAAAAGGATTGGCAGCTTAAAAACGTAAGCGCCGCGGCGCTTGAGGATACGGTAAGCAAACTGCGCGGCACTCCCGAAGAAACCACAATGCACGACAAGACTCATTACCGCCAGAATAAATATCTTGAAACAAAAGAAGAGATCGAAGCGAAAGTCGAACGCTATAACGAGGCGATGCGCAATCTCGCCGAAGAAGAGCGGCGAAAGAAAAAACGCGGTTGGAAGGTATTTTGGCGCATTGTGATCGCGGTGCTGATCGGACTTATTATATATATTATTCTCGACGTTATAAGAAACGGCGAATGGTATATCATAACTCTCCTGCGCGACACCTGATCGAACTTGTAATAACCAAGTCAAGCATTATTTTTGTTGACTTTGCGCAAAATCAGTTATATAATAACAGCGTTGTTCAAATAGTATATCAGAGGTAAAACATGAAAGAAAGACTTATTGGAACAGTATCCCGCGGAGTTCGCGCACCGATCATCCGCAAAGGCGATGATATCGCACAGATCGTTGTCGAAAGTGTTGTCGCCGCTTCAGAAAGCGAAAATATCCCGTTTCACGACCGCGACGTTGTAGCTGTTACCGAAGCTGTTGTCGCCCGCGCGCAAGGCAACTATGCCACCGTCGACCAAATCGCCGCCGACGTTCGCGCCAAGTTTCCCGAAGGATCGTTCGGCGTTATATTCCCGATCCTCTCACGCAACAGGTTTGCAATCTGTCTGCGCGGCATCGCAAGAGGCGCAAAGAAAATAACCTTAATGCTTTCCTATCCGTCCGACGAGGTGGGCAACCATCTTGTCGATCTCGATTCGCTCGACGCAGCGGGAGTCAATCCCTGGACCGACGTCCTTACCGAATCGCGTTTCAGAGAACTGTTCGGGATAAGAAAGCACCCGTTCACCGGAGTCGATTACATAGAATATTACCGCGATCTTATCGAATCGCAGGGATGCGAAGTCGAGATAATTCTCGCCAATGATTGCCGCAGGATACTCGATTACACCAAAAACGTTCTTACCTGTGATATCCACACCCGCGAACGCAGCAAAAAACTTCTCCGCGCCAGCGGCGCTAAGGCTGTTTTCGGGCTTGACGATATCCTGACTTCTTCGGTCAACGGATCGGGTTATAACGAAAAATTCGGTCTGCTCGGAAGCAATAAGGCGACAGAAGAAAGCGTTAAACTCTTCCCGCGCGACAGCCAATCTGTCGTCGACAGGATCGCTTCGGAACTGCGCAAAAGGACCGGAAAGAATATAGAAGTAATGGTCTACGGCGACGGCGCCTTTAAAGATCCGATCGGAAAGATTTGGGAACTCGCCGACCCGGTCGTTTCCCCGGCATATACTTCCGGTCTCGAAGGGCAACCGAACGAGGTAAAGCTTAAATATCTTGCCGATAACGATTTTAAGGATCTTTCCGGCGAAGCTCTTAAATCCGCGATAAGCGATTATATCCGCCACAAGGATTCCGATCTGGTCGGAAAAATGGTTTCTCAAGGCACGACACCCCGCAGACTCACCGATCTTATCGGTTCGCTTTGCGATCTCACTTCGGGCAGCGGCGATAAAGGCACGCCCATCATATGGATCCAGGGTTATTTCGATAACTACACCGCTTGACACAGCAATTTAAAATGGTCGTCTGAATGATCAGACGGCCTTTTTGTTGTATTATGCACAAATATCGATCATGAAAAGAGCATTTTTGTTGACATTTATCAACATATGTGGTATTATTAACAGGTAACGTGATCAAATACGGAGGGCAATGTATTGGACAAATCAAAAATAATCTTCGGCAACGAGATTTCTGCAAGCGATTATCGTAAATCCTGCAAAAAGAAAGAAAAATTCAAACGCAAATTCGGCGACGACAGCAATGTTGAATATCGCTTCGGCTCCGTCGACAACAACGTTTTATCTGATATCGGAGTAAAAAACCTTGTCCTTTCCGGCGGCGAAATCCTTAAAATGGACGAAAAATCCGTTATCGTCGGCAATATCCGCATGGGATACGGGCATTACCGCATATCGATGGCGATCGCGTCCGCCGCGCACGCTTTGGGTTATACTCCCTATTGGCTCGATCTGAATTCCTTCAAAGAATCCACCGCGACAAAGATCATTTCTTCGCAGAACGATCTTTATTCGCTCGGCTCTCGCCTTTCCCAAAAGTTCCAACTGTTCAATAAATTTGTTTGGGAACCCATCAACTATGAGGGGTTTCGGAAACTGACTTATAACTCTTCCGATCAAAAAGTAGCCGAACTTATGGCTCCGCTCATAAAGGGCTTGCCCAAGAACGTTCCCTATATCGCAACGCACGCCTGGCCCGCTCAGGCGGCGGTGCACGCCGGGTTCGAGCGCGTCGTCAACTGTATCCCCGATAACTGGCCGATGGCATTGCATCTTTCCGAAGGCAGTATTCATACCGTACAGACCGATTCCGCTTTTATCGGCTATAAAATGCTGCGTGGGATGGACAAAAAACGTCAGCTTAAACCGATGCCGGACGGAACTCTTTTCAAAGTCGGGCATTATATCGACCACGAACTTGTATCAAATATCGAATCCGATTGTGAATCGCGTCTTAATCGTCTTGAAAGCGGCGAAGCTCGTCGGTATCTGCTTTCTGTTGGCGGCGCCGGTGCGCAGCAAAAACTGTTCGAGGATATTATAAGACATCTTATCGGTCAGGTATCAGAAGGGAAGGCGGCTCTGCTTATTAACGCCGGAGATCATGCCGACGTACTGGATTCGATACTTAAAAACGTTCCCGAGCTTGCCGGCAAATATACCAAGCATTATGACGATTTCGAAGAAGTTAAGCGTTTCGCCGCGGACGTTTCGCCAATCAAAGGCATCCACATTTTCCGAAATTCGGATATATTCGCCGCCGTTTATACAACAAATCTGCTTTTAAGGATCAGCGACGTCCTTCTTACAAAACCCGGCGAACTGGCGTTTTATCCCGTCCCGAAGATAATGAACAAGCGCGTCGGCGGCCACGAACTCTGGAACGCAGTCCACAGCGCGGAGATCGGCGACGGCACATATGAATGCGAAAAGACCGAAGAAGTGCTTTCCATGATGGATCAGATCACGTTCGGCAAAGAGGTCTTCGCCTCGATGGTCCGCGGAATTCTGAATGCACACGCCGCCGGTATATATAACGGTGCATACGAAGTTGTTAAGTTAGCTTTTAATAAATAATTAAGGAGATCAACCATGCAAGGAACACAAACCAAAGCAAAAAAACCAATCACTAATAAGATCTTGTGGATCTTCGCTATCGGTCAGTTCGGCTGGAGCCTGCTTTCCGGTATCATTTCCACTTGGCTCGTTCACCTTTATACCGGCGCGCCCGAACAGGCGGGCGATACAAACGGGCTTTTGGCAGGTTTTATCACCCAAAGTCCGTTGCTCGCTTCTCTTACTCTGTTCGGAATAATTACCGCTGTCGGAAGGCTTTTCGACGCAGTCACCGACCCGCTCATTGCAAGCTGGTCCGACCGTGCCAATTACAAGGGCGGAAGGCGCATTCCTTTTATGAAAGCAATAGCAATTCCTTTTGCGCTCTGCACCGTTGCGGTTTTCGTTGTACCCCAGTTCTCGTCGGTAGTTGTGAACGATGTCGCAATATTCGTTCTGCTCATGCTCTTCTACCTGTTTATGACGATCTACTGCACTCCTTATAACGCGCTCATCGCCGAACTCGGCGACACTCAACAGCACCGCATCAACGTCTCGACTTATATCTCCTTTACCTACATAGCGGGTTTCTCTATCGCCACCGTAAGCCCTTCACTCGCAACTCTTTTCGAAGGATTTACCGGCAGCCAGGAAAATTCGATCCGCCTTGCCATCGGCGTGCTCGCGCTCGTCGCATGCGTTGCAATGATGATTCCCGCTTTTGTGATCAAAGAACGTGATTATATCGATTCCAAACCCGTTAAGAGCCCGATGTTCAGCTCACTTATCAAGACTTTCAAAGACGGTCAGTTCCGCCGCTTTGTATATGCCGATGTCATATACTTTTTCGCGGTCACTCTGTTCCAGACAGGACTTGCCGATTTCGAAACACACCTTATGGGCATCCCTTCGACAAACACCTTCCTGCTCACCGTTGTTATGACCGTCGTCAGCCTGCTGCTCTATCCGGTTATCAACCGGCTTGCACCCAAGCTCGGCAAAAAGAAGATAATTGTCGTCGGTTTCTTCGCATACGCTGCGGTATTCTTCCTTACCTCGATTTGCGGTGAAGGTATCGTTTGGGGCTATATTATCGCCGTCACCGCCGGTATTCCGATGGCGATACTCGGTATCCTTCCTCAGGCTTGTGTTGCCGACGTGTCAGAGCTTAATACTCTTGAGACCGGCGAAGACAGAAGCGGTATGTTCTTTGCGGCGCGTACTTTTGCAATGAAGCTCGGCCAGGCGATTTCGATGCTTGTTTATACTTCTGTTACTGTGAGCAAGATCGCCGAGGACGGCACTGCGTACGTCGAAGCTTCCCAATACCGCACGACCGCGATCATTGCGACTGTCGCCTGCCTTATCGGCGCGGTGCTGTTCCTCTTCTACGGTGAAAACCGTATTATGAAACGCATCAATGAACTTAAATCCGGAAAAGCGGAAGTTGCCGAATGATGATCTTTAAAGAGTTTGAAATTGAATATTCCGGGGGCAAAGTCAAGGCTTCCGCCTCCGGAAGCAATAAAAATATCGCTTGGGAATCGAATTCGGCGCCGGACCGTTTCGTCTTGAACCTTACGGCGGAAAAAGAAATCGAATTATTATCGGTCCGTGCCGTATTCGAGCGCAGGTTCAGCCCCGAAGAAGTCCTGTTTCTTAACGGATACCAGTCCTGGACCGACAGCGCCGAACACAACGTCAACGAAAAATTGCACGGCATCGACAAGCTTCCCAAATTCCTTGTAAACAGGTTTGCATTCAATCGCTACGGTGAT
>CAMZED010000083.1 GCA_947305675.1 uncultured Clostridia bacterium | reverse complement strand
CCATTGTAGGTTCACCGACTTTTACGAACTCAAGCGGTTCGGGCGCGGCGGGATCGTTTATCGTATCGCCGATCGTGATATCCTCGGCGCCGGAGAAACAAACTATATCGCCCATTTTCGCTTCCTGAACGGGGACGCGGGTCAATCCGTCGATCTGATAAAGGGATACGATCTTTGTTTTTTTCGGGGGTTTTCCGGAGTGGAAGTTGGTAATTACAACTTCCTGCCCCTGTTTTATCGTGCCTCGTTCTATGCGGCCGATACCGATCCGTCCGACGTAATCGTTATAGTCAATGGAAGAAACAAGCAGTTGAAGAGGAGCATCAGGATCGCCCTCGGGCGCGGGAATGTGCGAAAGGATGGTTTCAAAGAGAGGCTGAAGGTCGCTGCCCGCCTCGTGAGGGACAAGCGAAGCAGTGCCCGCTCTGCCGGAACAGAACAAGGTCGGGCTTTCAAGCTGTTCGTCGTTTGCGTCAAGATCGAAAAGCAGTTCGAGTATCTCGTCCATAACCTCGTCGATTCTTGCGTCGGGTCGGTCGATCTTGTTTACCACGACGATAACCTTATGGTTCAGTTCAAGCGCGCGCTGAAGCACGAACCTTGTCTGAGGCATGGGGCCTTCGGCGGCGTCGACAAGCAGGATTACGCCGTTGACCATTTTGAGTATCCTCTCGACTTCGCCGCCGAAATCGGCGTGACCCGGAGTATCAATGACGTTGATCTTTACGCCTTTATAGTGTATGGCGGTATTTTTTGCAAGAATGGTAATCCCGCGTTCGCGTTCAAGCGCGTTGTTATCCATAACGCGTTCTTCCGTGACCTGGTTGTCGCGAAATACGCCGCCCTGCTTGAGCATTTCATCGACAAGTGTGGTTTTCCCGTGGTCGACGTGAGCGATGATGGCAATGTTTCTTAAATCTTCCCTGACCATAAAAGAATTTCCTCTCAAACAATGACGGCAAGCATAAACTTGCCGCGTATGTTATTATTTCCTGATTACTTTATTTAACGCCATGCAAACCGGGGGTGCAAGCAAAACGGTAGTCGCAAGTTCAAACAAAAAGTTGACGCCTGCGATAAACAGAACGGTGAACGCGATAAAGTTTTCGTAATTGACGCTTGCCGCAAGTTCGACCATTTTGCCGCTGTTGCTGAACAGCGACATAAACAGTACGACAAATATCCCGGTATTGATCACCGGAGTACAAACCGCGGTGACGTAATAAGCGAACTTGTTATTGATCTTTTTTGATAAAGCTCTGTAAATAAGCGCGACAAACACGCCGCAAAGAGTAGTGCGCGCCACCGTTGCGAGCAGTGTAAAAAACCAATTGTATTCAATACACCAAAGCGTGAACACGTCGGCTCCTGTGACACCCATTACGAAAACCACAAGTCCGAAAGAAAACCCGACTATCGCGCCGCCGCTTACGCCGTAAAACACCGCGGCAACGATTATGGGGATAAGCGTAAACGAAAGCGCGGTTCCGTTAATTTTTATCGGCAGGAACGTGGCGAGTATCTGCAGGACGACCGTTACCGCCGCAAGGATAGAAAGCACGGCGAGTTTTCGAGTATTGAATCTTTTCATAAAATCCTCCTGCAACAAAATATTATATCTGCAACAAAATACTATATTATTATACACCTTGAACAATTATTTTCAATGTACATATTGAATAATTTTTTGTGCATTGTGCAATTTACTCTTTATTTTATCGTACAATTGTGATAGAATAAACTATCATTTGTGGTGAAGGTAGAATATGTTGAATATCTGCGATATAAAACCTAATTCAAAAATCTATATGCTCGGTATCGGCGGGATAAGTATGTCCGCGCTGGCGCTTATGCTCAAAACCCGCGGGAAGACGGTAAAAGGATACGACCGTGCGCGCAGCGAAACGACGGATATGCTCCAAGCGAACGGAATCGAAGTATTTTTCGATTTCGACGAAAGCAGCGCCGCGGACTGCGATCTTATCGTCTATTCCGCCGCGTTCGGAAACAGCCACCCCGTTTTCAGGTCGGCGGCATCGCTCGGTTTGCCGCTTTACAGCCGCGCGGAGCTGCTCGGCGCCATCGCCGCGGAACACCGCAACTCCGTCGCTGTAGCGGGCACGCACGGGAAATCGACGACGAGCGGAATGCTCGGCCATATCTTTATGCAGGCGAAAGGATGCGATCCGACCGTCGTAGTCGGCGCGGTCATGCGCGAGGTGGGATCGACTTACCGTATAGGAACCGACGACAATTTCATTTTCGAAGCCTGCGAATACCGTGACAGTTTTCTTTCATTCTTCCCCCGCATCGCGGTGGTGCTTAACATCTCGCTCGACCATACCGATTATTTCAAAGATATGGACCAGATGCGCGATTCGTTCGTAAGATTTATGAACAACACCGGCAAGGACGGCTATGCCGTATTCAATTACGATTGTGCCGAATCGCGTCTGGCTGCGAGCGAACATATCGGAATAAACGTTTCGTTTTCAGCTTCCGGGTCCGAAAAAGCCGATTATTGCGCTCGCAACGTAAAAGAGACCGGCGGCTACGCTGTTTACGACGTATATCGCCACGGTGAATATTATATTACCCTAAAGCTGGGCGCGCCGGGCGAACACAACGTTTCAAATTCGCTCGCCGCGGTCGCGGTTTGCGATATTTGCGGCATAAGCAAAGAGGATATCGTTAACGGAATAGCGGGGTTCAAGGGAGTCGGCAGGCGGTTCGAGTATAAAGGCAGGCTGAACGGCGCCGCGGTTTACGACGATTACGCTCATCATCCCGAGGAGATAAAGGCGACATTGTCTACCGCGAAAGAGATCGCCGGAAAAGGCAGAGTATTCTGCGTGTTTCAACCGCATAATTATTCACGTCTGCACGATCTTTACGGCGATTTTATCACCGCGTTCGACAAAGCGGATAAGCTCATCCTTTGCCCGCTTTACGCCGCGCGCGGGAGCGACGGAGGCGAAGTATCTTCGGAAACTCTCGCAAGCGAGATAAAAGGGGCGCTTTATATGGATTCCTACCCGGCGATAACCGATCTGCTTCGCAAAGAAGCGGCGCCGGAAGACGTTATTCTTATTGTCGGGGCGGGAGATATTGCCGATTACGCTGCGAAGTTCGGCGAAAAAAGTTAATTTTTGATCCGAATTCGAAAAAAAGGTATTGACAAATCCGAAAAATTGTTATATATTAAATTGTTCGCATTGAAAAGCACATTGGCGCAAAATATTGTGGAGGTGGAATAAATGGCAAAATGTTCGATTTGCGGAAAGGGCGTTACGTTCGGTTGCAACGTTTCCCACTCACACCGCAGGACCAACAGAAGTTGGAAGCCTAATATCAGAAAAGTCAAAGCCAACGTCAACGGCGAAGTTAAACACGTTTACGTTTGCTCCCGTTGCCTTAGAAGCGGCAAGGTTACCCGCGCGGCTCAGTAACCACTTATTTACTTCAAAAATAAAAACAGTTGCAAATGCAGCTGTTTTTGTTTTTTATAGGTTGGTTTTACCTGCCCGCAGCAAAAAATATTGCGGTGCGGTCATAACGTAATGCCTTATAGTACGCGGGACGTCCTTAACGGTCAGCTCGTCTTTTATAACTCGATCCAGTCTGAATCCGACCCGCTCGGCGAGCTTTGCCGAATCGGCGTTTTCATCCATAATGCGAAGTTCCGCCGATTCGAAAAACAGTTTTGAAAATGTCAAATCGAGTATGGCGTTGACCGCTTCGGTCATATAGCCTTTCTTCCGGTATTCGGGCGAAAGAACATATCCTATCTCGCACCTGAGCGCAGAGGAATCGATATTTGCATAGCCGCAGGTACCGATCATTTTGCGGTTTTCTTTTAATTCCAACGCCCAATCAGTATATAATCCTTTTTTATATCTTGTTTGAATAAACTCGATGTACCCGCGGGTAGCCTCGATATTGACGTGCGGCATCCAAAGCAGATATTCGGTTACTTCCGGGCGGGAAGCGTAATCAAACATATCCTTGTCGTCGCGCGGTTCGATCCTCCGCAAAATCAGTCGTTCGGTCTCGAGCGGGACCGAATTCACCAGCATCCTTCTTAATTTCCCTTTTCGCATATAACTCACTCCCGCTGATATTATATCAGATTTTATAATTATTGCAATATATAATTACGTCACACATCGCCGGATCCAACGTTCATAATTATGGAATTTTAACATATTTACTTGACATACCACGCCTGAAGTTGTATAATAAATTCGACGTAAATTGAGAAAACGTCTGAATTCTTTTGTTCGGGAGGACTGCATTTTATGAAAAGAGGTTTAATATGTGTTCTTCTGCTTTGCGTAATGTTGATACCTGTCTTAGCGTCCTGCGCTCATGAACTCGATATTACCGAAACAGCGGCAGAAATATATACCTTATACACCATCGTTGACGAATCCACTACGCCGGAAGCAATCCGCGAAGTTGAACTTCATCTCAACCGCACCATGTTTTACCGCAACGGCGTTATCGTTAAGTTGATCGCCCTGCACGAAGACGAATATGACGCGGTCATAGATGAAAAGATCGCTGAAGTCGAAGCGTATCAACTCGAAAAGAAGAATTCCAAGAACAAAAACAAGAATAAAAATGATGAATCATCCGCGGCGGATGAATCGGCTGAATCTTCCGAAGACAGTTCCGCCGAAAAATCCGAAGAGGTGTCAGAGGTAGTAAAGACCGGTGAGTATTGGCTCGACGTTCTGACCGAAGGCGGAGATATTGAGCTTAAAGAGCCGAGAATAGATATTTTCCTTGCCCGCGGTTACGACAGGTATTATCAGCTTGCGACGGAAGGCAAACTTTCGGCTATGGATGAAAAGCTGAACAACGAGGCAAAAGCGCTTAAATCCTCCATCCACTCGACGTTGTTCACAGCCGCGAAAATCAACAAAAAGACCTACGGCATTCCCGTTAATACCGCCATCGGCGAATACACTTATCTTGTCTTTGACAAAGAGTTGATGGAAAAATACGGGATCGACAATAATACCGTTAAAAAACTCGAAGACCTTAACGATTACCTCGCCACCATAAAAGCAAACGAACCCGACGTTGTTCCGCTTATGAACACCGCCCCTTCCGCTTCGATCGATTTTCTCTATGAGGACGGTTACCCCGCAATCGTTACCTCGGTCGGCGAAGTTATCGAATCGTACACCAGCGCTCCCGTCAGAAATTACCTTGCAATGATCACAAGGTATAACGCAAACGGTTATTTCGAAGCCGAGGAATCCGGATCTGAACCGAGATACGCCGTTCGCATTGAGAAAGGTACACTCGACGGAACCAAAGAAAGCCTTAAAGATACCGGCTACGAGTATGAATACAGCCTGTTTGCTAACCCGATCGCAAAAAACGATAACACAATAGACAACGTTATCTGCATCTCCTCTACCGTAAACTCGAGCAACCTCACCGCCGTCAGCGAGATCGTAACCACCATATATACCGATCCCGACGTTATGGATCTGCTCGTTTACGGCGTTGAAGACGTAAACTATGTACGCAACGAATCAAACCAGATCGAAATTCTCAATAACGATTACAGCGCAAAACCCGAGAACATCGGCAACCCGTTCATAACAAGCACATTTGTGAACGAAGATCCCGAAAAATGGGCAAAAGCGATCAAACAAAACCAGGACGCGGTCGTTTCCCCGTCACTCGGTTTTACATTCGCTCCGCAGACGTTCACTTATACAGACGAGGAAAATAACGAAATAACCGTTACTGAACCCGATATGTTCGAACTGATAAGTTCGATTGTCGAGGAACGTTATCCAGCACTTATGCGCGGCAACGCCGTAGATATCGATTTTGCAGAACTGCTCGAGCGTGCTACCGAGGAAATAACCTCCGAATACGTTGCCAAACTCGACGCAATTTACAAAGATAACAAGCTTTACAGCATATACGAAAAGAAAGTTACCGACGAGGTCAACAAAAAACAAGGCCCCGCACTTCGCAAACAGATCGAATCCGAAATAATGGAAGACGTTCTTGACGAAGTCGAAAGTGAATTAAGACTGAACCTTCGCGCAGAACTTCAGGAGAAATACCCCGACGCATCTTCGAGCGAAATTTACGATATGATTGATGATATGATTACCCCGAAGATGATTAGGGAGAATATCAGCCTGCTGTACACCGATGAAGAGATCGAAGAAATGATCGAGGAAGAATATTTCTTCCAGATCGCCGATCTGATCGAGGATGAGCTTGACAAGGCTCTTGAATCCAAGGAATTCGCCGCCGATTACGAAAAAATGCAGAAGAGCGCCGAATATCAATCGGACCTCAACGCGATGCTCACGTATGACGCTCCCGCCAAGATCGAAGCGAAGTTTGACACGCTGATCTCAGACGAACTTGTCAAATACACCGATTCGATCAACGAAGATATCGGTGCCGCAGCCGAAGCCGCCATTACCGCGTTTGTTGCTGAATACAAAGACAAACTCGGTATGACCGAGGACGAAATGCTTA
>CAMZED010000082.1 GCA_947305675.1 uncultured Clostridia bacterium | reverse complement strand
ACAGGAATAGGATCTTCAGAACGACGCGGAGATATTCGTCGCGCCGAACGGCGAAAACGGAATGGCGAAGAAGTTCTTCGGAAAGTCCGGCGACGATCTCGTCATACCCGTCCCGCGCGGGACGGTACTGCGCGATCCCGAAAGCGGATTGGTGATCCACGATATGTCCGACGGCGAACCTTTTGTCGCCGCAAAGGGCGGAAAAGGCGGATGGGGGAACGTTCATTTCGCAACTCCTACACGCCAGGCGCCGCGTTTTGCGAAAAGCGGCTTGCCCGGTGCGGAACGGAATATTACGCTCGAACTTAAAATGCTCGCCGACGTCGGGCTTGTCGGGTTCCCGAACGTCGGGAAATCGACTCTTCTTTCAGAGGTGACAGCCGCCCGCCCGAAGATCGCCAACTACCATTTCACAACGTTATCGCCAAACCTCGGTGTGGTAAGCGTATATGACAAAAGCTTTGTTATGGCGGATATCCCCGGGCTTATCGAGGGCGCTTCCGACGGGCTGGGGTTAGGGCACGATTTCCTGCGCCATATCGACCGCTGCCGCCTTATTCTGCACGTTTTCGATATATCGGCTTCGGAACGTCCCGACCCGCTCGACGATATAATAACCATCAACAAAGAACTCGCAAAATACAGCCCCGAACTTGCCGACCGTCCTCAGATACTTGTCGCCAACAAGATCGATATCGGCTATTCCGACGGCATGCTTGAAGAAATAAAACGCTACGCCGAAGAACAGGGCTGGCAGTTGTTCCTTATTTCGGGCATAATCTCCGAAGGGGTCCCCGAACTTATGCAGGCGACGGCAAAAATGCTCGAAACTCTCCCGCCCATCGCCAGATACGATGAGGAATTTGTCGAGACCGCGGCGGATACGAACTTCAACGTCGAAGTCACCGTCGAAAACGGCGTATATTACGTCAGAGGCGAATGGTTGGTCCGCCTCTGCAACGATATAAATTTTGAAGATTACGAGTCGCTTCAGTATTTCCAAAGGGTATTGCGCGATAAAGGCGTTATCTCCGCGTTGGAAAACGCCGGAGTCAACGAGGGCGACACCGTGGATATCTACGGTGTGGAATTCGATTTTATGTATTAAAAACCGTCTCGATCACCTTTTTGCATCCGTCCGGCGAATATCTCCAGCAGTCGATGCGGTCGATATCCGGGTAATCGTAATCCGGCACTCTGACAGGCACGTCGGCGCAGTCGATGATCGAAAGTTTTATCTTCATCCTGTCGGGAATTATGTTTTTAATATAAACCGCCGCGCTCTGACCGACCCGGACGTCTTCGTTCTTCTCGGCGAGCCCCGCAAGGTTCGGCGTCAGCTCGATAAAAACGCCGTAATCTTCCACCGACCGTATAACGCCCGCCGCGGTCTGCCCCGGAGCGAACCTGCCGGCGTTTTCTTCCCAGGTGCCGAGCAATTCGCGGTGGGTAAGAGTTATCCTTCCTGCCGGGTCCGCCGGGGTTTTCACGACCGCCTTTATTATTTGTCCGCCACGGAACCTGTCCTTCGGGTGAGATATTCTCGAGACCGACATACAGTCGATGGGAAGCAGAGATATCATCCCGCAACCTATATCGCAGAACGCGCCGAACGGGTCGAGCCTGGTTATTTTCGCCTCGATAACGTCTCCGGGCACAAGTTTGCTTATCCTTCGCCGCAGCGCCTCGGCTTGCGCGTCCCGGCGCGATAATATCGGCGTTATTTCGCCGTTCGCATTACGGTCGACGGCAATTATCTTGCAGCAGACCGGCTTCCCGACGCGCGATATGACCGCGATCTCCTTCTCGGGCTCGTTGCCCGGGGTATAAACGCATTCTCCGCTCGGGATAACGCCGTTGAAATTTCCCAGCTTTACGTGCAGGTGCATATCGGAATCGCACAGATAGCTGATCCCTTCGACGATCGCGCCTTCCGCCATCGCCTCGTAAAGCCCGTCGATGTCGGCAAGATACCTTTCGTTGCGTGCCGTACGCAGTAATTTCCCCTCGTAACCGTAATCGTTCTGCATAAAATTTTCTCCCGTTGCCTTTTACTTTTGTTTGATTTATATGTATGACGGAGGCATTGATATGATAGAAAAAATAGCCGAATGCGAAAAAAGATTCGAATATATTGAGCAGGAACTTTCGTCACCGGAGGTGACCGGCGATCTTGAAGCATACAAGAATTATATGAAAGAGTATAAATCGCTCACCCCGATCGTCGAAAAATACCGTGAGTATAAAAAAGCGCTCGCCGATATAGCCGATGCCGAATCGCTGCTCGATTCCGAGACCGATCAGGATATGCGCGATCTCGCCGAGGAAGAGCGCCGCTCCGCGCGTGAAAGATCCGAATCGGCTTTGCAGGAACTTAAGATCCTTATGCTGCCGAAAGACCCGAACGACGACAAAAACGTTATTATCGAGATCCGCGCCGGAGCCGGGGGCGAGGAAGCCTGCCTTTTCGCAGCGGTGCTTTACCGGATGTACACAATGTATGCCGAGGCGTCCGGGTTCAGGTGCGAACTGCTTGGCTGCAACGAGACCGAACTCGGCGGGTTCAAAGAGGTCTCTTTCACCGTCGAAGGTGAAAACGCCTATTCCCGTTTTAAATACGAAAGCGGCGTGCACCGCGTTCAGCGCGTGCCCGAGACCGAGGCGCAGGGGAGGATCCAGACTTCAACCGCGACGGTCGCCGTTCTGCCGGAACTGGAGGAAGTCGATTTCGAACTGAATATGAACGAACTCGAAATAACCCGCCACCGTTCCGCCGGCGCGGGCGGCCAGCACGTAAATAAGACCGAATCGGCGATAAGGATAATTCATATACCGACGGGTATCACCGTCGACTGCCAGGACGAACGCTCGCAGATAAAAAACAAGGACAAAGCGCTTAAAATAATGAAAAGCCGTATTGCCGATCTTTATAACGGGCAAAAAGAAAAAGAACTCGCCACCGAACGCCGCAGTCAGGTCGGCACCGGCGACAGGAGCGAGCGCATAAGGACTTATAATTATCCTCAGGGCAGGGTGACCGATCACCGCATCGGGTTCACGGTCTATTCTTTGGAAAGCTTTCTGAACGGCAGGATCGACGAGATGGTCGACGCACTCACCGCCGCCGACCGCGCCGCAAAATTGGCAAATAGTTGAATTTGGCGATTGGGTATTGACAAACCGCCCGCGTGATGATAAAATACGGTGTAAGAAAATCAAAAAAAGTAAACGAAAGGGCAAAAAGGGATTGACAATGTTGACAAACCGCGGGCTAATCTTTAAAGCAAGCAAGCAAGCAAGCAAGCAAGGGATAACCGCGCCCATTTTTGCCGGAACGAAAATAATTTTGTAACTTCAAGCGCGCCGAACCGTTGATTTTCAACGGTCCGGCGCGCTTTGGTTTTTGCTTTTAAGGGAAGGGGGTGCCGCGCAATGCCGCTTTTGATCGCATATATACTGGTCAACATCATTATTTCGGTCATTCTCGATAACAGTAAATATCGTCTGCGCATCGCCTCGATTGCCCACGCGATAGTTTTCACCATCGTTTTCGCTTTTATGCTTCTGGCACAGGACGGGTTTATAGGCGATCTTTTGGCGCGCCTTATGGGCGAGTTTTACGCTCCCATGCACGAGATCGCCGTCTATGGCGGCGGCGGGGTGATCAGCCCGCTCGTCATCATCGAACTGCTCGTCCCGATACTCATCGTCGCCGTCGGCGCGATCTTTACCGTTAAAGTTGTCGAGTACGTCTGCGCAAAACGCGACCCGTTTGTTAAATTCAAACATATCCGGCAGATTTTTTCGGTGTCTTTCAAAAGCACCGTCCTTGCCGATAAAATATATATCAGGAACTGCGTGATAAGGTGCTGAAATAACCACCTTTAAGGGCGCTTTTCCCGCTTTTTTCGCTCCCAAGGGGGGACTTTGGGCGCACAAAGGGGGAATTCTGCCGTCACACGGTTCCTATATTTTATTTTATCTACAACAAGGAGTTAATAATGAAAAAATCGAATAAAAAAGGTTTTACGATCGTCGAGCTCGTTGTCGTTATAGCGATCATCGCCGTGCTCGCCGCCGTGCTTATCCCCACGTTCGCAAGCCTTATCAACAAGGCTAACGAGTCTGCTTATCAGCAGGAACGTACCAACCAGATGATCCAGGACGCCGTCGAAAAGATCGATAAAGGCGAAGGCTATATGTCCTGGGAAGATCTTGAAAAAGCCATCGCGGAAGCGCTTAAAAATCAGAATCCCGGCTCCGACGACCTTGCCGACAAGATAATCGCCATTATCAAAGACAAAGATTCCACCGGCATGACCAACGAACAGCTCACCGCTATTCTCGAAGCCATTGCAAACAAAAAGTTCTCCGATACCCAAGTCAAGGTTATCCTTGAAAAAGAAAACATCAATTCGGACATTATCAATCAGATCATCGCAAAACTCCCGCAGGTCGGCATTACTCAGGAAGATATCGCTGCCGCCGTTAAAGATATTCTGGGCGAAACCGACACTGGACTTGCCAAAGAAATCAACGACGCTATCGCTGCTGCGCTTGAAAATATGCCCACACTTGACGAAGACGATATCACTGCAATCGTTGATCGGATCAGAGCTGCCACAGTTTCCGGTAAGCAGCTTATCTGGTACCTGAATACCGCGCTAAGAAAAGACAATACCGTCCATCCTACGATGCAGTCCGCGCTTGACGCCGTAGCCAAAGAAGGCTATGTCGTAAGCAAGATCAACAAATCCGCTGCTGATGGAAATGAGATCCTTTGGGATTCCAAAAACGACGTGTTCTGCTATCTTGTAAAAGGTGAAAATCAATTAAAACCAAGTTATTTTTCTGATTTTCCTGAAAAAGTAACTGCGGATCTGGTTGACTATTTCAGAATTGCAAAGAATGTTGATGTAAATAGCCCGTATTCAACATATTTGTATGAATATAAAGGCACTACTACTGAATCACAACCGCTCACAACCTCAAAGGGTCTTGACGTCGGCAATGAAAGCGTTGCGTATATCAAATATGAAAATTCATCCGCACAGAATGTAATTATTCGTACTGATGGCGGTACGCTTACAGTTAATGCTCCGAATGACACCGTAAAGCACTATGAAAATGCTGATAGTGTTAATATCGTTGCCGTAGCAAGTGCATCTTACCATGAAAATGGTACTGTTCCGTTTATCCAGATTTCTAAGGGTAGAATCGAAATCGAAGCAACGGGCGAAAAAAGCAAAAATGCTTCCTCCATTTAACAAAGATACAAATGGAAATATTACAAAGACAGCAAACACATTCTCTAATGATGTCGTTCTAACTTTGAATGGTAATGACGTAAAACTTACTCGTGACACTATCGGAACAGTGATTTCAACCCCTGTACTTGTATGCGAAGTTCAGGCAAATGCAAATTCTGACGAGTACATTTGGCTTGTTGGTGATGGTACTATTGAAAATGCAAATGTTTATGTAACTGGAACAAAGACAGCTCCTGATACAAGCGTAGGTAGTACAACTACAACAGAAAACGCAAGTGCTGCTGCTATTGCAATTGCTAATAATGCAACAAACACTGGTACAGAAGAAGCCCCTGTTTATGTAGCGGTTGAAGCAGGTACAAGTGCAGAAAATGCACAAGTTGCAAGCGCTCTTAAAGGCTCCGGAACCGAAGAAGATCCGTTCTTGGTTTACGACTATGCAACAATGCAAAAAATTAGTGATTTCTATAATAAAGGTTACTACTATTTTGCAGTTGCCATTGAAAAAACCGATAATGGAAATATTGACTGTAGAAACGATTGGATTGCAGTAAAGTTAAACGGTTCTTTCGACGGTAAAGGCGTTAAGTTCATAAATTTGGATTGGAAGTTATTTGGTAATCTTGTTCCTGATTCATACATTAAAAATCTCGATATCGTAAACTGTTATATAAGAAATACCGGTTCCGTGGCCGCTTTGGCTAATTATTTTCAAGGAAACACATTGATTGAAAACGTTAATATTTCCGGTTATATCGAAGGACAAGGTCAAACGGCGGGATATGCCAGTTATTGTTCAAGCTCAACTGCTTTAATCACGTTTAAGGATTGTACGTTGACGGCAAAAGTCGTTGCGATAGGCGGCACGGTGGGCGGATTTATGGTAAATCCGTATGCTCTTGCCAACCAAACGGGAGATAATTTGGGATTCGTAATTGATAATTCGTATATAGAAGGACAGTTATATTCCACAGTTTCCTCTACGGGACTCGCCAGCGTGCCTACTTATTGCGGATACGTATATGCACACACTATCACCGTTCCCGTTCAATTCAAAAACATCGATCCGGCGAAGGCGTCTTTATGCTATGTTGAAAAGAGCGCCAGCCACAACAACAGCTATTGGTTAACCAACGAACGCAGTCATTTAATTACCGTAGCAAATCCGACTCTTGACTTGTCGGGAGTAGGATTCGGCGAGACGTTTAGTTTGAACGTTTCAAACGACGTTTCTTACGCTACGATAAGTTTCCTGATTTCTCCGAA
>CAMZED010000081.1 GCA_947305675.1 uncultured Clostridia bacterium | reverse complement strand
CCGAATTTATTTTATTGATCAACTTGTGCGTAAACAGCCGATTATACACGGTCTCCCCTGAACGATTCGCGGGGACGCGCGCCGTGCGCGGTTGTTTCAGGCGGCTTCAAGCCCGTCGGACGACGTAAGCTGATAAGCCGATTCGAGCATATTTTCGATACATATGCCGTATCCGTGTGTCGGGTCGTTTACCAGAACGTGGGTGACGGCGCCGACAAGTTTCCCGTCTTTTATCACCGGGCTGCCCGACATTCCGCGAACGATCCCGCCCGCGGTATTCAATAGTTTTTCATCGGTGACTTTTATAAGAAAATTCTTTGTCGTCCCGGAAGCCGAATAGACGCATTCGATCTCCGCTTCGTATTCCTCGATGTGAGAACCGTTGAGTGTACTGAGTATTTTCGCCTTTCCGGCGGTAAGTTCCGACCTCTTCGCCACCGGTATCGGATCGGGGCAGTTTTCCGGCATTTTGTAAAATCTGCCGAATACCCCCTCGTCGGTATTAGCCCAGAGTTCGCCCTCGGCGACGCTGCCGAAGACTCCCTGAAGTTCACCGGGGTCGTTCCGCTCGCTCTTTACGACCGATTCGATATCCACCTTGACGACCGCTCCGCTCGCCATGGGCATAAGGACCGAGGTATCTGTATCGTAGATCCCGTGTCCCAATCCGCCGAAATCCAAAGTCGCAGGGTCGATATAAGACACGGTCCCGATACCCGCTGTCGAATCGCGCACAAGAGCCCCGATGCGGTATTTACCGGTTTCAATATCCCTTGCGGGCAAAAGTTCGGTACGGTATTCGTTATCGCCGCGCAGATAAACTATCGCAACTCTTTTTCCGCCGCTGCCCGAGATTAGTTCGATCAGCTCCTCCGCCGACCCGAATTCTTTACCTCCCGCTCTTATAATTACGTCTCCGGCGGCAATACCGGCGTCTTTTGCGGGCGAGCATATTCCGCTTGCCGTTTCGACTCCCGTCGTGCCCAGGACCAACGCGCCCTCGGTGAAAAACTTCACACCGAAAGACATCCCGCCGGGAATAAGTTCTTTTATCCCGCCGGCCCCGCCGCTTTTAGCCGCGGCAGGAGCAACGCAGGCGGACACGGCGACCAGAACCGCCATAAGAACAAAAACCTTTTTAAATCTTATCATTTTTTTGCCGTTCCCGTCCTTGATCTTGCAATTTTTTAACGCCGTCGTTCGTGAAGGCGTTGCTTTTAATTTGTGCAGATGGGTTTTATTTATACAAGGAAAAAACTTAGGATTTTTTGTCTGATTTTGAATAGACAATAAGAAAAGCCGTCGTTCGACGGCTTTGGATCGCTGAAATTTTTTAAGTTTTTAATGAATAAGCGATTTGATTGCGGAGAACGATTCGTCGCTTATGATATGTTCGATACGGCAGGCATCCTCGGCGGCGACTTCGATGTTAACGCCGATGCTGACGAGATATTCGGTAAGCACGGTGTGGCGCTCGTAGATCTTTTCGGCAACGCGCTTCCCTTCCTCGGTAAGAGTGAGCCGACCGTCGTTTGAAACGTTTATATATCCACCCTCTTTGAGCAGACCGACAGCCCTCGAAACGCTGGGCTTTGAAACGCCGCGGTATTCGCAGATATCTATCGCGCGGACGTTGCCGATACGCTGTGACAGTACAAGTATCGATTCAAGATACATTTCTCCCGATTCCTGCAGACGCATTTTTTACACTCCCTTTTTGTTACTGAGTATATAATAACATAAAAAAGAATGAAAAGCAAGTGTTTATTTCCGTCTCGTGCGTCCGGCGGCGGATCTTACGGCGGCGGGCGTCTTTTTACGTTTGAGCGATCGCGCCGAAAGCGCTCCGGCAGCCGTCGCCGCGGCAAGAGTTCCGACATTGAACAAAACCGGCACGATCCCGTCCCCGCGCGGAGATATAAGCGTTGCTCCAAGGGTTATTAAAAGAGTCGGCAAAGCGCTTACCGCCGCCGCCGGAAAAATATTGTCTTTTGCGCGGTGCGCCGCGGCGAAAGAAGCCGCAAAAGCGCCGAGTGCGATCGCGGCGAGCGATAAAGGCGTAAGCATTGCCGACGGATCGGCAGATCTCACCGCTGCCGCGGAAAAGATAAGCGCAAGCAAAAATGTTATCAAAGTGCCGCAGACGCCGCAGACGGCCGACGGCAGGAAAAAGCCCTCCGCCGCACGTCTCGTCTTTTTGTTGAATTCTTCCATAAATACCGTAACCTTCCCTTCCGTTACGATATATATGAACTCTGTTGAAAAACTATGCCAAACCGATAGAACCGATAAGTCTTTCAGAGTAATCGTCAAGCGCGTCAAAGTCGGTCCCGGAAATATATATCTTTTCAAGTCGGCGGTGTGCGTCCGCCGCGTATCCGAGTTCCGCCATAGCCTGCTGTTCGGCGGCGTCGACGGCTTTTTTAAGCAGCCTTACCCGGTTTTTCACGCCGGAACAGATCTCTTTATCGGCAAACCGCGTAAGGTTGACGATCTTTTCGCGGTTGTATCCGGCACAGGGCGGATTTTTAAGCGAGGTGAAAAGCGTTCCGCTGCCCGGAAAATAAACCGAATCGATCCTTTCGGCGTCGGTCGCCGAAAGCGATAAAAAGCAGCCCTGCCCGCCGTCAGCCGCGGCTTGCGCCGCACAGCGCAGAAAAACGTCCGGAGCGGCGCCCGGACCCTTGATACTGACGAGGGTGTCAGCTTTACCGAACGCGGGAAGGACCTTTAACCCGTTTTTCGTAAAAGCCGAGGCGAACAGACGCCGGACTTTTCCGTCGCCGCCGCCCGCCTTTTTTACGGTTTTTTCGGCAAAACGATTTATCGCCTGAAGGTCGAGCGACTCATAAACGAGCGAATCCGCGCAGGAACGCAGTTTTCCCGCGGCAGCCAGAGCGCGGTACGCCGCCGCGTAATGCGCTGATTTTTTGTCGGTCAGCCCGATTATCTCGCTTCTGTGCGGCAGGAGCACTTCGGCATTGTGAAAAGCACCGAGGTTCCAGATGCTTTCGCGCACGCAAGGGTATTTTACCTCCATAACGTGCGGCGCGGTCCCGTCGCAAAAAGCGACGCCTCTCTCGGGTATGATCACTCCGTCGAGCGAATCGGGGTCTCCGGAACAAAAGATACGTTCCGCCGCAAGCCCGAGTTCTTCGGCGCGCAGAGCGATCTTCTTCATTAAAGTCGATTTCCCGCAGCCGCAGGATCCTTTTATTATATACAGCCTTTCGCTGTCGGAAAAAACCTCTTCGAAAATCGAATAAAAACCGTTTTTGGTGTTTGCTCCGGCAAAAAATTCCATGGCCAGTTCCTCCGTGATCGTTATTATATTACAGTTTATGCGTTTTTATAAAAAACGTCACGGAAAAAACACGGCAAAAACGACATAAAATCACGCCGGGCGCGGCTGGCGCGCCCGGCGTTTGAAAAGATTATCGTTATCAGAAATTCTGCCGGTGCGCTTCGCGGATAATGGCGAGCTGCTGGCGGACCTGATTGAGTTTTATATCGTGTTCCCTGCCCTCGGTGAAAAGAAGATAAATCTGATCGTAATAGGTTTGTACCGCGGCGATGAAAGGCGCCTGGGGATCGCCGTCCCAGGATTTTTCGTACCATTTGAGCGTTTCCGAACAATATGCCGGCAGTTTTTCCTCGCCCATCGTGAGCGTCTCGCGGATAAGATGCTGTTCAGGCGCCTCTTCGGCTTTGAAAAACTTCCAATCGATGTGCGCCATGGTGCCTTTTAAGGTTCCGCGGGTCCCTTCCACTTTGTAAGTATAGCAGGGATAAGCGTCGCAGGAGGAAATGTCGAGGTCGATTATAGGTCTGTCGGGCGCTTTAAGGATGAGTTTTACATAGTCTTCGGCGTCGCCGAAGGTGTTGCAGCGATCCATATGGCAGAATACCTGAGGCATCCCGTCGTAATAATCAAGCAGATTGAGTGCCTGATCGAGCGGATGAGGCCCGGTGTTCGCCAGGTTGCCGCCGTTGTATTCAAGACAGCATTGCCAATCCCAGCGCCGCGCGAACCCGTTGAACTGGATGCCGATATGAACAATCCTGCCGAGTTCGCCCGAAGCGATGACCTCTTTGACTTTTTGAAAATAGTGAGCGAACCTGCTCTGCTGAAAAACAAGCAGTTTAAGCCCTTTTTCGCGGGCGATGGAAACGAGGATATCGTATTCTTCCACGGTGGGGACAAAAGGTTTTTCGCAAAGCACGTTGAACCCGTGCTCGAGCAGATCCTTTGTTACGGGATAGTGAAAATGGCTGGGAAAAGAATTCACGACAAGGTCGATGTCTTTTCTGTCGAGTATTTCGTGATAATCGGAATAAACGTCGCAGCCGTATTCGGTGCGTGCGCGTTCACGGCGGATATCCATCTGATCGACCACCGCGACGACTTTAAAACGTTCGGTGTCCTTTTTAAGGTGAAGCCCGTGTATATCTCTGCCGCTTCTTCCCTGGCCGAGTATTGCTATTCTTATCTGTTCCATGGTCCGACTCCTTTAAAATGTCAGTAACGGACGGCCGCGGGCGATCCGGGAAAATCCGGAGCAATCCGCTTTTCGAACGGTTTGCCGTTGCCGCCGTTCACACATATTATATCAGATCGGAACAAAAAGTAAAGCGGTTTTTCAAAAATCTTTCGGGTCGAGTCCAAGCGTTTCGAACGTAAGCACGGTGCCGGGATCCCTTCCCCCGTCCGGCGCAAAAAACTCTATTCCTTCCTCGCGCAAGGCGAACGTTTCGGGATCTTTTGCCTTGCCTTCGGGATAAAGCGCCCGCTTCGCCGCAAGGCGGGCTTTTTCCGGCAGAAAAGAAAAAGTTACGCGCTGTCCGCTCGCGCGATCCCATATCTGGGTGCGGCGGCGGAATTCGGCGTTTGCACCGTCGGATACCGATATGTCGGTTATGAACGAAGCGTATTTATCCGAAAGATATGTAATCCGCCAGTTCATCACCGCCGCGGCGGGCCGAGCGTCCGGATCGGCGGAAAATTTAGCGGTCGCCGCTTTAAAGATCTCGTTTTCGGCGCAGGCGAGCAGAGTTGAAACCAGCGAATCATAAAAAGGTTTTGCGTGGCGAAGCAGCGGATCTTTTTTTGAAGCGCACTTTATATCCGGCGCGCGCAGGTTTATCTTCACCAGCACTTTGTTGTCGGAAGCGGCAAGATCTTTTTTAACGCATGTTTCCTCGATCGACAGCCGCTCTTTTTTTGAAAAAAACATAAACATCACCCGAAATATATCTATTCGGCGGGTTCGGGCAATATTATCGCTGCGAGTGATTTAAACTCCAGCGCAAGCTGGATCACACATACGGGAACGCTTACTATTCCGTATTCCGCGTCGGCGGCGGGAAAAAGTATGAACACCGCGAACACCGCAAAAGCGATACAACAGCCTTTTACCCTCTCGGACGGGCCCGTTTTTGCCGAAACGGCAAGCGAAGCCGAAGCCGAAAGCGAAAGCAGAAGCGCCGAAATTATTTCGAACGGTTCGATATTCCCGCTGAGCGGATAAGGCGAAGCGTCGCCGAACGAGATCGCCGCCGCGAGAACGGCAAGCGAAGTCACAGCCAAAAACGCCGGAGTCGCGGAATAGTACGCGGCGTTTTTCGAAAGGGCGAGCCATACCGCCGCCGCGGCGCAGGCGGCGCACAGCACGCAGGCGCCGAATATGCCGAGCTCGGTACGCGCGCGCATCCCCAAAGCAAAAAGTTTAAGCGCCGAGGAAGCCGCAAACAGAGCAACGCAGGGATATTTTAATTTTATAAACAAAGAGCTCTTTCCGCCCAAAGCCGGGATCGCCGCCAAAGCGAACGCCGCTGCCGCCGGGACGCCGTTGCCGCCGAGCGAATAAGCCGCCGTTACCGCCGAAAGGAATGATACAGCCGCAACGAAGGTCATCTTTTTTTACCCAGCCTTTCGCGGCGCCCAAGGGTTTTTCGCGGCCAGGCAAAGACAAAATCCTGCATCCCATTTGCATCGCGCGGGGAAAGCGGAAAAAGATAGGGAACACCGAAACTGCTGCTTCCGGCGAAAAGAATTATAAGCAGGGTCGCCGAAAGCCCGATCCCGAAAACCCCGAATATCTGTGCAAGCACCAGCACCGAAAGCCGAAAAAGCACTATGACGTACATATAAGCCGGGGTGATGAACGCGCATACCGCCGCAAACGCGACGGTTATAACTCCGACCGAACTGACGATCCCGGCGTCGACCGCCGTGTTGCCCAGTATTATCGACCCGACAATTCCGACAGCGTCGCCGACCGGGCGCGGCATACGGACTCCGACTTCGCGCAGAAGCTCGAAAAGCAGAAGCACGGTCAGGATCTCGAAGAAGAATGAGACCGGTACCCCGTCGCGGGATTTATTGATGAATCCGTAGAACTCCTGCGGGAGAAAAGCATGTTCATAGGTGAGCAGAGCGCAAAGCACACCGGGCGCGAAGATCGAAGCGAGGAACGCGATAAGCCTCAGTATCCTTATAAAAGTAGCGTAAAAGGGCGTGTGGAGATAATCGTCGGCGGCTTGCAGGCTTTCGGCGAAAACATAAGGCGCGGTC
>CAMZED010000080.1 GCA_947305675.1 uncultured Clostridia bacterium | reverse complement strand
CTTTTTTCGGACCGGCGTTGACAGTAACTCCCATTATCTCGCCGATCGCCTTGTTGTCGGCGCCGCTGCAAAGCCCGGGATCGGCTCCTTCGGATACCACCGCTTTGGCGTATGCGTCGCATCCCGCGTAGCCGCAGGCTCCGCAGTTTGAACCGGCGAGGCAGGCGCGGACTTTTTCTTCGCGTTCGTCAACGTTGACTTTGAATTTTTCGGAAAGAACGCCGAGCAGCACGCCGATGATCAGGCTTATCGCAAAAACCACGGCGCAGGTTATAAGAACAGGTATAAGCATATCTCCCTCACCCCTCTCAGAACGAAACGCCTTTGAATCCGAAGAACGCGATCGCCATCAGTCCGGCTGCCACCAGAACGATAGGCATACCTTTGAACGCTTCGGGAATGCGGTTGTGCTCGATGCGCTCGCGGATGCCCGCCATAACGACGATCGCGATAAGGAACCCGACCGCGGTACCGACCGAGAATATCATCGTTTCACCGAATCCCATCTCTTTTTGGGCGCTGTCGATAGCCACGCCGAGCACGGCGCAGTTTGTCGTTATAAGCGGAAGATAAACGCCGAGCGCGTTATAAAGCGAAGGTATCTTCTTTTTGAGAATTATCTCGACGCTCTGGACAAGCGCGGCTATTATGAGGATAAAGACGATAGTCCTCATATAGACCATATCGAGCGGAAGAAGAATGAATTTGTTTATGGCAAAGGTTATCGCCGACGAAAGAGTAATTACCACGACGACGGCGGTACCCATACCGGCGGCGGTCGACGTCTTGCGCGATACGCCGAGAAACGGGCAAAGCCCGAGGAATCTGCCCAGAACTACGTTGTCGATGAGGGCGTAGTTAATTAAACCAAGAAGAAAAGCGGCGAAAAAGTTCATACTTCTTTATCCTCCTTTTCCTCTTTTGATTCTTTTACGCCTATATGGCAGGAAGAATCGGCGCAGGAAGCGCAGTTCCCGCTGCAGAATTTATCGGGCGCGCGGTTTGTCGCACTCGGAGCTTTGAGCTTGTTTTGCAATGCAGTGAGCATTGCAAGCACAAAGAACGCACCGGGAGCCATTATCATAAGCGAAACAGGTTCGAAACCGTCGGGCATTACCGTGAACCCGAATATCGTACCCGCGCCGAGCAGTTCGCGGAAAGCGCCGATAAGGGTGAGGGCGCCGGTAAACCCGAGCCCCATGCCCAAGCCGTCGAAGAACGAGGGCAGCGGCGGGTTCTTGGAAGCATAGGCTTCCGCCCTGCCGAGAATAATGCAGTTTACGACGATAAGCGGGATATAAAGCCCGAGCGAAGCGTAGAGAGTGCGGACGTAAGCCTGCATAAGCAGATCGACTATCGTCACGAACGATGCGACGACGACAATGAACGCCGGCATTCTTACGCGGTCGGGAATAAATTTACGCAGCAGCGATATCATAAGGTTCGACATCATAAGCACCGCGCAGGTGGAAAGCCCCATACCGAGCCCGTTGATCGCCGAAGTGGTTACAGCCAGCGTCGGACACATACCGAGCATCAGCACAAAAGTGGGGTTTTCTTTTATAACGCCGTTATAAAGTCTTTCGAAAGCTCTTTTCATTTAAGATCCTCACCCCCGAAATAGTCTTTGGCAAAAGCGATGCCGTTGTTTACCGCTTCCAGTACCGCTTTTGTGGTTATGGTAGCGCCGGTTATTGCGTCGATCTCGTCGTCGGCGGGATTGCCGTTTTTAACGAAAGAGATCGAATCGGCGTTTTTGCCGGAGAACTGAGCGACCCATTCCGCTTTGGTACAGTTGGCGCCGAGCCCCGAAGTTTCGCTCATCGAAGTGACTTTTACGTTTGTAACCGTGCAGTCGGGACCGAATCCCACCGAAAGCACCACGTCCCCGCCGTAACCGTTATGGGAAACCACCGATAAAACTATGCCGGTGCGGTTCCCTTCGCCATCGAGAGCGTCGTATCCTTCGATCACCGCGTTGGTCGAATGAGCGGCGTTCCAGTCCGAAACCAGGTTGCCGTCAATTTTTTCGAAACTTTCTGCTTCGGGATAGACCGCGTGGAAAGATTCCATTCTTTCGGCGGCTTCGGCTTCGGCGATAACGTCTTTTGTAAGCTGATATACCAAAGCGAGCAGCAAAGCGGCGATAAGTGTTATTGCCGCAAGCCTCAACGTGTCTTTTACGATCGCTTTTTTCATGACTTTTTCTCCTTTCTTACGCCGAAAGGACGGGGATAAGTAAGTTTTTCGATCACGGGAGTCAAAAGGTTGGTAATGATTATCGCAAAAGATATGCCCTCTGTCGTTCCGCCGAACACGCGCAATACCGCGGTGATCAATCCGACTATCACGCCGAAAATTATCTGCCCCCAGAATGTGACGGGAGTCGTCGCGTAATCCGAAGCCATAAACACGGCGCCGATAAGCAATCCGCCGCCGAGCGCGTGTACCGCAAGATGGTTAAAGGTGAGCGGATCGCCTTTTATAAGGCTGAACAACGCAACGAACGCCACGGTCGAACCGATGACGGTGATCGGGGCACGCGGGCTGATGACCCTTCTTGCAAACAAATAAAGCGCGCCGATAATTATCGCTATCACCGAGGTTTCGCCGATGCATCCCGAGTGGGTGCCGACAAACAGTTCGGTGTAACCGACGGTTTCGCCGGAGTTGGCGATCATAAGCGGAGTCGCGCTCGACAAACCGTCGATCACGGGGTAATCGGTCATTATCCGCGAGAAGGAAAGCAAGAGGAAACACCTCGCCGCGAGTGCCGGGTTCATAAAGTTCTGTCCGATCCCGCCGAAAAGCATTTTTACGACAAGGATCGCAAACACGCCGCCGATAAGCGGGATCCACCACGGAGCGGTAGAATAAAGGCACGCGGCAAGTATAAGCCCGGTGACTACGGCGCTGAGGTCGCCGACGGTGACCGGCAGTTTCATAAGTTTTTCATAGACGTATTCGGTTACGACGCAGGACGCCACGCTTATCGCGGTGATAAGAAGAGTCCGCCAGCCGAACACATAAACGCCCATCCCGATCGAAGGGAGCAGCGCGATTATTACGTCGAGCATTATCGACGCGGTCGAACGCCCCGTGCGTATATGCGGAGATATCGATACGTTTACCGTTTTCATTTTTTCACCGCCGCTTTCTTTTTCTCGGCAATGATATGATTCTTTGCCGCAGTGATAGCCTGCGAAAGTCTTCGCTTCGCAGGGCAGATATAAGTACAGCAGCCGCAGCTGATGCATTCAAGCCCGTTAAGTCTTTCGAACTCGGCGTAATCGCCGACGTCGGCGGTATTTTTGAGTTTTATCGGCATAAGACGTTCGGGGCAAGCCGTAAGGCATTTTCCGCAGCGGATGCATTCTCCGGGTTCGACGTCGGCGGCGTCGTTGATGAAGCAAAGCACGCAAGAAGTGGTCTTGTTTACCGGAAGGTCGAGCGAATAAACCGCCGCGCCCATCATCGGGCCGCCGAAAATTATCTTTTCCGGGTCGGTAACGAACCCGCCCGCCGCCTCTATAAGTTCCGAAACGTTGGTTCCGATCGGGACCTCGAAGTTGCCGGGTTGCTTGATCGCGTCGCCGGTGACGGTAACCACGCGGTGCGTGAGCGGGCGGTTGAACGATACCGCGTCGGCAACGGCGATGAGCGAAGCGTAGTTGACCACTATGCATCCGGCGTCGGCGGGAAGCATTTTGGAATTGATCTTTTTGCCGGTGATCGCGCTTATAAGCATTCGCTCGCCGCCCTGCGGATATTTCTTTTTAAGTGCGACGACCGAGATATCCGAGTCGTTTTCGCTTGCCTTTTTAAGCGCCGCGATCCCTTCCGGCTTGTTGTCCTCAACTCCGAAAACGCCTTTCGAGCCGGGAAACATCGACATAATAATCCGCATCCCGAGCACCGCCATATCGGGGTTTTCGACCATAAGGCGGTAATCGCAGGTTATGTAAGGTTCGCATTCCGCGGCGTTGCAGATGATCCTGTCGATCACCACGCCGGGCTTCACGGCGAACTTGACGTGAGTCGGGAATCCGGCTCCGCCCATACCGACGATCCCGGCGTCGCGGACGATATTCCTGATCTCGTCGGGGGAAAGCGAGCGGTAATCGCGCTCGGTTCCGTAGCCATCGACCGTCCGGTATTCGTTATCGTTGACAACGGTGACGGCAAGCGCCGCGTCGCCGTTGGCGCAGGCGTGCGAAGCGACGGATTTTACCGTGCCGGAAACCGAACTAATTATCGGCGCCGAGACAAATCCGCCGGGATTTGCGATCGTCTGCCCGACAAGCACCTTGTCACCGACAGCGACGCAGGGCTGAGCGGGCGCGCCGATATGCTGGTTCATCAAAAAGACGAGATCGCCTTTCGGAATAAGTTTTTTTATCGCGCAATCGCGGGAAAGCGATTTTCCGTCGGCAGGATGTATCCCGCCGCGGAAGGTTTTCGAAAACATATTCATTCCCCCTGACTGAGTTTTATTCTTCGGATTGGCGGCGTCAGCGGCGCCGTTTTTTAATAATAATCATCACTCCCGCGGTAATCAAAACCGCGGCGAGCAGCCCGCCGATAACGATCGCGGCGACGGTCCCGCCGTTGTCGCCCGACGGTAAGCTTTTTTCCGCCGCGGCGGAAGACGTGCTTTCGCCGCGCGGTTCTTCCGAAGAGATACCCGGTTCGGCCAAATGATCGCCGTCATCCGGTTCGGATACGGGTTCGGACTCCGGTCCGGAATCCGCCGCGGACGGTTCTTCGGAAGGATCTTCGGTCGGTTCTTCGGATAAAGGCTCGGAATACGCGGGATCCGGTTCCGAAACCGCAAAAGAAGGTTCGCCTGAATGTTCTTTTTCGGAGAAAGTATCGGGGTCTTCCGTCCAGGCGACGAGCATTTTTGCAAGCTGTTTGATATATTCGCCGCTGAGCGGAGATCCGAACCCCACCTCTTTGAACGATTCGTTGAAACCGTAACTTGTATCCAGCGCCGTAAAACGCAGATATTTGTCGACGGCGGCGTAATAATCTTTATAGGAATCCATTCTGAACCTCCAGGCGCCCGCCGCGGAGGTCGCGTAGCTTATATAATAACACGGGCTTGTGAACAGATGCGGGATCCGCGACCAATAATCGGTCGCGCTTGTATAAAGTCCGTAGGAAGAGAATATCTCGCCGTATTTTTTGCTCACCTTCGCCGAAGTAAGGTCTGATTCCGTATAGGCGTAACGTTCGAGTTCGTCGATCACAACGCCTTCGATTATCGATGAAAGGTGGCGGTAAGCGGTATAGCATTGCGCGGCGAAGGAATCGGCGCCGAACATTTCGTCGTAATAGTGCATGAAAAGGAGTTCAAGCCCCTGCGAATGGACTTCGAGCGAATCATAGGATTTCGGCGCGCCGTTCCAGGAGGAAGCCTGCCAGTAATCGTTGTTGTAATGCCCGAATTCGTGTATAACGGTGCAAACGTCGCCGAACCACCCGGAAGGATTTCCGAATATGAACGCGGTCCCGTGCGAAGGAAGCGTGACGGTATAACCGCCGGCGGTCTTTTTTTCGCTCATTTCGTCGTCGATAAGCGCGTGATCGCAAAGATAATCGAACGATTCGCCGAGCTCGGACGACAACGCGTAAACGTACGGACGTATGAGATCGAGCGCGTTTTTGCCGTAAATGTCGGTATATTTATCGAGCGCGGAACTGTTTTGGAAATATTTTTCGGAAACCGCCGCGTAAGCCGTTATGAGATAAGTCCTTACCGATTCGCGGAACCCGTCGAGATCGGCGGGCGAATAATCGCGGTTATACAAGTTAGGATAAGCGTATTCGTAAAAATTGTCATAGCCGTAAGTTTTTGCGAGTTTGTTGCGCAAAGCGACAATTTCCGGATAAATTGCAAGCCCGTTCGAATGGTCTTTGTTGTATTCGTTTTCGAGCTCGGTTATCGACCTTGTAAGATCAAGCTGTTCTTCGGTCAAAGGCTCGTAATCGGCAAGCTCGGCGATCTCTTCGGCGGAAATTATCCCTTCCAGCGCGGCGGCGCACGGCGAAAGCGAAATATCCCGCGCAAGCAGATTGAGCGCGTCTGTAATGACCATTCCGGCTTCCTCGGCGTCGGCATATTGTTCGGCAAGGGTGTCGTCGGCGGCGTCGAGGCTGGAATAAACAAGCGCAAGCGCATGCATCGTATCGGCGTAAGCGGCGGCGTCGCAAGCCTCTTTGAACCCGGCGGCGACGGCTTTTATGTTGCCCGGATCGGACAAAAGCGCGCGTACCGAATCGAACTTTTCAAGCACCGGCGAAGGATCGATAAGTTCAAACTTCATATCGTTAAAGTCCGCCCCGGAATGATAGCGCGCGGTGAAAAACGAGGTTTCCCGGCGGGACGGCACCGCCCCCGCCGCCGCGGATAAAACAAAAATAATTGACAGCAGAGCCGCTGCGATCTTTTTCATAATATGTCCCTACTTTCTGTTAAATTTCATTTTATCACATATTTATCTAAAATTCAATATGTAAAACCTCGTTTGTTTGTTAATTATTGCTTGTCTTCCGTCCGGAAATCGCCGCAAAAACAAAAAACTAATTTTGGGTAAAAAACCCGTAAAAAGCCGCGTAATAACGCCAAAACAAAAAATTTGAATCAAAAAAAATTGAAAGGTTAAATTTATCATGAAAAAATCCAACAAAAAAGGCTTCACGATCGTTGAACTCGTGATCGTTATCGCCGTTATCGC
>CAMZED010000079.1 GCA_947305675.1 uncultured Clostridia bacterium | reverse complement strand
TCGTCCTTGACGCTTGCTATGATTATATTCGTAAGCTTTGTATTATGGCGTATCATAAAGTTTTTTTGGGAGAACAGTTGAAAATGAACGAAATTCCTGTTGTCGATTTTGTTGAATCCGCCGACCGCGCGGGAGGATTCTGGGCGGCGATCACCGGTCACAAGGCGATATTCGCTTATATAGTCATTCTTTTGGTCGCGCTGTTGGCGATGATGTTTTTGCTTATACTTCGCAACGCGAAAGACGCAAAAGCGAAAGCGAAACTGCGCAGATCCGGGAAGCGCAGGTTTTCGAGACTGCACGAACTTGACGAACGCGGCGGAGTAGTTAAAGAATACGAAGAAAACGTAAAACTTGACGAATTCTGCGCAAGATTCCGCGATTTTGCCGCAAGTGAGATGGGGCTTTATTACGACGCTGACGTGATAAGAGCTTTTGTCGCCTCGCTTTCGGTTACACGGCTGGTGATAATGCAGGGCATATCCGGCACGGGCAAGACCTCGCTCGCATATGCTTTCGGGCGGTTCATAGGAAACGAATCGCCGATCATCCCGGTACAGCCTTCGTGGAAAGACAAAACGGATATGCTCGGGTATTACAACGAATTCACAGGGGCTTTTACCGAAACGGAACTGCTTTACAAGCTTTATGAAGCCGGCGCTTCCAAAGACGTTTATACCGTTGTGCTCGACGAAATGAACATCGCCCGCGTGGAATATTATTTCGCGGAGTTTTTATCGGTGCTGGAATTGCCGGATCTGAGATCGAGGATGATCGAAGTCGTGTCGGACAAGCGCGAAAGCGATCCCAAACGTCTTATCGACGGCAAACTGCTTATTCCCGACAACGTTTGGTTTGTCGGAACAGCGAACAACGACGATTCCACTCTGGCGATATCCGACAAGGTTTATGACCGCGCAATGGTGATCGAGCTCGACCGCCGCGCAAAACCTTTTGAAGCGCCGCGGACAAAACCCGTCCCGGTGACGGCGGCGAAACTTATATCGCTTTTTGCCGAAGCGCGCGCCAACAGCGTTATGTCCGCCGGCACGTCGGCTAAGATCGAAAAACTCGACGAATATCTTGTCGCCCATTTCGAGATCACTTTCGGCAACCGCATAATGCGGCAGATCGAGCGGTTTATCCCGGTGTTTATCGCCTGCGGCGGCACCGAAAACGAAGCGCTGGACGTAATTCTCAGCAAAAAGGTGCTGCGAAAGCTCGAATCGCTCAACCCCGTGTTTGTCCGTTCCGAAGCCGAAGGGCTTATTTCCGCGATAGAAGAGATCTTCGGCAGCGGATCGCTTAAATCCTGCGTCGAATTCGTGAGCAGGTTCCTGCGCTGACGGGTGACGGTATGACAAACGACAACAAACGCAATCTGCTGCTTTACGGATTGATAAAAGAAATACACGAACAGATCGGCGGAACGGCTATTCCGGCGGCTTTCGGACGCGGCGGAAACGATTCTGTTTCCGGCGTGCGAAGAAAATGCGTGATCGATACTGAATGGATCGAAGCGATCGAGCAGGGGCTGACGCATATCGGCAAAGCGATCGAACAGGCGCGCAGTCTTTTGAAAAGCGAAGGCGAAGTCGTAAGGATCGACCGTGCGAAAAAGGCGACAAAAGAATCGATCGAGTATCTTTCGCGCCACAGCAATATGATAAAACGCGTCGACGGGGAGGGACTTCCCTCTCCGGACGAGATATACGTCACCAACAACGACGAAAATTATGCCGTATATGAAAACCGGTTTTTATACTTTCTGCTTACGTTTTTAAGGGATTTTATATCCGAGAGATACGAACGTATAACGAGATCCGCGTTCGAACGTGGATTGAAGCTGAATATCGAGCGTGAAGGCGAGACAAAGGAAAACTCGTTCGGGTTCCGGCTTGAACTGACCGACGCCGGAATGTCGGAGGGAGAAAGCGCCGCCGACAAAGAAACGTCCGCGCTTATCGAACGCATCGGGACGGCTCTGCAGATCACCGACGCTTATCTCGAAACCCCGCTTATGCGCCGGGTCTCGACCGCGCCGAAGCTTTATCCCCCGATCGCAAGGACCAACATAATTCGCGGCAACGTTCATTTCAACGCGGCTTTCGAACTTTATTCGTTCATTTCGGCTTACGACGGGCCTGGGTATGAAGCGAGCGACGAACAGACCGGGACATCGGTCCTTACGGCGCGTCAGGCGGAACTTATAGGCGAAGCCGCGGTGCTGCAAAGGTTTATCGCTTATCAGTCGGTTTTCGACAACTGGAAAACGCTGGAGGAGGATTATTCCGCAATGCTCCGCGAGCGCGAGCTTGAAGAGATAAAAAGCAGCCGGAGCAGGATCGACAGCCTGCGGAAGGGTTATTTATCGGGAGAAAAGACAGCCGAGGAACTTATAAACAAGCTTTTAGAAGCGAACGAACGTCTTTCGGCTTTTGTCGAAAACTGCCGCGCGGAAATCGGTTCGGCAACCGCTTCCGAAGAAGAAAGCAAACGCAGAGCGGAAAGCGCGGAATTTGAATCCGGCAGGTTGAAAGACGCTTTAAAATCGCTGGAGGATTCGTTTGCGGAAAGGCTTGAAAAAGCCGAATCGGCAATAAAACTTTCGAGCGAAAACAGGATAAGCGAGCTTGAAGAAAAACACCGTGCGGAACTTGAAGAACTGCGCGAAACCGCAATAAAAGAGCGCGATCTTTTCGCGGCGATGATCAAAGGCGAAAAACTTTTCGGCGGAGAACCCGGCGAAGATATTTCAACGCGCGAGGAAATGATAAGGCTTGAAAACGAGCGGAACGCTTTGAACGCCTATTATAAAAAGCAATGGTCAGAAGCCAAAAAGCGCATACGCGCCGAGGAACGGAAAAGAAAGGCGGGCGAGGATAAATGAAAAAGAACATTACGCTTGCCGCCGTACTTACGGCAGCCGCTTTGGTCGTCGCGGCGGTCGGAACGCTGCTTTGCGCCGGACTGCTGGGAAGGATCGACAACCCCGGCACGGGCGGATGGGACAATTCGCTTATGCTGCCGACTAACGTCGCGTCTGCCGTTGCGCTGATACTTGCCGTCACCGACGCCGCGGCGGCCGCTTTGCTCGGGGTGCTGATCACCTCGGAGATAAAAACCTCAAAAGCGCTCAAAGCCGAAAAAACCGTTAATAAGCGTAAAATGCGTTTTGCCAAGCTGCACGAGGCGGATCTGAACGCAAAAAAAGCCGCCGCGGCGGTTTACGACGATATCGACGGGCTTAAAACCCTTTGCGAAGATTTCAGGAATTTCGCGGCTTTTGATTCCGGGCTGTATTACGATTTAAAGACTGTAAGATCATATATCGCCGCGATGTCGATAACAAGGCTCACGGTACTGCAAGGGATATCCGGCACGGGAAAAACCTCACTGGCTTACACTTTCGGGAAGTTTATCGGGCGGAACAGCGTCGTAGCGCCGGTACAGCCCTCGTGGAAAGACCGGAGCGATATGATCGGCTATTATAACGAATTCACCGATACTTACACCGAGACCGATCTGCTGCTGAGCCTTTACGAGGCGAATTACAGCGACGACGTTTTTACTGTTATACTCGACGAAATGAACATTTCGCGCGTGGAATATTATTTTGCGGAATTCCTTTCGCTGCTTGAACTGCCGGCAAGCGATTCACGCAGGATCCGCGTTACGTCCGACAGTCGGGAAAACGATCCGGAACTTTTAAAAAGCGGAACGCTTAAACTGCCGGAAAACGTTTGGTTTGCCGGCACCGCCAACAACGACGATTCCACACTGGCGATATCCGACAAGGTTTACGACCGCGCGTTTGTGATCGAGATGGACAGAAGATCGCTGCCTTTTAATGCGCCGGAAACAAAGAAAAAACGGATTTCGGCGGAACGGCTCGAATCGCTTTTCACGGCGGCGCGCGCCGAAACGAAAGTATCCGACGAAACAAAGAATAAGCTGGCGGCACTGGACGAATACCTTATAAGCGGTTTTCAGATCACGTTCGGCAACCGCATTATGCGCCAGACGGAAAATTTCATTCCCGTTTATATCGCCTGCGGAGGGACAGAGACCGAGGCGCTCGACATTATGATACGCGGAAAGATAATGCGAAAATTAGAGGCTTTGAACCCGGTTTACGTCCGCGCGCACGCCGAAGGTCTTGTCGAAGAGATAAACAGGCTGTTCGGGCGGGGCGCGCTTGTCTCGACACTGGAATACATTAACAAATACAGGAACGGTTGATCATGAACGGCAATTCATACGAAAAAGCAAAACTTAACGGAATAATCGTTCCGCTGGCGGGAGCGGTCGCGTTCGGCGCGCTTGTTCTGGCGATCGTATTCACGGCGGCGTTCGCGGGCGCTTTTTCGGGCGATTACCGCTATGATTCCGAAAGCGGTTCCGCTTATCTGGAATCCTCCCCCGATCCCTTGCCCGGCCGCCCGGAAGTCGAGCTTATCGACGGATCGTATTACGGAAAGAATTATATCGTGACAGCAACTTATACTCCGAACGGGGACAATATTTATTACAACGTCGCCTTAAACAACCGTGAATCCGCCGACGTTACGGTGGATTCCGTGTCGATAGAATGCTATAGCGGCGCCGAATTCATAAAGCGGTCGGTAATCGCAGTGGACGTGCTTATAAAATCCCGCGAAAGGTCCGCGCTTGGCGGATCGATATACGCGCCGGGCTGTGATTACGCGACGGTATTTATCGTTCTGAACGACGGCGAAAGAACTTATGCTTTAAGGACGGAGTGCGAGATGCGCTCGCTTTAAGAGGTGTTTTTGAAAAATGACTCGTTACGACGAATATGCTGAAAAAATCAGAAGGCGCGCCGAAAAGATAAGAGCGCTGAAAAAATGGGTCTCGGGACACGTTCCGCTGATCGCCTTATCGGGCGCCGCGGTTTTCGCCGCGGTCGCGGTGTTCTTGTGGTTCGGTCTTTTTGCCAAAGGGATAAAAACTCAGGACGTGACCTACGGCGAAGAGATAAAGATATCCGCAAACGCCTTCCTTACAAATCCCGAATACAGTTTTACCGATACGGTCGGCGGCACGGTCATCGAGGGTCTGCCTTTTGAAGCCGGCGATTACCGCATAAAATCGCTTTCCTACGGATTGTTCGGCATTCCGAACGAGAGCGAGGGCAGTATTTCCATTGCAAAAAGAGACGTGGTCATAACGATAAGCGATTTTATGACGGAATACGGGGATACCGTCAGCCTTAAAAATTTCGCCCGCGCCGAAGGACTTGCCCCCGGCGACGAAATCGCGGATATCGGCGCGGAACTTGAAACGCTGCCCGGATCGTATAAACCGTCTTCCCTTTCGGCGATCATAGTCAACTCCGATGGCAAAGACGTCACCTCGTCGTATAACGTCGGGTTCATTTGCGGTGAATACCGCGTTGAACCGCGCGGGTTGACCGTCGCCACGGCGGGCGGCACAAAAGAATACGACGGGCTTCCGTTTGTAAAAGAAGAATATCTGATAGCGGGCGGATCGGTCGCCGACGGCGAAACGGTCGAGGCGGTTTTCACCGGAAACCGCCCGGAAAACGCCGGCACGGAGGCATTCAACACCGCCGCAATAAGGGTAATGCGCGGCGGCGAAGACGTAAGCGACAGATATAAACTTGACGTAAAGATCGGCAAACTCGCAATAGAAAAACGCAGAATAACGGTTTTCACCGGAGGCTTGGAAAAAACTTACGACGGGAAGCCCGCGCAGGCGGTGGAATTCGGGATCTCCGAGGGCGAACTTGTCGGAAAACGCACCGCGGACGGCAAGGAGCTGCCGCCTCAGCTGCTTGTGGCTTCGGAGTTTCCGCGCTTTTATGACGCCGGGAAATTTACTAACAAAGTAAGAATTCACATACAGGACCCGGACGCGAACGATTATACCGATAATTACGATATCACTTATGACTTCGGCGAAATAACCATCTCGCCGGTCGAAATAACCGTCGTCTCCGGCGACGACAGCAAAGAATATGACGGCACGCCCTATTACAGCGAGCGGGCGGAAATAGCCGAGGGTTCACTCGTAAGCGGCGACAGCGCACGTTTTGAGCAGCTCAATAAAGATATTTTCACCGTCGGTACCTATGACAACAGGATCGACGCGGCTTTGATCCGGTCGGTCACCGACAAACTCGAAAAGGACGCCTATAACGGAGCCGAACGCCGGGAGGTTACCGAAAACTATAAAAAAACCTATGAATACGGCAAATTCACCATTACGAAAAGGCCGATATCCGTTCGGTTCACGCTTGTCGGATACGTTCAGAACAAATATATTTTCGAATGCGTTCTGACAAAAGGAAGTCTGGGAGTAAGCGATCAGCTGCCTTGCGGCTACGCCGATATCTCCACTCCGCCCGAAAAGATCAAAGACGCGATCAGATACGATATCTTTCATTACCAAAACAACTATTTGAAAACGGTGACCGACTGCTACGACGTGACCTGCGAGGTGATCTTTGACGAACGGTTAGCCGAGCGCCTGACCGAAGAGGCGAACGCCACCGGCAAAACCGGAGCCGATTACAAAGGCGAACAATTCACGCGGGAAAGTATTTTCGGAGTGCCGTCGAATTTTCACGGAATCATATCGCAGGGCGGTCAGCAAGGCGGTCAGCAGGGCGGTCAGCAGGGCGGTCAGCAAGGCGGTCAGCAGGGCGGTCAGCAGGGCGGTCAGCAGGGCGGTCAGCAAGGCGGTCAGCAGGGCGGTC
>CAMZED010000078.1 GCA_947305675.1 uncultured Clostridia bacterium | reverse complement strand
CCCACGACCTCCGCCGTGACAGGGCGGCGTTCTAACCAACTGAACTACCGAACCGTATTCGCCGCAACCAACGTGCTTGGTTATGATAACACATCCCGCCCGATTTTGCAATACTTTTTTATTAAAAAACAAAATTTTTTTCTTTATGTAAGCAAACCGCGCGGCAAACACGCAAAAATGCGGAATAGCTTTTGGAAAAACCGCAAAACATATGCTTGGAGGCGAATTACCGTGGCGAATATGATTGTCAGAGCGCTTTTGCTATATGTTTTTCTTATGACGTCGATGAAATTTATGGGAAAGCGACAGATCGGCGAAATGCAGATGACCGAATTTATCACAATGATGATGCTTTCGGAGCTGGCGGTGCTGCCGGTGACTGACAACGACATTCCCCTGCTCCACGGAGTTTTGCCATTGGCGGTCATCTCGAGCATCGAGGTGATCCTTTCATTTATTGCCAGCCGAAGCCGAAAATTCATGGTGTTTATGAACGGTAACCCGGTGGTATTGATGAAAGACGGCGATTATGTGACCGAAAACTTAAAGAAAACGCGGATCTCTGTCGACGACGTGGAAACGCAGATACGTATCGGAGGGTATAAAAGCAAAGATGAGGTCGACACGGTAATACTCGAACGGACCGGAAAGATGAGCATTTTGCCCAAAGACAGCCGAATCGGAGGAGGTGAACAAACATGAAAAACTTTATAATAGCGCTTCTTATCATCGGTCTTATAACCGGGTTCGTGACTATCGAC
This sequence comes from uncultured Clostridia bacterium, assembly GCA_947305675.1. GTDB lineage: Bacteria > Bacillota > Clostridia > Oscillospirales > CAG-382 > Coliplasma. The sequence continues at coordinate 5,987 of CAMZED010000078.1, read as the reverse complement.
ACGGTAAGGATCGGCGAGATCTGCGACGAGATAACCGAACTTGTACGCAGCGAAAAGTTCGAAGACGCCGCGGCGGTCTGGGATCAGAGCCGCGATTTTCTCGGGTCGGTCGTGCGTGACAGCGAGATCGACGGGGCGGATCTTAAGATCCGCGAGCTTTTGAACGAAGTCAGGGAGGGCGGCGAATACGTCAAAGAAAAGATCGTCGATCTTATCGACGCGATAGTTGAGATCAAAAACAGCGGAGAGCTTAGCCTAAACGGCATATTTTAACTTCCCGCGCGACTTTATGGCTGTATCTTGTTGACTTTTCGCGGCAAAAAGTGTAAGATAACGGAGGCGGCACGCTTTATATTCAGTCGGATCCTTTTTTTAAAACTTCCGCAAGGGCGCTGCCTCAGTTGAACTTATTATCATAATATGTAAACGGCTGTCGAAAGGGCATTAAGAAATAAGAACAGAATAAAACTTACGACTAATGCGCTTTCCAGCGATTTTGCCGACGCGGGCAGACAGATAACTCTTGCCGAAAAAGGCGGCGCCGAGTATTTGCACCTTGACGTTATGGACGGGATATTCGTCCCGAACATATCGTTCGGTCAACCCGTTGTAAAATCGCTTCGCAAAGCGACGGACCTGGTGCTTGACGTGCATTTAATGATAACCGAACCGATAAGATACATAGAAGATTTCGCCAAAGCCGGGTCGGACATAATCACGGTCCATTACGAAGCCTGCACCGACGTGGAAGCGACTCTTTTAAAGATCCGCGCCTGCGGAAAAAAATCGGGATTGTCGGTCAAGCCGAAAACCGACGTGCACGAAATTATTCCTTTTTTGAAGTTGTGCGATCTTGTCCTGGTCATGACTGTCGAACCGGGATTCGGCGGGCAGAAGTTTATGGCGGATATGCTGCCCAAGGTCGAATTTTTAAAGCATTACGCCGAGCAGGAAAACCTTGATTTCGAAATAAGCGTGGACGGCGGCGTAGGATCCGAAAATGCCGCGTTGTGCGTGCTTGCGGGCGCAAACGTACTTGTGGCGGGCAGCAGCGTGTTCGGCAAGGAAGATATAACCAAAGCCGCGGAAGATATTCTGAACGCGGCGAAAACATATACGAGGTGAAATTTTTATGGCAACTGAAAAACGCAAAAAGAAGAAAGGAAACAACTATTTGCTTTATACCGCGGTCGCGCTGATCGTCGTAGCGTTCGCCGTCGGCGGCGCAATAATATATAACGTAGTACATATCAACGATACCGACGAGAGTTCTGCCGCCGAAGAAAGCAGCCAACCCTCCGCGGCGGATGAATCGAGCGAATCGGTAATCGCCGAATCTTCAACGCCGGACGAATCGAGCGAAGTGCCGGAAGAATCGTCCGAGCCGCCGAAGAAAAGCTGGGCGGAAATGAACACAGCGGAAAGAATTGCCGATTACGAAGAGCGCGTCGGCGTTAAATATGCGATCGATATGACCGACTACGAAGCGTACGTCTGCCCCGACGACGAGGCGAAATATGTTTTCCTTGTCGACCCGGTTCACACGCTCGGTTCGGATTACGTACCGGAAGATCTTATAAAATGCACCCACATCCGCGAGGGCAGACCCGATTCTTACAACAAGATCGTGCGTACTGTCGATATCGCGCTTGACGCTTTTCTTAAAGAGGCGGCTTATTACGGGTTCGACAATATAACCGTGACCAACGTGTACAGATCTTACCGCACACAGGATTGGTTGTTCAACTACTACGTCGATCAGGAATGGAATTCCGGCAAATTCAAGACAAAAGAAGAGGCGATCGCCGAAGTGCTTACCTATTCCACCCGTCCCGGCACAAGCGAACATCAATCGGGGCTGTGCTGCGATATGCACAACGTCGATATATCGACTCCGCGCAAATTCAACGGCACGCCCGCCGCGACCTGGATGGAGGAAAACGCTTACAGATTCGGATTCATTCTTCGCTATCCCGACGGCAAGCAGGATATAACCGGGATAATTTACGAATCCTGGCACTTCCGATACGTCGGCAGGACCGCCGCGACCGAAATACACGATCTCGGTGTTACGCTTGACGAATACCTTGCCGACGAGCGCGCGTAAATCATTATTGCAAACCGATCGTTAAAAAAATTCATCCGGTCCACACCGGATGAATTTTTGTGAATCGATCAGCTCTTCCAGAGTCCGTGCTTGTTGCAGTAAGCGTACGCGGCAATGGGTTTATCGCCTTCAAGAAGGGCGAATTTCGCAGCGGGAGCTTCGCCGGGTTTTAAAGTCACGCGTTGATTGCCGTTTTCGGTCTCGAGCGCGATCCATTCGATGTAATGGACTTCTTCCATGGGGTGAGCGACGCTTCCGACCGAAACCGTAACGGTGTTGCCGTTCAGGCTGATCACCGGAACGTGTTTTTCAACGGCGGCGTCGGTAGTGCCGGGGATGATCTCCTCCATCTTTTCGCCGCAGCAGACCACCGGAACGCCTTTATCGGTGACGTATGCGATGATGTTGCCGCAATGTTTGCAGCGGTAGAATTTCATAGCCATAATGATTCTCCTTTCGTTTTTTTGTTTTTTAAAAAATCCTAAAACACTTTTATCCGAACCGCGCTCGCTTCGCTGTTTTCGGCTGTGAAGATAAATTTGTTCTCGCCTTTTACAAGCGATATCTCGCGGTAATCCGATATTTCTTTCCCGCCGGTGCCTCCGATAATGAATCCTCCGGCGTTTTTCTCGTTTATATTAAGCGAAACGTTGGTTTGAGTAAGTTCGGGAGTATTCGAAACAAAGCTGAATTCGACAACCGCTTTGCAGGCGATATCGGAATTATAAACCGCGACGCCGCCCTCGACAGGACGTACGGCTTTCGGGGTTTTCCCGGCGCATTCGGCTTTTAAATCGCGCACGCCGTATCCCGCGCGCTGAGCGCGGTAGGAAAGGCTTTTGAGCGCAAACGCGCAAAGATTGTACGCGCAGCGTTGAAGTTCGGAACGCGCCAGAGTTCCTTCGGCAAGCGCCGAAGCAAGGTTGTCGTCACGCGTGAGCGCGTCCGGGCAGACCATATAAATATCGTTGCCGGCGTGTACCATCGCGGCGAGATTAGTCGTTCCGGGAGTGCCGTCGTCGTTGCTCACGCGCGCCCACCAGTCGGTCATTACAAACCCTTTGAACCCGAACGCTTCGCGCAGGAGTTTTGTCGTAAGATCGTAATTCGAAGCCGTCCAGCGCCCGTTGACCGGGTTATACGAAGTCATTACCGAACCCACTTCGCTTTCGCTTACGCAGATCGCAAACGGGCGGGAATAAATCTCGCGTATGGCACGTTCGCTTAAGACCGAATCGGCTCCGTGGCGGTCGGTTTCCTGGTTGTTCGCCATAAAATGCTTTACCGCGCCGGAAACGCCCGCGCTGTCAAGTCCGCGGCAAACCGCCGCAGCCATCTTTCCGGCGAGAAGCGGATCTTCGGAGAAATATTCGAAATTCCTGCCGCAAAGCGGATCGCGGTGGATATTTGTGCCCGGTCCGAGCAGAATATCCACGCAATACGAGGCAAGTTCCGCTCCGCAAAAGTGATACATCTCCTCGACAAGCGGTTCATCCCACGTCGCGGCGAGGCAGGTGGCGGAGGGATAAGCTATGCATTGCGCCTCGCTGACCATTCTGATCCCGGCAGGTCCGTCGGTGCAGCAAAGCACCGGCAGCCCGCGTGAACGCAGTTCGGGAGTCGTTCCTACAAAGGCGGCGGCGGTGCCGGGAGTCACCTTCGGGCTGGACATTCCTTCCCCTCTTACAAGCGTCATGAGCTCGGTGTCGGTAAGCTGTGCGACAAAATCTTCAAGTCCGGCTTTTCCGTCGGCGACTTCGTCGAAAGTTATATCCGACCGTTTCGGACGGCGGAATTCCCCGGGGATGGGGTCGTCGCTGCTGACGCGCAGATTTACCTGCTCGTAAGCGATTTCGCCTTTATTGTTAACCATTCTTTCAAAAGGAGTGACCGGCGCAAGCGCGCTGACGCCGTGCTCGATCACCGTTTCTTTATCGAAAACGCGGGTGTAAACGTCGGACGCGTCGCGGCTATTCTTCCCTACCGAAAAGATATACGCGCCGGGTTCGACCACCCAGTTCCTGCCGTTTCCGTCGGGATCGGTATCATCGAACGAGGCGATTTTTTTAACGTCTATGACCAGTTCGACTTCGCAGCTTTCGCCTTTTTCGAGAACTTTCGTCCTTTTGAACCCGACAAGCACCCGGAAAGGTTTGCCCAACCTTCCGTCGGGCGCGCTTACGTAGCACTGGACCACTTCGCTGCCGGCGCGGTCGCCGGTGTTTTTAACCGAAACGCGTATGACCGTCGAGCCGTCGGAAAGATCAGGCTCGGCACCGACAAAAGATGTTTCGAACCGCGTGTACGACAAGCCGTATCCGAACGGATAAACAACTTTGTCACGGGCGAATGTGCCAAAATACCTGTAGCCGACGAAAATATCCTCGCGGTAGATATTCCTTCCGGCGGCGCCGAAATTGCCGTAAGCGGGATAATCCTCACGTGAGTAGGCGACGGTATCGGGCAACCTGCCGCCGGGTTCCGATTCCCCGGTCAGCACCCTTGCCGCGGCGAGTCCGCCCATCATTCCGCCGGTCCAGACAAGAAGCAGTCCGTCGGGCGAACAGGAAAGGACGCCGGAGCAATCAATAATGCCCGAAACGTTAAGAATGACCACAAGTTTATTGAACTTTTTGCGCAGGAGTTTGAGATTGCCGAGTTCTGTCGCGCTTAAAAGATATTCGCCCGGCTCGTTTTTATAATCGCGGTCTTCGCCCGCGGTGCGGGTTATTATCACCAGCGCGATATCGGCGCGGCGCGCCGCTTCGGCGACAAATCCGGGTTCGAGCTCGGGTTCTGTCTGGCTGGCGGGGTGAGTCCAGCCGTTGCCGGGATCATAAGGGTGGGTCGCCACGTATTCGTCGTAGAACGATTCGACGATACTGTCGGGTTTAAGTCCGAGTTCGCAAAGCGACCCGAATATGTCGGTGACAAAGGGAGGCGTTACCCTGCCGCCTGATCCCGTGCCGAGCATCATATAATTCTTCTGCATTCTTCCGAAAACCGCGATTTTCGACAATTTCCCGATCGGCAGAACCCGATCTTTGTTTTCAAGAAGGACAATGCCTTCCTCGGCTCCTTTCAGCGCTGTCTTCAAAGCCGATTCTTTGTCAAACACACGCTTGCCGGTAAGATATTCATAAGCGATCTTCGAATCCATAAACATACCTCGAAATATTCGTTAAAAGCATTATACAAGATATATCGCGTTTAGTCAATACAAAAAAAGCAGGCGACCCGGCGCCTGCTCCAGAGCTCAGACAAAGCTGTATTTATGCCACGACAGCCGAAAACCCGGCGTCGGAGACGGCTTTTATAAGCTCGTCGGTCCCGGTTTTTGCGGGAACGTAGGTCACGAAAGCGCAAGCATTTTCAAGATCGACTTCCGCCTTTTTTACTCCGTTTACCGATTTGAGAGCGGATTCGACGCTCGCGCGGCAATGGCCGCAGTGCATACCGCTTACGTTGAGTTTTACCGATTCGGTTTTATCAAACATTTTTTACTCCTTTATTTCTCTGTGAATTTTTTGTTTTTGATAATTATGAACGCCGCCAAAGCGACCGCCGCTACACCGAGAACGCCCAGCGCGATAAGCGCGGGGGTGTTCGACGGTTTTTCCTGCACTTCCGGTTCGGGATCGGATTCCGAACTCGCGCCGCTGACCTGTTCCGCAGGGTCGGATGCGGCGGAACCCTCGACGGGATCCGAGCTGCTTTCGCCGTCAGCGGAAGGATCGCCGCTTTCGTCGTCGGGATCGGCAGGATCGTCCGAAGACGCGCTGTCGGAACTATCGTCGGGTTCGGAACTTATGGGATCATCGGGGAGATCGGTGTTGGGGTGGTATTCCGAGCCGAACACGCTGATCTCGCTTGTCCAAAG
>CAMZED010000077.1 GCA_947305675.1 uncultured Clostridia bacterium | reverse complement strand
ATCTCGATGCGTTCCAATATGGTCGCTAACGTCGTTAATATAGTTTTGAACTATTTTCTCATAAACGGTGTATGGATATTTCCGCGGCTCGGGATCACCGGCGCGGCGATAGCCACGGTAATAGGTAATTTTTCGGCTTGTACGATGAGCGTCTCTTCGCTTTTCGGCAAAAATAAATACCTCAGCGTCAAAAAACTGCGTATTTTCAGGTTCGATCCCGGGCAGTTGAAGCTTATGGCGCGCATCTCCGCCGGCGCAGCGGTCGAACAGATATTTATGCGCATCGGGTTTTTTATTTATGCGACGATCATCGCCCGGCTCGGCGACGCGGAGATATCCACTCATACGATATGTATGAACGTCCTGAACCTCTCTTTTTCTGTCGGCGACGGGCTCAGCGTCGCCGCAAGCGCGCTGATCGGTCAGAACCTCGGGAAAAAGCGCCCCGATCTTGCGACGATCTATGCAAAAGTCGGCCAGCGGATCGGAACAGTGATGTCGGTGGGATTGATACTTATTATGGTATTTCTCGGCGGACCTATTCTTTTGCTGTTTGCCGATAAAGAAGATCAGTATTTCGAATACGTCACCACTGTCGGCAGAAATATACTTTATATCATCGCGCTGGTCTCTCCGGCGCAGATATCGCAGGTCATATATAACGGATCTCTGCGCGGCGCGGGTGATACGCGCTACGTCGCAGTCACTTCCGCGATCTCGATCGGGGTAATCCGCCCGCTTGCGGCTTATTTGCTTTGCTATCCGCTCGGGTTGGGGCTTTACGGCGCGTGGATCAGCCTTTTGATCGATCAGTATATGCGGCTCGGGTTTTCCGCAAGGCGGTTTTTAAGCGGCAAATGGGCAAAAATCAAAGTGTAAGGGTGAATAATTTATGAGCTATCTTGTCGGCGATTCGGTGCTCGACAGCGGAGATAAAGTGATCATTCGCTGGTCCGACGGCACTACTACGCGCGCCGTTTACAAAGACACATACGGGTATAATCATTTTTTTGATACGATCCCCAAAGGCGAAAAAGAGATCAGACTTTCAAACCATTTTATGCGTTTGAAAGGTATTTACGTTAAAAAAGACGACGGCAACGACAATTAAAGGAGAAACATTATGGCAGCTTTCGGTTATCAGGGCAAAGACTTTCTGCTTGACGGCAAACCTTTTCAGATCCTTTCCGGCACGATCCATTATTTCCGTCACGTTCCGGAATACTGGCGTGACAGACTGAAAAAACTCCGTCAGTGCGGTTTTAATACCGTCGAAACTTACACCTGCTGGAACCTTCACGAAAAACGCGAGGGCGAGTTTGATTTTTCAGGTATATTGGATCTCGGCAGGTTCATCGATATCGCAAAGGAAGAAGGGCTTTACTGCATCGTAAGGCCGGGCCCTTATATTTGCGCGGAATGGGATCTCGGGGGCCTGCCTTACTGGCTTTTAAAGAACAGAAATATGCATATCCGATGTCTCGACAAAGATTTCTTCGAAAAAGAGACGCGCTATTTAAAAGAGATTTTCAATGTCGTCCGCCCGCGCCAGATAACCGAAGGCGGGAACGTAATAATGCTTCAGGTCGAAAATGAATACGGCTCCTTCGGCAATGATCACGATTATATCAACGCTCTTGCGCAGTGCTACCGTGAAAACGGCATCGAAGTTCCGCTTTTCACTTCCGACGGACCCAACAATCTTTTCTTCGGCGGCGGCACCGTCGATGGGTTGCTTGCCACCGCAAACTTCGGTTCCGGCTACGCCGAAAATTTCAGTTTTGTCCGCGATTACCGACCCGATCAGCCGGTTATGTGCTCCGAGTTCTGGGAGGGCTGGTTCGACTGGTGGTATGAACCGCATCACCGCCGCGTTCCCGACGATGTCGCCGAATCTCTCGACGGAATGCTTTCGTCCGGCGCGAGCGTGAACTTTTATATGTTCTGCGGCGGCACGAATTTCGCCTTTTATAACGGCGCGAATATGTATGACGTCTATCATCCCACAATAACGAGCTACGATTACGACGCAGCGCTTACCGAGTGGGGCGATCTTACAAAACGCTTTTACGAGGTGCGCGAAGTCGCCGCCAAACATTTCGGAAATCTTCCCGAACTCACGGTTAAGGATCTTCCCAAAAAAGCGTACGGCACTCTTAAACTCAATTCAAGAGCCGATCTTCTTGATAACCTCGGAAACATCTCGTCTCCCGTAAAGAGCGCCTGGCCGCTTACAATGGAAGAGCTCGATATCCCGTTCGGATACGCTCTTTATTCTACGGTGATCGATTATCCCGTCGACGCCGAGATCGAACTCGAACCGCACGACAGAGCGCTGATCTTTATCGACGGCGCGTTCGCCGGGATTAAAGAACGCGGCGGCAGGGACGACAAAGTTGAATTCCGTTGCCTGAAAGGCGAAAAGAAAAAAATCGATATTCTTATCGAGAATATGGGCAGAGTCAATTACGGCACCGCCATTCCCACCGAATACAAGGGAATGGTATCTCCGGCACGCCTCGGTCAGCAGAATATGTTCAACTGGACGATCTGGCCGCTGCCTATGGAAGAATTGGGCGGTCTGGAATACGTTGACTGCTCCGAAGGCAAAGAGGGAAGGCCCGCTTTCCTTCGCGGCGAACTTGTTATCGAATGCGAACCCTGCGATACGTTTATAAGGCTCGACGGCTTCCACAAAGGGTTTGTCAGCGTTAACGGGTTCAACATCGGGCGCTATTGGACCGATGCCGGACCTCAGAAAACGCTTTATCTGCCGGCGCCTCTTCTTAAAAAAGGCAGTAACGAAATTGTTGTTTTCGAGGTTTACGGCTGCGAAAAACCGCAGATCGTGTTTACCGATATCCCCGATCTCGGCTGAATGATCAAAGGATAAACGATATGAAAAGAAGGTTCGTTTCCGCTTTATTGGCAGTGGTATTGCTTTCTCTTTCGCTGCCGGCATCATCTTCTGCGGCGCCGGCAAAACGGCTGCTCGGAGACGTGAACGGCGACGGAGAGATTGACGTTGCCGATTATATGACCGTGAAAAGGATCGTCGTCCGCAGCATTAATGCCGACGATCTTCAGCTTCGCGCCGCCGACGTTAACCGTGACGGAGAAGTTGACGCCGCCGATTATATTCTTATCAAACGCGATGTAGTCGGGAGTTATCATATAAGCGGATACATTGAACAACCCGCCAAGCATTACCGCACCGCGATCAGTTACGGAAAGAAGTACACCGTGTCTCTCCCGGCATCCGAGACTTATCCCGACGATTACGGTTTTGAACTGACCGACGGTTTCACCGGCAGTTTTTCGCCCTCATATACCTCCGCCGCGTTCAGCTGTTACGCGGGCGGAAGCGGGAACAGCGTTTCGGTAACATTGGATCTCGGCGACGATGGTAAAGACCTCAACGCGTTCGAACTGTATTATCTCAGCGTGAATGAAGCCGGGATCTATATTCCCAACTCTGTTGCGGTTTACGGTTCTGTCGACGGCAACGGTTTTACAAAGATCGGCGAAGCTGCCGTCCCGTCTTTTGCCGGCGGAACCGTCTCGGCGGCTGTACTGGATCTTGAATCTCCCGTCGATTACCGCTACGTGCGCTTTACGGCTTCAAAATCTTCTTACTGGCTTTTCCTTTCCGAAGCCGTCGTTTATGCCGATACCGAAAATTCTTCTTACAGACGCCTGCTCGACGCCGCGGATGACAGTTACGCTTCCGAAAAGATGTCCGAAAGCGTTATCTCGTCCGGCATACGCAAGGTTTCCAACGGCAAAACATATGATCCCGCAAAGGGTGAATCTGTCGTTTCCGCGGGCGCGGGATACGTTTTTTCAAAAGATCTGTTCGACACAAGAGCGCCTTTTTCAGCGACAAAACTCACCGATAACAGCGATCCTTATCCCGACGTCGATTCCGGGTTTTCCGTCGGAATACCGGCTTCCGATCCGCCTTATCTCACCGTCGATCTCGGATCGGTAAAAAATGATCTTTACGCTTTTGAGTTAAGCTGCACCAACCTGCCTCCTTCACGCATAGAACTGCCGCCTTATGTTGATATCAGCGTGGGAACAAGCGCTTCCGATCTTACCGCCGTTGCAAGGGTGTATTCGGTTTCAAGCGAACAGCAATATTACACATATCGTGCGGCGTTGACAAAACTCACAAACGCCCGTTACGTCCGGTTTACCTTCCCGCGCGGATATGACGGATATTTTTACTGGTTCGACGAACTTCGCGTTTACGCGAACGCTCCGGAAGTTAAAGAACCCGATTATCTTTACGGCGGGTTTGACATGAAATTTTCAAGCGATTTGAAATATTGGGATGAATCCGATAAAGATTACAACTCTACGGTAGTCCTGAACGCCGGATTAAAGACACAGGTGCTTTCCGAGATTCCCGTCGATCTTAACATACTTCCTTATTACAACACCCGAAATGTTGAATCGACTTCTCTGCTCACCGATGGGGTGAAGAGTGCCTCGACAAGCCGTTATAACGGCTCTTGGGCTGAATTCTCTTACGGCGGCGGCAGAAGGTTTTTCTATGACCTCGGCGCGGTTTCGTCGGTGAAATCGCTTTCTCTGCACGTACTCGACGTGAACGGTATAAATTCCGGACACCTGAACAACATAAAACTCGTCGTTTCCGAAGACGGGGAAGACTGGTATCTCGCCGCGCAGATATTTCCCGTCCATTCCGACGGAGTATATATCACGGATCCTTCGATCGTTCTGGCTTCCGCGGTGCGCGCCCGTTACGTCTGCGCTGTCGTATCTTTCAACGAGATGCGCGCCTATATCGGCGAAATAACCGTTACGGGCACAAAGAACGTAAACGGGACAAAGTCGGCTGCTCAGATCGGACATAAAAAGTTCGACGTATTCAAACTGATCGGAGAATCCGGTTATCAGTGTCCCGATAATACCTGTCTCGACGGCGTAAACGATATAATGCTGATCTATCACAACGCCGGCACTGTAAGCGAGAATATGCTCAAACCCTATGTCGGTTATATCGACCGCAACGGTATGGCAAAAGACACTATGTTCGACGGATATCTGTTCCTGCCGAGCACCGCCGAACTTCCGAGCGGCGGCAGACCTTACGGCACTAATTACAAATCCGATTGGGATTATCTTTTTAACGATATGCTCGGATCGCAGGGTGATATTGACAAACTCGAAGCTGCTGCCGAAAAGGTCAAATTCGAGACCGGCAGAAAGAGTCTTCAGCTTAAGGTTTTTGTCGCAATACCTCATCTTGACGTAACTCTCGCTTCGTTCGGCGATATAGACGGCGACGGCGTTTCCGAAAACCTTACAAAACAGAACGACAGGATAAAAGTCGTTACCGACTATGTAAAACGTATTGAATCGGCTTTTAAAGCCAAAAAGTATATTAATCTTAAACTTTGCGGCTTCTATTGGTTCCACGAAGCCATAACTTCCGCCGATGTATCCACGGCGAAAGCCGCCTGCGCGGCGGTCAAAGGTCTCGGATATCCGATGTTCTGGATCCCGTATTACGAAGCGACCGGTTTTTCAAGATGGAAAGAATTCGGTTTCGAATCGGGCTGCCTGCAGCCGAATTACGCTTTCGATTCATCGGTCGGCGTTTCAAGACTTTATTCCGCGGCGGCTATCGCCCGCACTTACAATATGTCGATCGAGATCGAGATCCAGGATAACGCCCTCTACAACCGAACATTCTATAACAAATATATCAATTATCTCAAATGCGGCGTCACCGAAGGCTATATCGACGCGATACATATGTATTATCAGTCGTTTTCCATCATTTCACGCGCCGCGTATTCCGATTCGCCGCTTCAGCGTTTGCTGTACGATTACACCTACAGGTTCATAAAAGGCGATTTAAAGATCACGCCGGACGCGCCGGAAAGTATTTCGTTTGAAACTTCAAAAGAACGGGCGTTAAAATCGACCGTCGCATTAACGAACGATCCCGTGCGCATGTATAAGACGGCGCTGTCGCCTTCTCACGGTTCTGTTTCGATGAATGAGGACGGCAGTTTCACTTATTATCCCAACGCCGGATTTACCGGGACCGACACCTTTACTTACCGCGTCAGCGATCGGATCGACTGGTCCGAAGAATCTCTCGTTACAGTTAAGGTATCCTGAACAGCCGCGGCAGCAGCCGCGACCGGACCGTCCCGATAGGGAATCGGACCGTTGGAATAAGCGGTTTCGGATTTGTATTATTCATTCGCCGTTATTGACAAATTATTATCGTGATGATATAATTTCGGGTGTGCGTCGGCACGGATGATCCGCCTGAAACCGATCTGTCCTTTCAGCTGTTCACCTATATCAATTTCAGGGAGAATTTTATGTTTAAAAATTCATTAAGAATAATCGCGTCGGTTCTGGCGGCTTCGCTTATCGCGCTTTCGATTTGCGGATGCGATTCCGGGAAAACCGACTCAAAACCGGAGGAAAACGAAATGTCAAACAATCCCGCAAGCACTTTGCCCGATCCCGGCGTTCTTAACGATACCGTATATGCCGAGAATGATGCAGAGCCATACCAGCACCCACGGGATTCCCTTCCAGAGCCCCAGTTTGAAAGTCACAAACAGGATCACGAAAGAAACCAGGAACATGGTAATAATCTGTCCCGGAACAGACTGTTTGATTCCAAGCTTGTGCTGAACGATCATCTTCCGGATAGTGATAACGATAAATACCAGGCTGGCCAGAATGCCGATCGCCAGGCTGGCCGCATTAAATGTTTTGATA
>CAMZED010000076.1 GCA_947305675.1 uncultured Clostridia bacterium | reverse complement strand
GCCTATAACACCTGGAGCGGCAAGGTTTTCGACCCCAACGAGGCGACGGTTTACGCCTCTTACAACGATCTGCTTCTGGCGAAAGGTCAAAGCTACGTCAACACCGTTTCGGCGTGGCGCGCTCACGGCAGCTGGGCGGAAAGCGTCGAATCCCACAGCTCGCTTTTCACCGGAAGCTCGAACTATAAAGCCGTTGTGGGCGAAAAAGACTATGCCGTCGCCGCCCGCGCCATCGTCGCCGGCGGGTATTGCAGCGACAACGGCTACGCCGAGACCGTTATTAAACTCATTCAGCAATATAATTATACCGAATACGACGATCTTTCCCCGGATGAGGATGGCGTCGTTGCAATGATTTCTTCCGAACCGCAGCACAATATGGCGGTCGGCGATACATATCAGGTCGCGCTGGAGATATTTCCGGCTGAAGCGGAGCCCTCGTCCGTCGTTTGGTCAAGCGCGAACGAAGCGGTCGCCACTGTCGACGAGACGGGGCTTGTAACCGCTTTGTCGCACGGGATGTCGCTTATCTCCGCAACGCTTCCCAACGGCCGCGAGGCTTGCTGCATCGTTTATGTCGACTGCAACGCCACGGTCATCGATTCCGACGTGAATGTTCGGACTTCGCCGGATATTTCCGCCGGCAACAACGGCAAATTCTATCGCGGCACTCCGATAAAAGTCGCTTCTCCCGAAGTTTTCACCGATCCGTCCGGCAACGCTTTTTATCAGGCGTCCGGCTATAACAGCAAAGGCGTTCTTGTAAGCGGTTACGTCCTTGAAGAATGCGTTTATCTTGACAAACACGAAGTTACCGCCATAAGCGTGGTTAAAGATGATATCACCCTTGCCGTCGGCGACGTATATACGGTCGCCGCGGCGGTCGCTCCCGCCGACGCGGAAGATACTTCGCTCGTCTGGACAAGCACCGCGCCCGAAGTAGCCTCGGTCGACGAAAACGGCAATATTTCCGCATTGTCGAAGGGCGAAGCGGAGGTGAAGGCGACCGCGGCGTCCGGGGTTGAAAAGACGGTAAAAGTCACCGTCGCCGACGCACAAAAAGATTATTACGCCGTCGTTTCTTCCTACGAGACTCTCACCGTCCGCGCCGAGCCGAACGGCACGTCCTCATCCCGCGGGCGTATCCCTTTTCTGACCCAGGTGAGGGTGATCGGCGAGCCTGTCGGGCTTTATTGCAAAGTGACCGGGTTGAATACTTCCGGCAACTCGATAACCGGTTACGTCCATTCGGCTTATCTGCGTTTTTATGAACCGAAGACTAAAGTCACAAAGACAAAAGTCCCCGGCGATATAAGGGTTTATTCCGAAAAATCCGATACTTCCTATTCCTTCGGGCTGCTTATTTCCGGATCGGATTGCACCGTTATCGGCGAACCCGACGCCGACGGCTGGAGCTTTGTCATCGGCACCAAGAACCCAAGCAACGTAAAAGCCATATTCGGCTATGCGAAAATGGAAGTATCGCCCGAAGATCCGGGGCAGGATGTCGACCCCGACGGGGGATCCTGCTACGCCGTGACGAACTCGACTCTGCGCGTGCGCAGCGGCGCCGGGACCGATCACGATACTGTCGGCATACTCGACGAGAACACCCGCGTTATCATCACCGGCGGCGTTCAGAACGGCTGGTATCGCGTTACGGCAAAGGATAAAGACGGCAACACCGTTTCCGGCTATTCCTCGGCGGAATATATCACGCTGCTTTATCTTGGCAGGACGACGGCGCGCATCAACGTACGGTCCGGGCCGGGCACTAACTACGATTCGCTCGGAGTTATCGAAAAAGATACCGAACTTATAATTTACGGCGCTTCGGAGGGCGGCTGGTACAAAGCCGAACTTTCCGACCCGTCGAGCAGCGTCCCCGGCGGTTATTGCTATGCGAACTATGTCACCGTTACGGGATCATATACCGCCGACAGCCCGGTTCAGGGCGGATTCGGCTTGACCGACCCGTCGCTTGAAGCCTCCGGCGGGATACTTTACGGCGTGCGGGCAGGGACAAAGGCATCGACCCTGCTTTCGAAATTCGCGTCCGGCGTAAGCGTAAGATCGGCGGGCGGAACAACTCTGACGGCTGACGAACTTGTCGGCACCGGGTGCGTCGTCACCGAACCCGCGGGCGGATCGCTTACCGTCATCGTGCGCGGCGACGCCGACGGCGACGGGGAAGTGAACGCCGCCGATTATATCATTGTGAAACGCGCGTTTCTCGGCACGGTCGAACTCAACGGCGTTTATCTTACCGCCGCTTCGGTCAGCGGATCCGCCGAACTGAACATAGCGGATTATATTATGATCAAACGAGCCGTTCTGGGAACTTATACGCTTTGACAATATTTGCTGTTGACAAACACGCGCTGCGATGGTATAATCGAATAGTAAAATTTTTCGAAAAATGCAAAAAAGGGCTTGACAATGTTGACAAACCGCGGGATAATCTTTAAAGCAAGCAAGCAAGCAAGCAAGCAAGCAAGCAAGCAAGCAAGCAAGCAAGCAAGGGATAACCGCGCCCATTTTTGCCGGAACGAAAATAATTTTGTAACTTCAAGCGCGCCGAACCGTTGATTTTTCAACGGTCCGGCGCGCTTTCGCGTTTTTCGGGTTTTATTGATTATTATAAAGGAGGTAACGGATAAATGGGTCTTTTGCTCGGATATATTTTTGTCAATATAATAATCTATTACCTTCTTGTCAATAACAGCAAAAAGTTCCGGATCGCCCCCGCGCTGCACGCCGCGGTGTTCTTTGTCGTCCTCGCTTTTGTTATGCTGGTTCAGGACGGTCCCGGCGCCGGGCTTGCAAAAGCCCTTGTCGGTGAGCAGCACTATCTTACTATTCACGAGATCTTAACTTATACCGGCATTACAAGCGTCGCAATGGTGCTCGAGGTGATAGTTTGCGCCCTCGCCGCCGTCGTCGCCGTCATCCTTGCCGTCAAAGCTGTAAAATACGTCCGCACAAAACGCAAAGCTGCGGCCGTTCACAAAAGTTTTCATAAAAAGCCTTATTATTTCAACGCGGTCAGCGCCGTGTTGGTAAATAAGAAATATTTGGTGGACTGCAGTTTAAGGTGTTGAATCCGTTTTTTTCAACGCTTTTTTGCGTCCGCTGTTCTTATTTTCCAATTATTAATAAGGAGTTAAAATTTTATGAATAAATTGAATAAACGCGGCTTTACTTTGACCGAGCTGGTCATTGTTTTAGCCATTATCGCCGTGCTCGCCGCGGTGCTTATCCCTACTTTTGCCGGAATCATCCGCAAAGCCAACGATTCCGCTTATCAGCAGGAACGCACCAACCAGATGATCCAGGACGAGATCGAAAAGATCGAAAAAGGCAAAGACAACTATATGTCCTGGGAAGATCTTGAAGAAGCCATCGCAAAAGCTCTGGTTGAAAAAGGCGAGAATGAAAATCTTGCCAATAAGATAATCGCCATTATCAGAGAGAATGACAAGGAAACCGGTATGACCAACGAACAACTCACCGCCATTCTCGAAGCCATTGCGAACAAAAAACTTTCCGATGTCCAGGTTAAAGTTATCCTCGAAGGCAACAACCTCAGCGAACAGCAGATCGCAGACATTCTTGCAAAACTCCCGCAGGTCGGCATAACACAGGAAGATATCACTGCCGCCGTTAAAGAAGTTCTCGGCAATGACTCTGATCTCGTGGAAACGATCAACGCAGCAATTGCAAAAGCAACCCTTACAGCGGAAGAGATTACCGCAATCATTGAGCAGATCATTGAATCTAATCTTAAAGCAAGCGGCGATTATGTTGCGCGTGTTGGTACAACAGGATACATGTCAGTTGGTGCTGCTATCAATGCAGCGGCAACTTCCGGTAAGGTATATATTTTAAAAGATGCCGATATCTATCCGTCTGATTTTAGTAAAAAAGTTACACTTGTTGGCGACAAACAAACATTAACATTTGCCAGAAGTTCTAAAAATAATACATCAGATGCATTATTAAATATTTTTAAAGTTAATGGTGAATTGACTATTGATTTAAATGGAAAAGCAATTCAAGGAAAGAGTTATATAAATAGTACTTATTACGAGCCTCTCATTGTAAATAATGGTAAACTAACTATTAAAGATAGTGTTGGTGGAGGACTTTTAACAACAAATTTCAACAACCCTAATGCAGTAGTTTTGCTTAATTTAGGCGATTTTGTTTTAGAAAGCGGAACTCTTGGTGGCCCGGTAACCGGAAATAATACCTTTAAATGCGGTACTCCAATTATAGTGGGTTCAAATTCAACCACAACCATTAATGGCGGAAAAGTCATTGGAAATAGTAGAGCAATTGGATTAAATATGGCTACACAAATATTGCTGGAACCTACTGCTACGATTAACGATAAATCATTTAATTCCACCTTTAACAACAAAATAATCATTAATGGTGGTACTTTGGAAAGCTGTACTGCGGGAATCATTGAACTGACAACAAGAGGCAGAAATGCTATGAATTGTGATGAAACAACTAATGAAATTATAATCAATGGTGGTACATTCCAACATGTTAATGCTGATGCAGAAATAACTTATAATAGCGATTCAACACAACCAATTATAGTAATGCAAAATGGCCATGCAAATATCACTATTAATGGTGGTACATTCAATGCAAGCAAGGGTGATATTTTCCGTATTGATTATAAATCATATTACGATACAAGTCTTACAATTGAAGGTGGAACATTTAATACCGGCGAAGGACGCTATATTCTCAAGGTAAATGATGCAAAGGCACTTGGTGGAACAACAGATACCATTACAGCAGTAACATTTAATGTTAGTGGTGGCAACTTTAGTATGAATGAAAATTTATCATATTATAAAGAAACAGAAACAGTTACAGGAGTCATTATTGCTAATTATGCAGAGGGTAAAACTTTTGTAGAAGAAGACGGCAGATACCTCTTCAAATAAACAGAACAAGTTTATCCATTCAGTAAATAAAAACAAATTACCCCAAAGCAAAACTACATAGAACCAATATCTATTAAACTACACCCAACCACCCGCCGGCAATCCCGGCGGGTTTTTATGTATAAAAAAGGGCTTGCCGAAGCAAGCCAGAAAAAGCGACAACTTATTTTATTACTCCGCGGAATTATTTCGCAAGGACTTTTTTAAGGTGAACGAACCTGGGAAGACCGTCCTCTTTTACCATATCTGTCTCGCCCTGGATGAGCGGGAGAGCGTATTGGATGAATTTTTCGTTAAGGCCGTCTTTGGTAGAATTGAACCAGTCGGCGGGGATCTTCTTTTCGGTATTGGCGACAAGAGTAAGGTCGAACAGTTTAATATTGCAAACGTAGTTGCCGTCTTTGTCGTAACTGCGTTCAAACCCGACCATTTTGTCGGTCACACCGCTTGTGGCGTAATCGACGGCGCTCTTGCCGGCAAGGAACGATTCGTTTATGTCGGTAAGCGAAGCGCAGTGAGCGGCGCAGCGCTGAAGCAGCGAAAGTTCAACCCCGCGAACCTTTGCGCCGGTGCGTTCTTTGATAACTCCGGCGAGATAAGCGGCAAGACCGCCGAGCTGTGCGTGGCCGAACCCGTCTTTGGCGTTGGAAAGATCGTTGCCGTATTCCGAAATATATTTGCCGTTTTTGTCTTTTATACCTTCTGAAACGGCGATAATGCACTTGCCGTTTTCTTTATAAATCTTTTCGATCTTCTCAAGCTCGGCTTCAAGATCAAAATCGTTTTCGGGGCAATAGATAAGGTCGGGGCCGTTTCCTTTGGCGACGGCGAGCGCGGCGGAGGCGGTGAGCCAGCCGGCGTTCCTGCCCATTATCTCGACAACTGTGATCATTCCGGTATCATAAACGCGGGCGTCGTGATAAATTTCCATTAAAGAGGTGGCGATATATTTCGCCGCGGAAGCATATCCGGGGCAGTGGTCGGTTCCGGCAAGATCGTTGTCGATCGTCTTGGGGATACCCATAACGCGGCATTCATAGCCGTTTTTAAGCATGAATTTGCTTATTTTGTTGCAGGTGTCCATCGAATCGTTGCCGCCGTTATAGAAGAAATAACGGACGTCGTATTTTTTGAATATCTCGAGTATGCGTTTATAATCGGTATCGTCAACGTCGGGATCTTTTAATTTATAGCGGCAGGAGCCGAGCGCGGACGAAGGGGTAGTGCGCATAAGCGCAAGTTCTTCTTTATCCTCTTTGCTCATGTCGATAAGTTTGTCGTCGAGAACGCCTTTTATACCGTTGCAGGCGCCGTAGACGGCGGTGATGTTTTCGTTTTCAAGGGCTGTTTTGATAGCGCCGTATGCGCTTGCGTTGATGACCGAGGTAGGACCACCGGACTGACCGATGATGCATGCACCTTTGAGTGTTGCCATAATTTCACCTTTTTCCACAAATTTTGTTATTTTAACTATATCACACATCGATAATAAAATCAACTGCCAAAACGAACAAAAAACGCTTTCGCGCCGAATTATTTGATATTAAATCCGGCGTAAAGATATAACAAACTATTGACTTTTGAAGCAAAAGAGGGTAAACTGTAACCAAAGGAAAATATTACAAAAAGGAGTTTTAAACCAATGCCACTTGTAACCAGTACCGAAATGTTCAGGAAAGCATACCACGGCGGCTACGCCATCGGCGCTTTCAACGTCAACAATATGGAGATCGTCCAGGCGATCACCGAAGCCTGCAAAGAGGAAAAAGCCCCCGTTATCCTTCAGGTTTCCAAAGGTGCGCGCGCTTACGCCAACCACACTTATCTCGTTAAACTCGTCGAGGCAGCCGTTATCGAATGCCCCGAGATACCGATAGTCCTTCACCTTGACCACGGCCCCGATTTTGAAACCTGCAAGCAGTGCATTGACGG
>CAMZED010000075.1 GCA_947305675.1 uncultured Clostridia bacterium | reverse complement strand
AAATATCTCGCTTCTCTGCACTCTGCTCAGCCTGAAGACTTTGTCTTCAGGCTGAGGGACGCTTGCTGTTCGGCAAGCGTCTTTTTAAGTTGTTTATCAGTGGTTCCAGGCGTTCAGATATTCTTTCTGCTTATCGGTAAGATCGTCGATCCTGCAGCCCCAGGCGGCAAGCTGGCGCCTTGCGACGGCTTCGTCTATCTCACGCGGGACTTTAAACAGTTTTTCGGTGATCTTGCCGCGGTTATTAACAAGATACTGCGCCGAAAGAGCCTGAATGGCGAACGACATATCCATTATCTCGGCGGGTTGGCCGTCGCCGGCGCATATATTGACCAGCCTGCCCTCGGCGATAACGTAAACCCAGTTGCCGTTGGGCATTTTGTAGCCGACGATGTTGTTGCGGGCGACGCGGGTGTCGACCGCGTATTCGCGCAGGGCTTTCATATCCACCTCGACGTCGAAATGCCCGGCGTTCGTAAGGATAGCTCCGTCTTTAAGCAGCGGGAAGTGTTTTGTGGTGATGATCTCACAATCGCCGGTGACGGTGCAGAAGAAATCGCCGAGAGGGGCGGCTTCTTCCATCGGCATAACGGCGAACCCGTCCATAACGGCTTCCATCGCGCGGATGGGATCGACTTCCGTAACGATGACCGAGGCGCCCAAACCTTTGGCGCGCATCGCAACGCCTTTGCCGCACCAGCCGTATCCGGCAACGACGACTTTCTTCCCTGCGACTATAAGGTTGGTGGTGCGGTTAATTCCATCCCATACCGATTGCCCGGTACCGTAACGGTTATCGAACAGATGCTTGCAGTCGGCGTCGTTGACAAGCACCATCGGGAATTCCAAAGCGCCCTCGCGCGCCATGGCGTGGAGCCTTATTATGCCCGTCGTAGTCTCTTCGCAGCCGCCGATAACGTTGGGGAGAAGTTCGCGGTATTTGGTGTGTATCAGGTTAACAAGGTCGCCGCCGTCGTCGATGATTATGTTCGGCCTGCCCTCCGAGATGACCATGGACGTGTGGCGTTCGTATTCCTCGTCGGTACAGCCGTGATAAGCATATACGTTAAGGCCGCCGTGAGCGAGCGCCGCGGCGACGTCGTCCTGGGTCGAAAGAGGGTTGCTGCCGGTAATATACATCTCGGCTCCGCCGGCGGCAAGCACTCGGCAGAGATAAGCGGTTTTGGCTTCGAGATGGACCGAAAGCGAAATCCGCAGTCCGGCAAAAGGCCTGGTCTTTTCAAACTCGGCTTTTATTCCGCGCAGAAGCGCCATATTCTCTTCCACCCAGCGGATTTTGGTTTCGCCGCTTTCCCAAAGCGAAATATCTCTGATCTCGTAAGACATTATATAACCTCCGTGATTTGTTTTATGTGGTAATAAAGTTCTTCGGTGTCGATGGTGGTGAATTCCTTGTGTTTATAAACGACCTTGCCGTCGATTATTACGGTGTCGGTCTCGCTTCCGTCGCAGGCGTAAACCACCGATGCGAACGGATCGCGTATCGGCATCATCTGAGGCACGTCGGTATCGAGCAGGACGATATCCGCCTTCCATCCCTCCTCCAGCTTGCCGAGGTTGTCGATACAAAGCGCCTTCGCACCGTTTACCGTTGCCATCTCGAAAGCCTTGCGAGCGGGGATCACGGTCGGATCGCCGTTTGTCCCTTTGTGGATAAGCGCGGCGTAATTCAGCTCGGAAAACATATTGAGCGAGTTGTTGGACGCCGCCGAATCGGTGCCGAGGCAGACGTTTACGCCCGCCTTGTCCAGCTGATAAAGCGGGGCGAACCCGTTGCCGAGCTTTAAGTTGCTTTTGGGGTTGGAAACGACGCTTACGCCGTGCTCCGCCAAAAGAAGTATGTCGGTTTCGGTAAGCTGAACGCAATGCGCCGCAAGAGTCGGGTTTTTGAAGAAACCGATCTTTACCAGATATTCCACCGGGGTGCATCCGTGATCGCGCAGGCAATCGTTCATCTCGGCGACGCTTTCCGAAAGATGTATATGCACGGGAAGCGAAAGTTCCTCGGCGATATCCGCCAGTTTAAGCAGATATTCGGTCGAGCAGGTATAAATCGCGTGGGGAGCGATCATAAACGAAACGTTTTTACAGCCTTTGAACTCCTCGATCTCGCCGAGCATCTCTTTTATCCGGCGTTCGCCGCCCTCCGGCCCGGTAACGGCGCGGTTCACCACCGCGCGCATTCCTATCTTCATCGCCGCTTTTGCCGCGGCGCCGGGGAACAGGTGCATATCGTTAAAGGTGCTGCAGCCGCGGCGGATCATCTCGGCACAGCTCAGAAGCGATCCCCAATAAGCCTGGTCGAGATCCATCTTGTTTTCGCGGGGCATTACTCCTTCAAACAGCCAGGTCATAAAAGGAAGATCGTCGGCGGCGTTGCGAAGCACCGACATATACATATGCGTGTGCGCGTTGATAAGCGCCGGCATACACAGCCTGCCGCCTCCCTCCAACGTCTCGTCGGGTCTGAATCCTTCCGGCGCTTTGCCGACCGATCTGATCACCCCGTCCGAAACGGCTATATCCACCGGCGTTTTTCCGTCGCCGGTGATGGGAAGCACGTTTTTTATCAGAAGATCCATGATTTTCTCCTTTAAAAATATCTTTTCAATGATATTATACAATGAAAAAACCCGAAAAGCAAGACAAATCGCTTTACTTGAGGACGAATTTTAAATAACCGCGCGGCATATATATTCACCGAAAAATCATTTGGAGTGATCAATATGAAAAAGGCGTTATGCATCGCCGTTTGTATTCTGCTTATGTTTCTTCCCCATCCGGCGATCGCCGAAGAGACAGGGTCCGTTTACCCTTACGACCTTACCGTGGCTTCCTACTGGAGCCTGCCGGCCGCCGCGGAATTCATTCCCGAAAGCGACGCGAAAGCGCTGCTCCTTATGGATTATTCCACCGGGAAAGTGCTTTTTAAGCAAAACGAACTTGAGCATTTGCCGATCGCTTCGGTGACGAAAATCATAAGCACACTGCTTATTGTCGAGGCGATCGACGATGGACGCATCTCGCTCGACGACGAGGTAACTGCGAGCGAACACGCCGCTTCGATGGGCGGATCGCAGATATTTCTCGAACCCGGCGAACGAATGCCGGTGCGCGATCTTTTAAAGGCTTTGGTGGTCGCTTCGGCGAACGACGCGACTGTCGCTTTGGGCGAGCATCTGTGCGGGAGCGAGGCTTCGTTCGTCGCCGCCATGAACGAAAGAGCGCGCGAGCTGGGGTGTGAAAACTCGAATTTCGTCAACACCAACGGACTCCCCGCCGAAGGGCATTATTCCTGCGCGAATGACATCGCTATCATCACGCGCGAACTTATGAAGCACCCCCTTGTATTCGAATACACCGGGATCTGGATGGACACCATACGCAACGGCAGTTTCGGGCTCGCCAACACCAACAAACTCATAAGATTCTATAACGGCGCGACAGGGATGAAGACCGGGTTCACCCAGGAGGCGGGTTTTTGCCTTTCCGGCACCGCAAAACGCGGCGATACTCAGATGATCGCGGTGGTACTCGGCTGTTCGACAAGCGATAAAAGGTTCCGCGCCGCGAAGGATATGCTCGATTACGCCTTTGCCAATTACGAAACCGTCACTTTGCAGCTTCCCGATCCCGAACCTTTGGCGGTCACGCGCGGGAAAACCGACCTGGCAGAGCTTAAAGTGACGCCGATCACGGTGCTTTGCGAAAAGAACGCCAAAGGCGGGATCGAGTCAAAGATCGAACTGCCGAATTCGGTCAGCGCGCCGGTAAAACAGGGCGACGTGCTGGGCAAAGCGATATTCAGCCGCGGCGGCGAGATCATCGCCGAGACTGAGATCGTTGCCGCCGGGGACGTCGGGGAGATCACCTACGGCGATATGCTGAAAAAACTGCTTGCGGAGATATTCCGGGTCTGACGTCTGCGTCCCGGCGGAAAATGAGTTCCGCCGGGGCGTTTTTGGCTTTTTGCCGTTGACAAAACGGGCGCCGGAGGGTATAATTGAACCGAAAATAAATATTGGGATGTGACAAAAATGGTAGGATTCAAATACAAACAAACTCAAAGCGTCAACGACGAGGCATTGCGTGATTACTTCGGAAAACTCGCCGAAGCCGACCGGCACATAAAAACCGGCGACGGAAGAGGCGGCGATTTTCTCGGCTGGCGCGATCTCGGCGTTCGTCCCGGAAGCGAAGAACACGTTCGCATAAAAGCCGCCGCCGAAAAGATCCGCGCGAACAGCGACGTCCTGCTTGTCATCGGGATAGGCGGTTCTTATCTCGGTGCGCGCGCCGTTATCGAATATCTCAAAACCCCTTATCACAATCAGCTCAAAACCGGCGATCCCGAGGTATATTTTATCGGCAACTCGTTCTCCGGCAGCGAGTTCAACGCCGTAATGTCGCTTTGCGAGGGCAAACGCGTCAGCGTTAACGTTATAAGCAAATCCGGCACCACCACCGAAAGCGCTGTGGCTTTCAGGCTGGTAAGGGAATATATGGAATCGCGCTACGGCAAAAAAGAAGCGGCCGAGCGCACTTACGCCACCACCGACGCGCGCCGCGGCGCGCTTAAATCGCTTGCCGACGCCGAAGGCTACGAATGCTTTGTTATCCCGGACGATGTCGGCGGCAGATTTTCGGTGCTTACGGCTGTCGGTCTGCTGCCCGCCGCCGTCGCGGGGATAGATACCGACGCTCTTCTTAAAGGCGCCTGCGACGAACGCGAAAGGCTTCTGAACTCCGGAACCGCCAACGCCGCCTATGAATACGCAGTCGCCCGCAATATAATGCTCGACGCGGGAAAGACGAGCGAGGTGCTTGTGAGCTACGACCCGGATTTCCGGTTTATGGGCGAATGGTACAAACAGCTTTTCGGCGAGAGCGAGGGTAAAGAAAACAAGGGGTTGTTCCCGGCTTCGGTAACTTATTCAAGCGATCTGCATTCGCTCGGACAGTTTGTCCAGGAAGGCTCCAAAGTTCTCTTCGAGACCATCGTCCGCCCGGTAAACGCCGATCCGTCCTCTCCCGTCGTGCCCAACGACGCCGCAAACGGCGACGGACTTAATTTCCTTTCGGGTTCGACAATGGATATGATCAACGAAAAAGCGATGATGGGCACGCTGCTCGCTCACCGCGACGGCGGGACCGAAAGCCTTATCATCGAATTCGGCGGGAAAGACGCATATTCGCTCGGCGAACTTATATATTTCTTCTTTATCTCCTGCGCCGCTTCGGGTTATATACTCGGCGTGAACCCCTTCGACCAGCCCGGCGTTGAAGCCTATAAAAAGAATATGTTCGCGCTGCTCGGCAAGCCCGGATACGAGCAGGGCAAAGAGGAACTCGAAAAGAAGATAAGCGAAATATAAAATACGGGCTTGATTTTTTCGGATCATTACTGTAAAATATACCAAAGAAAACGCCCGGGCGGTCCGGCACACGCGGCGGGCGGCAAACAATCCCCTCAGCCGGAAGAAACGGAGAATCGCTATGCAACTTATTGTTGGTGTAAAAGGCACCGGAAAAACAAAAGCCCTTATCGATGAAGTAAACAGGGTATCAAAAGAGACCGACGGAGTGGTAATCTGCGTTGAATACGGCAGAAAACTCACCTTCGATATAAAATATCACGCTCGCCTTGTCGACGCGAAAGAATACGGCATCAACGACGCGAAAACGCTCTACGGCTTTATTTGCGGTATGCTTTCCGGCAATTACGATATTACCGAGATATTTATCGACAGCGCGCTTAAGATCTGCGGCGACGACATCGAATCTTTTGAAAATTTTGTCGTTGAGCTTGATAAGATCCTTCATACCCACAACGCCGAATGCGTTATAACCGCTTCGGTCGAACCCGAAAAGCTTTCGGAAAAGACGGCGAAGTTCGTTCGCAGTATCTGATATCGCCATGAACGAAAAACCGTCGGTCAGACCGTATTTAAAAACCTGCGTGTTCTATGCGCTTATTGCGTATTCCGCGCTGAGTTTCGCCTGGGTCGGCATCGTCGCTTCGGGCATAAACAACAATTCGACTTCGATCTCGGTATTCGCCGAGCGTCTGGTGTTAAGCGATCTCGCCATCGCTCTGTTTTCGGCGGTGTTCGGCACGAGTTTCCTTTTGTTCCGCGCAAAAAAGCTTTCTTCTCAGGCAAAAAGGCTTATTCATATCGCTGTGAACTATGTTGCGGCAATGCTCGCCGTATTCGCTTTGTTTTCCAACGTGCGCTCGTCCGAAAACGTAAAGCTGAACACCTGGATCGTGTTTTTTGTCGCAGCTTCGGCGGTTTATTTCATCATCTACGGCGCGGCGGTGCTTACGGCTTATATCGTCCGGCGCAAAAAGCAGTAATAACAAAAAACGGTCACCGTGAGGGTGATCGTTTTTTTATGCAATTAAAGGTTAAGAACGTATTCCTCGGCGGAACGGATCCCGTCGATCGCCGCGGACATTATTCCTCCGGCGTATCCGGCGCCCTCTCCGAGCGGATAAACGCCTTTTAAGTTGCTTTGCCTGTCGGCAAAACGAATGATCCTCACCGGGGAACTCGTGCGGCTTTCGACCGCGGTCAGCAAAGCGCCGGGGAAATCAAAACCGTCGACTTTTTTGCCGAACTCCTTAAAAGCGTACCTGAACGATTCGATCATTTCTCTGTTAAAAATGCCGAATATATCGCAGATCTCCGTGCCCAAAGGATAAGTAGGCTTCACTGCGATCCGCGCGTTTTCGCCGTAAAGGCTGCCCAAAGCCGCCGCCGGGGCTTTGAACCCGCCTTTGCCCAGCCTGAAAGCGGCGCGTTCCAGTTTTTCGCGGTAGTCGTATCCGGCGAAAAGTCCGTCGCCGCGGTCTTCGCGCAGAACCTCGCAGCGGATTGCCGACTGGCCGTTGTCGCCGGCACGCGCGGGCAGACGCATCCCGGTGGG
>CAMZED010000074.1 GCA_947305675.1 uncultured Clostridia bacterium | reverse complement strand
TTATTATCTCTCGAACGATTGGCCAAAGATAGTCTGTAAGTTCATCATCGTCTTCTGGGGTGAGATCAGTAATGCCGCTGCGAATAAGTCCCATTTTCAAATGGTCAATTGAAAAATAAGGGTATTTGTATTTCTCAAGCATCCGTTGTGCCAGAACCGTTTTCCCGACATGGGATGCTCCTGTTATAATTATTACCATCTTTATCTCCTTAAATCCCGATTTGTCGATCTCTTTTCAATCTTTTATGACCCACGAAAACGCATTTGCCGTGCGGACGTCGAAATCTTTGAAGTGATTGCCTTCGTTCCATTCGAGGACGCATTTCACGCTTTGTTCTGAAAGCCGTGCGTACGCCTCGCGTATCCTGTCGCCGACCGTCGCAATAATGGGATTACGCGCATTTTCTTCCTTGTCGCCGAGACTGAGATATACCGCGCCGGTCAAAATATCATTCTCCTTCATAAAGTCCGCAAAGCCGGGGAACCACACCGACGGGGACGCCGCGGCGACGCCTTTGAAAATATCCGTTTGATACGCGGTCCACAGAGCAAAAAGCCCGGCGAGCGAATACCCGCCGATATAATATTTTTTGCTCCCGTCATCGCAGAGCTTTTTGATCTCCGCGAGCGTTTCTCCGGCGCCTTCGCCGAAATCCTCTTTGCCGAACACGGCGGGCGCTTTCCACGGCGAAAGATCGGTATTCCATTTATCGACCTTTACGGCGATCAAATGAAAGCTTTTGCCGCAGTTTGCGGCGATGAGCGAGACCTCGTTTTCTATTCCCGCAAGGTCGTGG
Organism: uncultured Clostridia bacterium; assembly: GCA_947305675.1. GTDB lineage: Bacteria > Bacillota > Clostridia > Oscillospirales > CAG-382 > Coliplasma. The sequence continues at coordinate 6,191 of CAMZED010000074.1, read as the reverse complement.
CCGTCCACCGGCTGGATCAGAACGGTATCGGCCTCCGGATCACCGAACAGAACCGTTTCAAATGCCCTGTTCATACCGTTTTGCAGAAGCGGGCGCGTATCGCGTCACGTGCGAATTTCGCCGTGCCGTCGCCTCCCGCTTTGTCAATGTTCTTTCTGAACCGCTCGTCAGCGGCATACATCTCGCCAAGCCCGGCGAATATCTCATCCGAACATTCGTAGAAATGATCGGTGATATACCGCTGAATACCGGCGACCGCCGCCTGCGCCTCGCCGCTCTCGGGCGGAAGATCCTTCAGCTCCCCGAGCCTGACAAACAGTTTCATCAGCCCGTCGCCGGTCTCTTTTGACGGATCGGACCGATTTTCAAACTCGCGCCAAGCCGCGGTATCGCTCCAGCGTTCTTTTGCTTCTTCATAATAGGTTTTTTTCATTGCGGAACCTCGTGAGATTTTAATAATGGGTGAGAGTAGGGTGTGTATAAACACTCAATTTATGATATCACAAAAAAATGCGAACTTCAAGGCGATTGATGTCGAAATATGCGGAATTTGCTTTTTACCGCCATCCGGACTGATTTAATGGATTCGGGGAACGTTCACTCGCTGTTTGATATTGAAAAATCATCCCGACCGTGATATAATAGCACGATCATCACTGTAAAAGACGCGGATCAAAAACGGAAAGAACATCTTGGCAAAGCGAGAGCGGGATAAACAACCGCGGGAGGATTTTATGAATAGTTTGGAAATGATAAGAAACGCTGCGGAAACACTGCGCGGCGTTGCAAGAATGACCCCCGTAATACCTTTTGACAGGCGGTCGCCCAATTTGTTTATCAAAGCCGAAAATCTGCAAAAGACGGGTTCATTCAAGATACGCGGAGCTTTTAACAAACTCAGCAGCCTTACCGCCGAAGAAGCTTCGAAGGGCGTTATCGCGTGTTCTGCCGGAAACCACGCGCAGGGCGTTGCTTTTTCCGCGATGAGTCTGGGGATGCGCGCGGTGATCTGTATGCCGGATTACGCGCCGGTCATGAAGATCGAGGGGACGCGCGCATTCGGCGCGGAGGTCGTTCTGGTGCCCGGCAATTACGATGACTCCGCCAAAGAAGCTAAAAGGCTGGCGGATGAAAAGGGCTACACGTTTGCCCACCCTTTTAACGATCCGTTTGTGATCGCAGGTCAGGGAACCATCGGGTTGGAGATACTTTCGCAGATGCCGGACGTGGAGCAGGTAGTCGTGCCGATCGGAGGAGGCGGGCTGATAAGCGGCGTCGCCATCGCCATAAAAAGTTTGAAGCCCGACGTTAAGGTCATCGGCGTTCAAACGATAAACGTACCCTCTATGTATGCCTCGTTCGGCTTGGATGAGGTCGAAACGCTCAAAGACAGGGCGACCATCGCCGACGGCATTCATGTGCTGACTCCCGGAGATCTGACCTTTGACATCGTTCAAAAATATGTGGACGACATTGTGACGGTGCGCGAGAGCGAGATAGAAACGGCGATGGTCACACTGATGGAACGGTCAAAACTGGTAGCGGAAGGCGCGGGCGCTACAAGCGTAGCTGCGTATATGTACGACAGGATCAATACCGATCTGCGGACAGTCGCGATCGTTTCAGGCGGGAACGTGGATATAAGCACGCTGAAATGCATAATCGAAAGGAAACTGAGCCGGAGAGACGTTTCTTCTTTCTGAACGACTGTCGAGCTTTTCGGAAAAGCACTGTTTTTAAAGGGGTTACGCGGCTTTGGTGAAAGCAGCATAACCCCTTTGCGTTTTTTTATTGTTCGGGCAATTTACGTCATTCGTGCCGTATCGGTGCGTAAATAGCCGCTTTGTCTGCACTCTGAGAGCCCCGCGCGAGCGAGGTTTTGTCTTTTATTTTTCGCGGCAAAGCAAGCGTACTTACAGCCGCACGCAGGTATAACGTTAACGTTATTTATGAGTTTTGCCGGTTTTTTTATTCTTATCGCAGCAACAGCAAGAAGCGCAGTCGGAGCAGCAGCCCTTTCCCTTGCGTTTGTTGATAATTATTCTTGCCGTCGCAATTATAACAGCCGCTGCGAGGACGCCGATAAGGACGTAATCCCAAAAAATCATTGTTCACCGCCTTAAATTACAAAGATCAAGTGTACTATCGCGGCGCAGACCCAGGCGACGACGCATTGCCACAAGACGACACCGGCCGCCCAACCGCGCCCGAGTTCGCGCCGGATCGAAGCGATCGCCGCGACGCAGGGGGTATATAGCAGCGAAAACACGAGCAATGCCGCCGCGGACGCCGCGGGCATAACAGACGCCACATTTTGGCCGAACAATATCTCGAGCGTTGAAACCACGCTTTCTTTCGCCATAAAGCCGCTTATAAGCGAAGTGCAGACGCGCCAGTCGCCCAATCCGAGCGGCTTCATTATCGGAGCGATCCATCCGGCGACGGTGGCGAGGATGCTGTTTTCCTGGTCGGAAACAAGGTTGAAATGCAGATCAAAGCTCTGAAGCAGCCAGATTATTACCGTGGCGACAAGGATGATCGTGAACGCCCTTGTAAGGAAGTCTTTTGCCTTTTCCCACAAAAGTTGAAAAACGTTCCTTGCGCCGGGGAGCCGGTAACTCGGCAATTCCATAACGAACGGGACCGGTTCGCCCTTGAACAGCGTCCCTTTGAACAAAAACGCGACAAGGATACCGATGATTATGCCGAGCAGATAAAGCCCGATCATAATAAGCGCTTTATAATCCGGGAAAAACGCGTCGACGAAAAACGCATAGATCGGCAGTTTTGCCGTACAGCTCATAAAAGGCGTAAGCAGGATGGTCATTTTCCGGTCGCGCTCGCTGGGGAGAGTCCTTGTGGACATAACGGCGGGGACGGTGCATCCGAACCCGATAAGCATCGGAACGATGCTTCTGCCCGAAAGGCCGATCTTTCGCAGCAATTTATCCATAAAGAAGGCGACGCGCGCGATATATCCGCTGTCTTCCAAAAGCGAAAGGAAAAAGAACAGCGTTACGATTATCGGTAAAAAACTGAGCACGCTTCCGACCCCGGCGAACACGCCGTTGATTATAAGCCCGTGTACGACCTCGTTCACCCCCGCGGACGTCAGCGCGCTGTCGGCAAGTCCGGTAAGCGAATCGATCCCGGTTTCGAGCAGCTCCTGCAAGGTCCCGCCGATGACGTTGAACGTAAGGAAGAACACCAGCCCCATTATTAGGATAAACATCGGAATGGCGGTCCACTTCCCGGTCAGTATCCTGTCGATCTTATCGCTGCGGACGCTCTCTTTGCTCTCGCGCGGTTTTGTGACGGTCTGAGAACAGACTCCGGCAATAAACGAAAAGCGCATATCGGCAATAGCCGCGCTGCGATCCAAGCCGCGTTCTTTTTCCATTTGCAGAACTATATGCTCGACTGTTTCTTTTTCGTTTTCATCAAGGTCCAAAGCCGAAATTATAAGCTGATCGCCCTCTATTACTTTTGACGCGGCAAACCTGACCGGGATCCCGGCGTTGCGGGCGTGATCTTCGATAAGGTGGCTTATCGAGTGGATACAGCGGTGAACAGCTCCCCCGTCGGCGGACTCGTCGCAGAAATCCTGCCTGAGCGGTTTTTCCTGATAATATGCGACGTGGATAAGGTGCTCGATAAGTTCATCGATACCCTGGTTTTTCGCCGCGGAGATCGGTACGACCGGGACTCCGAGCATAGCTTCCATTCCGTTGATATCGACAGTGCCGCCGTTCGAATTGATCTCGTCCATCATATTCAGTGCGACCACCATCGGGACGTCCATTTCCAATAGCTGCATTGTAAGATAAAGGTTGCGTTCTATGTTGTTGGCGTCGACGATATTGATTATGGCTTTGGGTTTTTCGTCAAGTACAAAACTGCGCGAGACTATCTCCTCGCTGCTGTAAGGGGACATCGAATAGATCCCCGGCAAGTCGGTGATCACCGTGTCGGGATGGCCTTTTATCACTCCGTCCTTGCGGTCGACGGTAACGCCGGGAAAATTACCGACGTGCTGGTTGGACCCCGTGAGCTGGTTAAAAAGGGTGGTTTTACCGCTGTTCTGATTGCCGACAAGCGCAAAAGTCAACTTCGTGCCTTCGGGCAGGGGGTCGCCGCTTCCCTTCGGGTGGAATCTTCCGCCCTCGCCCAAGCCGGGATGTTCACGTTTTTTGGGTTTTTCGGGTTTGACGGGTCCGACCGGCTGCTTTTCTGTCGGCTCGACGACGATCTTTTCGGCGTCGTCAAGGCGCAAAGTCAATTTATAGCCGTGTATAAGCAGTTCCATCGGGTCGCCCATCGGCGCGTATTTGACAAGAGTCACTTCAACGCCGGGGATCACTCCCATATCCAGAAAGTGCCGGCGAAGCCTTCCTTCGCCGCCGACCGATATAATTATCGCGCTCTTGCCGATTTGCAGTTCTTTTAAAGTCATGACTTCCTCCGGGTACCGTAAGTCACAAAAGTCTTACTTCGGATATACGGCACCGCAAGTAATTATTATGCGGGACTGTACCGTTTTGTATGATCACCGATCAACGAGAAATGAATCGATCCTGTTTATTATCAGGTCGAGCGCGACGGTGTTGCGTCCGCCTTCGAGGATGACTATGTCAGCCGCTTTCCTGCTTGGCTCGACAAATTTTTCGTGCATAGGCTTAACGGTCGTAAGATATTGATCTATTACCGAATCGATCGATCTGCCGCGGTTTTTAACGTCCCTTGCGAGCCGGCGAAGGATACGGACGTCGGCGTCGGTATCGACAAATATCTTTATATCCATAAGGTCGGTAAGCCGTTTGTCGGCAAAGATCAGTATCCCTTCGACGATGATCACCGGAGCGGGAGGAACGGTCTTTATTTTGTCGGAACGGTCGTGTATCGTAAAATCATATACCGGTGAAGATACCGGTTTTCCGGAACGCAGTGCGAGCAGATCGGAAATGAAAAGCGCGGTATCGAATGCATCGGGGTGATCGTAATTGGTCTTGCAGCGTTCTTCATAGCTCAAAGAATGCTGTTCTTTATAATAATCGTCGTGATAAAGAACCGTCACCTTATCGCCGAAACGTTCCGAGATCTTTTTGGTAATTGTGGTCTTTCCGCTGCCGGTACCCCCGGCGATGCCGATTATCATCGGATAAGTCATATTTACGCCCTCTTTCGAAAAAAGTTTTCAGGACAGGCTCTTCCTTATAATACACCATTTTCAGCGCTTTTTCAATAGCGTATAAGCATTTTCGGGTTCCGTGTTTTCACGATTTTATACAAAATTGTAAATAGGTATTGATTTATTGCGAAAATATGGTAAAATAGTCAGAGTGTGCCGCAGACTGCTGCACTATTATTATGCCACCGCAATTTTTTACCGGATAAGGATCGCGCCGTAAGTGGGAAGATTTTAATATGTCTTGACGAGGGTTGATTTTTATGGATTACGGTTTCTTTGATTATAAGTATAATATTGCCGGATACGCCGGGCAGGATTTCGATAACGGTATGAGATACGTTTATATGGTTTTCTGCCTTGTGATGATCCCGCTTTTGGTTTTTTTGTTCAGAAAAGCCGACCGGAAAAGGGTCACATACACGCTTCGCGCTTTATCAATTTTTATGATAGTCCTCGACGTCACAAAAATTGTGTGGGAATCTTATTGGGATATAACTACCGGGCAGGGGTTCAATTTCGGCGGTCTGCTTCCGCTTGACACCTGTTCGATATTCTTATTCGTTTTGCCCGTCACGGCGTTCGGCAAAGGAAAACTGCAGGAATATTCTCTGGCGTGGTTGGTGACTTTTGGGTTTGTCGGCGGGTTTGCAAACGTTCTGTTTATACAGGGACTTAAATGGTACCCGTTCTGGACGTTCGGCGCGATGTATTCGATGATTTATCATTTTGTTATGGTATTCACCGCGCTATGGATCGTGGCAACGCTTTATTTGAAAGTCAAACCGAAGCATATTTTATACGCACTTGTTCCCCACGGGATATTTTCGTTGATCGCCATCCCGCTGAACTATGTTTTTGGTTGGGACTATATGCTCTACCGCAGGGCGGGCGGCGTTCCGGGCTTTGACGTGGGACGGTGCACGGATGTGCGGACCGATGCGCCCAAGGCGGAGGCGGCGCTGCTGCTCCTGCGGGCCATGGCGCCGGAGGCGGTGGCGATGGA
>CAMZED010000073.1 GCA_947305675.1 uncultured Clostridia bacterium | reverse complement strand
GAATCTAACTTATATCCTTCTCCAGGTGTGATAGTAGGAGGACTAAAAGGAGTGAAAAATCCCGGTGAAGAAACACGGAATGTTCCTTCACACTCAAATACTATGGAAGTACCAAAGGCAGAGATATAGCCATTATTCATTTGACATTCTTTTAAACGTAGAATGACCTCACCAGCGATGACACCAATTTTATTAGCAACAGTTCCACCAAAGTTAACATTCGTAGCTGTGAGAGTACAACCTCCTCCTACAACATTGTATATACTATCGTCTTCTTCGGCAGAATTGTTATTAATAATTCCGCCATTAAATATTTCTAAATCAGCATGATTTATATCAATCAAATTACTGTGTGTATCTTCAGTAGTAGAAGTAATATTTTTACCATTTAAATCAATGTTGTAGTATCTGTGATTTTCACTTGTACCGTGAATATTCCATTGTCCGTCAATTGTAATTTGTTCAGTTACGATAAAATATTCAGAATCAGGGTTATCTGCAAATACAGTTTTGTAATTGCTTTGATTTATTTCAATTCTTTCAGGTTCTGCCGGTTCGCTTGATTCCTCCGGTTCGGTCGGCTTAGGGAATTTCTCAAGTATTTTCTCGACAATTTCCCTTATCTTATCTTCGGTGAGGGGAGCGGGGAGTTTATCGAGTATTGCTTGAACAGCGGCGTTGATAGTGCCGCTCTGTTCGCCGAGAACGGCGGCGATGGCGGCTTTAAGGTCGTCCTCGGTTATGCCGACCTGCGGGAGTTTTGCAAGAATATCTGCGATCTGCTGTTCGGTGAGGCCGGTGTTTCCGGACTGAACTCCTTCAAGGATAACTTTCACCTGAGTGTCGGAGAACTTTTTGTTTGCGATAGCGTCGAGGATCTTGGTAAACTGTTCATCGGTAAGACCGGTCGAGGTTTTGCCGTCCTCTTTGATAATGGTGATTATTTTGTCGGCAAGGTCGTCATCATCGCCTTTTTCAGCCAGAGCTTTCGCGATAGCTTCTTCAAGATCCTCCCAGGACATATAGACTTTGCCCTGGTCGATCTTTTCGATCTCGTCCTTGATCATCTGGTTGGTACGTTCCTGCTGATAAGCGGAATCGTTAGCCTTGTTGATAAGGTTGGCGAACGTGGGGATGAGCACCGACGCCAGAATGGCGATCAGAGCTATTACGATGACCAGCTCGATGATCGTAAACCCTTTTTTATTCGATTTTTTCATTATTGGTTTTATCTCCTTGTGATAAATAAAATTTAAAAAGAACCGTGTGCGGGCGCAATATCCCCTTGGTCTGACGCAAGTTCCTTTTTTGCGGGGGGCGAAAAATACAATACCCCCTTGGGAGAGCGGCAAAAACCGGGGAACGCCCGAAAAAGCGCTTATTTCAGCACCTTATCACGCAGTTCCTTATATAAATTTTATTTAAGCGCAAAGGCGAAAAAGCCTTGCGGAAAAGCAAAGTTTTACGCGCGGATTCACGTTTGACGTAAGGGGCGGAGCGGCGGGTGCGGACGTAATTGACCACCTTGGCGGCAAAGACGGCTGTCACAACGCCGATAAGGGTGGGGATTATGACCTCCAGCACCATGACCGGGCTGAGCATATATTCGCCGCCGTCGACAAGCACGTTGTGCATCGGCTCGTAATAATCGCCGAGCAGCCTGCGCATTACATCGCCGATAAAGCCATCCTGCGCCAGCAGCACAAGGGCAAGCACCAGTGTGAACGCAGACGCGTGGACGACCGAGGCGATACGCATATTGTATTTGCTGCGGTCAAGCCAGACGAAGATAATGGCGTTGACTATTAAATATATGATAAGTAAAGCCATCGCTTTATCTCCTTCCCTTTAAGATACGCGGCCCGGCGAGCCGGCTCGTCAAATTTTTACGTCTTATTCTAACACGCCGCTATAAATTTGTCAATCGCATTTTTAACAATATTCCGAGGGGTTTTCTGCCAATAAACATAATTATTGACAAGACGGGATCAAAGTTGTATAATATAATTTACGGTAGATTGCCGTTGACCAAATAACAACAAGGAGGCAATAAGCAATGAAAAAACTGATCGCTCTGCTGCTTTCGGCGGTCCTGGCGGTCCCGATGCTGTTCGCCTGCGGCGAAACCGGAACGCAATCCGGCGAACCTGTCCCGAGCGAGGAGGAATCGGTCGACCCGAAAACGGTTTTCGTCACCCCGCAAAAAGATATGCGCGGGCGCGAATTCCGCGTTTTGTGCTGGGATTTCGGCTACGGCTCCAACTCGATACTCGGATACACCGGCGAGGTGCTTTATAACGAAGAAAACGCCGACAAGCTCGATTCGGTCGACACCGCGAAAAAGCAGGTCATCGATATCGTCGAGGACAGGTTCAACTGCACGATCGGCGGCGCCAAAGTGAACGACGTTTCGACGGTGAACATTGTGCGCAGTCAGCACGATTCCGGCATTGCCGAATACGATATCGTATTCGATTCGCCTTTCACCACAAAAACGCTCGTCGCGGAGCAGCTGCTTTATAACCTTTACGATATTCCCACGATCGATCTTACCGCTCCGTGGTGGGATCAGAACTCGGTGAACGATCTTTCGCTCGGCGGAAAGCTTTATTTTGTCGCCGGCGACATAAACACCTATGATAATCAGGGCACCTGGTGCATACTGTTTAACAAGAACCTGAAAGAATCGCTCGGCGTGCCGGAAGATTTTTATCAGCTTGTGCGGGACGACCAATGGAATTTCGACAAGTTCACCGAGATCTGCCTGCGCGACGGATATACCGCCAACACGAGCGGCGACAACGTCCTTGACGAAAAGGATCAGTGGGCGTTCGGCACCGAATCTTATAATATGTACGTCCACCTTATCGCCGGAGGGCAGAAGATAGCGCAGAAGGACGAAAACGATATGCCTTATCTGACCGTGTCGCGCGATCCCGAGACGACGGTATCTATGCTTCAGAAAGTGCTTGATTTTTACAGAAGATACGACAAAGTAATGTGCGCGAACTTCTCGAACTACACCGGGAAAGGGTTCCAGAACGTCTGGGAAGAGACGGTCCACAAAGCTTTTGTCGACGGCAGAGAGCTGTTTTATATGTGCGGGCTGATAAACGTCGCCTCGTTCAGGACAATGAAAGACGAGTTCGGCATTCTTCCCGTACCGAAGTATTCCCCCACGCAGGACGATTGGCATCACACCGTTTCGGTTCAGAACTCCACGGTAATGTCGATCCCGGTCGGAGTCGAGAACGTCGAGGATATCGGAACGATCGTATCGGCTCTTTCGGAAGAATCGAAAAAATACGTAACTCCCGCTTATTACGACGTCCAGCTTAAATACCGCGACGCAAAAGACGCCGAAAGCGGCGAGATGCTCGACCTTATATTCTCCACCCGCACATTCGACCTCGGCGCAACATACAACTGGGGCGGGATATTGGGACAATATATGTCCGAAAGCACCGATATCGCCTCGAGGTTCGATTCGATGATCGGCACGGCTGAAGCGGAGCTTGAAAAGACCGTCGAGGCGATCGAAGAAGCCGTAAAATAAACGTCTTTACAACCGAAGGAATGGTTTTTTATGAGTCTGTTTGAAGCGATGATCTACGGGATAATCCAGGGGATAGCCGAGTTTCTTCCGGTTTCCAGTTCGGGGCATCTTGCGCTGGCGCAAAATTTTTTCGGCGCCGCAGGGCACGGCGGTCTCGCCTTTAACGTGCTGCTTCATCTTGCGACTCTCGTCTCGGTCTGCGCAGTGTTCAGAAAAGACGTTTTCGCGCTGATAAAAGGCTTTTTCACGCTGATGAAAAAGCTGTTCACCGGAAGGATAAGGCAGGGGTTGGACAGCGGCGAGCGGCTGTTCGTTATGCTGTGTATTGCGACGCTTCCGCTGATCCCGGTGAAACTTTTGGGGCTTGACGAAAAAGTCGAGGCATTAAGTTCGGTAAGCTGGGCGATAGGGCTTTTGCTTATTGCGAACGGGTTGATGCTGTTTTTAAGTGACAGGATCTCAAAAGGGAGCGTAAAAGCCGATTCCGGCGGATATCTTCGCCCGCTCGGCATCGGGATCATTCAGGCGGCGTTCGGGATACTTCCCGGGATATCGCGTTCCGGCTCGACGATCACCGCGGGGAGGATCGCGGGGTACAGCCGGGAGGAAGCGGTGAGGTTTTCGTTCCTTATGTCGATCCCCGCGATAGCCGGAGCCTGTGTTGCGGAACTGCCGGATCTGTTCGCGGGCGGGATTCCGGAAGTCGACGTTCTGCCGATGGCGGCGGGAGCTTTTACCGCCGCGGCGGTGGGGTTCGGCGCCATCAAACTGCTTCAGTATATTACAAAGAAAAAGAGTTTTGCGTTTTTTGCGGCGTATTGCGTTTTGATCGGCGCCGCCGCGGTCATCGCCGATCTGGTTATTTGATCTTAAGGCGAAAACGAAAAAAGGTCAGGAGTTAAAAGTGGCAAAAAAGAAAAGAAGCAAAGCTGCGAACAGCAGCGGCAAAAAGCAAAAAGGGTCTTCTTCGCCGAGGGTAAAGATCGACGTCAGCGTCGTAATACGCTGGCTTGTCGCGTTCGTGGCGTTCTTTATGATACTCACGTTCTTCCCGGTGATCGACATCGGCTGGCTCGGCGGGGCGGTTTCCGGATTTTTCAAAGGGCTGTTCGGGCCGATGTATTACGTCGTGCCTTTCATCATTATTATAATCGACGTTTGTTGGAAGCGCGACCGGGAAAGCGGAGTCGCGTGGAAAAAATATCTGCTTTACGCGCTTGAATTCATATTTTTATCGATCATCGTACAGGTCGCCGCCGCCGGCGACGGGATAGAGTTCAAAGATCTTTATTCCACCGGCAAGGAACTGCAGAGCGCCGGGCTTATAAGCGGCGCGGTCGCAATGCTGTTCACCGCGACGATCGGCAACATCGCCTCGACCGTGCTGGCGCTGCTGGGTATTATCCTTTGCACCCTGTTTTTGTTCGGCACCACGCCGAAAGCCACTTTCGACGCGATAAAGAATTTCTTTGTCGAGGCCGCGGAGGAAGATAAAGAACCCGAGGAAGAGATAACCGTTCCTGAATTTGCCGAACGCAAGCTGAGCCGCCGCGAAAAGCGGCGCATCGAAGCCGAGGATCTGAACAGGAAGAAGGCTTTTAAACTCCCCGACGATCCGCTTGAAAAATTCGAGCCGGTCGGGAACGCGATCCCGCAGAACCCGGCGCCGGGTCGGGAACAGATCGCAGCAGAACCTTTTGTTTCGGAAGTGAATCCGAAGCCGGCGCACCGGGAAGTCCCCGCGGAGCCGGATGAAATACTGAATCCGCCCGAACCCGGAAAAAGCCGTGAAGAACCGCGGCAGACGGTCGTTGAAGAAGAGGACGAGCTTTATCTTGAGCCGGTCGAAGACACGCCCTACGTGTTCCCGCCCATATCGCTGCTTACCGAGGGCGATCCCGGCAACGTACGCCCGTCGCAGGCGGAGATCGACAGGACGAGCCGCAAGCTGGAGGAGATACTCGCCAGTTTCAACGTCCGCGCAAAGGTCATCAACTGCACCTGCGGTCCGACGGTCACGCGCTATGAGCTTCAGCCCGAGACCGGGGTGAGGGTCAAGGCAATATCCAACCTTTCCGAGGACATCGCGCTGCACCTCGCCGCGTCGTCGGTAAGAATCGAAAATATTCCCGGCAAAGTCGCCGTCGGCATCGAGATCCCGAACAAGACCACGTTTACGGTTCGTCTGCGCAAGCTGATCGAAAACCCGGCGTTCCGCGATAACAAAAGCCGACTTTATACCGCTTTGGGCGAGGACGTCGCGGGGAACCCTGTCTATCTTGATATTGCAAAGATGCCGCATCTGCTTATCGCCGGCGCCACCGGTATGGGTAAATCGGTGTGCATAAACTCGCTTATAGTTTCACTGCTTTACCGCAACCATCCCAACGACGTAAAACTTATACTGATAGACCCGAAAAAGGTCGAATTCCAGCCTTATAACGATCTTCCCCATCTGCTTGTTCCGGTGATTACCGAACCGAAAAGCGCCGCCGGCACGCTGAACTGGGCGTGCAGCGAGATGGAGAACCGCTATAACCTTATTCAGGAAGTCGGAGTGCGCGATCTTGCCGGCTATAACAATATGATCGTCGACGATCCCGAACGTCAGCCGCTTCCGCAAATAGTTATAATCATCGACGAGCTTGCCGATCTTATGATGACGGCTCCCGACGACGTTGAAACCTCAATCTGCCGCCTGGCTCAAAAAGCGCGCGCCGCCGGAATACACCTTGTTATAGGTACCCAGCGTCCGTCGGTCGACGTTGTGACCGGGCTTATCAAGGCAAACGTCCCCTCGAGGATAGCGTTCACCGTCGCTTCGCAGGTCGACAGCCGTACGATACTCGATACCGTCGGCGCCGAAAAACTTCTCGGCAGAGGCGATATGCTTTATTATCCCGTCGGCGCGATGAAGCCCATCCGCGTTCAGGGCGCCTTTGTCGACGACAAGAGCGAGCTTGCGGCGATAACCCAGTTCATCCGTGAGGCCGCGGTTGCCCATTACGACGAAAGCATAATGCAGCAGATCGAACACGAGGCTAAGCTTTGCGGTATGAAGGGCAAGAAAGGCGCCGCGGCGGCGGAAACAGCCGACGACGGCGACGACCGCCCCGATCCCATGATGATGGACGCGATAGAAGTCGCCATCGAATGCGGAACGGTTTCCACTTCCCTGCTCCAGCGCCGGCTTTCGCTCGGATACGCGAGAGCGGCGAGGATAATCGACAAAATGGAGCGCAAAGGATTCATCGGTCAATTCGATTCCGCGACAAAAAAGCGTTCGATACTTATAACCCGGGAACAGTTCCTGGAGATGAAACTGAACGGTATGAACGGCGAAAAGAACGACGCCGAAGGCTGATTTCGGCAAAAAAGCAGGATATGCATTCGTTTTGCATATCCTGCTTCAGCCTGAAGACAAAGTCTTCAGGCTGAGCAGAGCGCAGAGAAGCGAGATATTTTTTTCGAAAAGCGAGCGTCGGCGTACAAGT
>CAMZED010000072.1 GCA_947305675.1 uncultured Clostridia bacterium | reverse complement strand
AGGCTGCTTTTTTCAATGATGTTTGCCCTGTCGGGCAAATGATGTGCGCTTCGCGTATGATGCCGCTTCGCTGATGATGTGTCCTGCGGACGAGCGAAGGAACGAATAAAGGAACGAATATAAGTTCGAAATGATACAAAGAAGGTTTCTGCTGTTTGATAACTCTTTCATATATTACGCTTTTCATTTCCGATGGGGCGTTTCCGCACATCTGACACTATTACAAATACCGTTACGGCAGTCTCTTTGTCGAAAGTTTGTCCTGCTATGATTTCACAATCATTTTAGCGCAAAGCAGGCGAAAAATCAATGAGTTGACCGAAAAAATGTCAATGACAACTTGTTGTCAACTCTTGAGGTAGTCCTTATTATTGTAGTATAATGTACTCTGAAGTAAAGTAAGATTCGCAAGGAGGTTCCTTTATGTTCTGTCCGAAATGCGGGAACAAGCTGCCGGATAACGCAAAGTTCTGCGATAAATGCGGTGATCCGGTCGGCTCTGTTCCGAACGATCAATCGGTGAATAATCAAACACCGGCGCAAACGCCTGTATCGGAGCAATCGATTCAGACAGCGGCAAAACAAGCCGCATCGGCGGCGGCATCGCAGGTACGGTCTGCGGCGGCAGGGGCTATTCAGGCGCCGCTCTCCAACCTGACCGAGCAGATCGCATCATCCGAGCCGGGCGAAGCGGTTCTCGGCACCTTCGGCGGTGTTTCCGGCGCTGTTACAAACATTACAGGAATTTTGAACCCGTTTACGACTATCATATCCGGCATAAAATCATTTGGACAAAGTTTTGTCGGCTTGTTCAAGAATAAGCAGTGGATCAAGCTCATCATCGCGGGCGTGATCGCCGTGGTGTGGATCGTCTTGATGATTCTTTCCTACAACGGTATCAACATCGGCATACTGAACTTTCTGACCTTCGCGCAGGGCGGCGTCGGCCGCACAGTTCCCGGCTGGCTTGGAGGTTTGCTTGGAAAAACGACGGTCGTGACTATGTTGTTTTCGCTGTTTACGGGTGGATTCAAGTCTCTTGGCGGCGGATTCAAATCAATGTTCAGCGGCGCAAACTTCAAAACGAGTAATCTCGGCTGGCTCCTTCTCGGTGCAGGCGGCGCTTTGATCGTGTATCAATTCTTTGCAGGAAGCGCATCTCTGACAGACACAATGCCCGCCATATCCGGCGCGTTGATCGGCGTGATGGCGCTCGGGCGCGGGAACGGATTCCTTTATCGTTTCGCACAATCGCTGACGGCAAGCAAGGTCGGAGCGTCACGAATCGCAAATAACGGAAAAGCCGCCGGACTGCTCTCGGGTGTTACATACGGCTTTGCGCTCGGCGCGCTCCTCTCGGCGATCCCGTTCGGCTGGCTGCCGGTCATTCTCGGCGGCGTGTGCGTGATCGCGGGAATTGTGCTCACCATTGTATTCGGCAATAAAAAGGAGGTGTCGGCGGTATGACCATCCGGAAAAGAATCATACGGGGCATTTCGGCTGTGATGCTGTTGCTGTCCTTTGTCTTTACGCTCAGAAGCACCGTGTTCGCTGCGGAATTGTTTGACTACGACAAGTATAAGAAAAACGACGCTTACAACGTCGAATGCAAAATCGAGGACAAAACGACCTATTATGATAGGTCTCAGCTTTCCTGGACGCCGGAAGTACGGCGTTCGGGCGGCGACATTCGCGCAACGTATCGACTGATACAACTCGGCGAAAGCAGATTTTACGATAAGACGGTTTATGAGCAGCCGATCACCTTCCATTTTGACGTTCCGGGTTCCTACACCACCTATTTTACAGAGGGGCGCACCTATGAATACGTGGAGGAAGAATGGTACGGCGCTGAGTATGAGAAAACGGGAAGCGCCCATAAAAAAGCAACTACGAAGGATCTTCCTTACGACCGGTACGCATGGTATCGCAGTGCCCAATATGACGACGGCGGAACATCGGTCGGCAGCGCGATCACCAGTTATATCAGCGCCGACGTTGTCTGCGGTCCGAAGGTGATCGGCGTGTTTACCGACGCTGATCTGAAGCGTTGGGGTAAATCGTGGGATGAATACATTGCGGAAAAGCGTGAACAACATCAGAAAAATCCGGACGGAACGCCCCATGAAAAGGATAAGTACGAATGCAAAGAAACGACGTTGTCAGACGGTGTCATGTTTTCCACCTACCACTACGACTGGATCGAACGGCCTAATGCAAACGGCACCGGGGATATCCATTCCGCCGGCGGCGTGATCAATAAGATCGAGGCGCTGAAAAATGAACAGGAAATGTGGGAAACATTCATTTATCTGAAATCGGATGCGTATCCGGGCATCTATTTCGTCTGCGGCGCCTCTGTCAGCACGTATGTGTGGTATGATAACGGCACGATGGCGGCGGATGAAACCACAGCGAAAATGTACGACGAATACGTTAGTTGCCGTGACCTTGCGGTCAATACCATATATCCCGCCTTGCAAAGCATTCGTCCCGCCGTTACCGTCGGAGAAGGGACGGGAGAATGGACTTCCGACGTCGTCAAGCAAAACGCTGTAGCGGACACCTACGCAAAAGAAGATCCCGGTGAAGACGGCGGCACGACCATCCCCGCGATCATTATCCTCGGCACGCTCGGAGCCGGCGCGGCGCTTGCCGGAGCTTCAGGCCAAGGAGGCGAAGACGACAAGAAAAAGCGCTCGCAATTCAAAATGTATATCAACAAAAACTTCGGCTCCTCGCTCAAAAAGGGCGCGCCGCCGCAGGATGTTTTTGCCCGCATCGCCGAAATCACCCCGGACGGGCGGGAGATCCCGCGTGCTGATCTGACAGAGCAGATACGGGTCTGGTCTTCCGACGATTCGCTCATCGTCAAAGACGGCGGCATGGCGAACGGTTATCGACGCGCCGTGGTTTCTGTTTACGA
Source organism: uncultured Clostridia bacterium (assembly GCA_947305675.1). Taxonomy (GTDB): domain Bacteria; phylum Bacillota; class Clostridia; order Oscillospirales; family CAG-382; genus Coliplasma. The sequence goes on along the minus strand of CAMZED010000072.1, from coordinate 4,314 downwards.
TACTGAGGAGCAGCCCCCGGAAGGCAAGGTCAGCTTCTTCTTTGAGGGCGAGGGCGGCACGTTCACGCAGAACGTCATTTTCAACATCGCCGTGCCGGGGATCAAATTCTTCCAGAATAATCTGACTCTCCCCGCGGGAATTTTGGATGAACCGGAATTTTTGCCCTTTGAAGTTTCTGAAATGGGCGATAAGTACGAGATCGAACTTTCCTACAATGGTGAAAACTACGAGATCGATCTGGCTGAATGCGACGACAAGAATGCGCACGTTCACTACGCCGTCTTTATGGAAACAAATAAAGAAATCTATGACGCCGGCGTATATACCGAGGGCTGGCTGAACGTCACGGTGAAAAATGAATCGCAGACGCTCAAGGGCAGTATCAAGGTCATTCGTTTGGGTATGGGCCTTTGCCTGCCGGTGAACGCGCTCAACTGCTACCGCGTGCCGAAGAAGGAGTCGGCGGGCAAGGAAATGAAGAAGATGACCCTCTCCGACTTTGAGACCTCCGTCACAGAAGCGGCGGCATACGTCCTTTACTACGACGAGGAGAACCATGAGGTACGCCAGATGGCGGCGTTCCCGAACGTCACCTTCGCACCGCTTGAGGGCGAGACTGACGAAAAGAAAAAACAGATTCAAAACGCGCTGGATCACATCAGAATTACACCGAAGCTCCTCAAAGTTGACGGTGATTTTGCAAACTACGCCTTTGTCTGCGAAGGCGGATTTCTCGACGCGCCGACGCGTTATTTTGTGAAGATGTCCTATTCCGCCGACGTGACGATCGGTGCGGGTGAAACGGCAAAAACGGCGCACTATGAGTCCGCGCGCGAGGTTCTGCTGCGCAGTCAGCCCTACCGTTTCGTAGCGGGCGTCAAAGATAACCATGAGGTAGACAAGTACGACGATCAGATCCGTGAGATGCTTTTCGGGATCCAGAAGGTCGTGTTTGAACACTACTTAAGTCAACTGTTCCCGCTTTACAACATGATCGACCGTATGACGGCGGGCTTCGATCGCAACTACGGCTACGATCCCTATCAGGTCGCCAAGGTCGTGGACGTGTGGGAACGCTTCCAGACCGGTGAGCTCAAGGGCATCGGCTCCGATGTGAATACATACGGCGTCGCCGACGAGCTGGAGGCTCTCGCCGCCGCCACAAGAAGCTGGGACGGCTGGTCGGGCATCGTGCTGCGCATCTCGCTCGACGTAATGACCGGCGGTGCGTCCGAGATCGTTATGGTGGCGCTGGACGTCAACCGCGCCGCGATGGATTACCGCAAGGCGAGCGGCGGTAAGGGCACCGCTTACGGCTACTTTAAGGCCATGGCGGTTCCGCTTGTGTTCGGCGCCGGGATCGGCGTAGTGGCGGCGGTCGGCAGAGGCGCGTCCAAAGCGATCGGTACGGCGGCGAAAAAACTCGCTCCCGTCAAGACGGCGGCGTTGATGGAAAAGGCCGCCAAGGTCAAGAGCGTTGCCAAAGAAATGGCTTCCCTCGCGGCGGCGGACGCCAAACGAGCGGCGGGCTACGTCGTATCCAAGATCCCGCAAGGCGCAAAGACCGTCGGCGACAAGATCGGCAAAGCGATCAACTCCGTTGTGGAAACGGTGAACAAATTTGATCCCAAGCTCGGCGTTCCTAAAGCAACCCGCGCCGAAAGCGTTGTTAAAGAGAGTGTGAGCAAAGGAAAAGCGGCGGGCGATGTGCTGATTGCCGAAGCAAAAACGGCGCCGAAAACGATTCAGGAAAAATGTCTGGATATGGCGGGTAACGCCACCAATAAAGAGGGCGAGATCCTTTACAATGAGCTGATCGCCGCTAAGAAGGCACTGCAGGCGAATCCGACCAGCGGCGCGGCGCAGATCAAATACAATCAGGCGATCATGGAATTCAAAGCCAGCCACGCCGCCATCGAACACGCCAATTCGGTGCTTCCCGGCGAACAGCTTGCCATGCGCGCCGTGCTCAATGAGGATATCGAACGGACGATGGCGTCCAAAATTGAACAGAAGTTCAAGAATATGATCGCGGATAAATACAACATCGATCCGATGACCGTCCGCTTTGACCGCGCGACCGCCAATAAGGATTTATCCACCAAGTTCGGCAGAGATATCGACTGGACGCCCAAGGTGGTCACAAAGGAGGGCGGCACAAAGTATATCAGCCAGGCGACGGCGGATGAACTTCTCGAACAGGCGGTGCGTGAAACGGTGGAGGAGACCTGCGGCAAGGAGTTTGCCGAGCAGTTTGCCGCAAAGGGCGGCTTTGCCCGCAAACTGGATCAGACCGCCTGCACCATACAGCATAAAGATTTCTTCCAGGGCGGTTTGAACACGGTGCAGCAGGTTACCGACAAGAGCAGAATGGGCGAATTCATGGGAGCAGAGAAGGCGCGCAGCGTGGCCGATACCTTGCGATACAAGGGCGCGCATCCGTATGCGGAGGGCGCACGGCTTGAAAAAGAGGTGCTGTCCGGGCTGTCCGATGTTGACGCCGATAAACTGCTGAAAGAGCTGGAAGCTTATTCCAAGGCAGACGCGGCGACCGCCAAAACGATCAGGCTGTCCGACAACGCCAAGAAGCTCAAAGAGGCGTATGCTCTTATGGAAGAAGGCGTATATCAGCCTGCAAAATACAACAAATTGGTCGTTGAGAAAGAAGGAGTATCCTTAGGAAAGGGCTATACGGAAACGCTCACAAATCAGGATTACGTCAATGCGCGTATCCTTGATCGGGGGAGCGGTCAGGCTCTCACAGGTGAAATGAAACAGCGCACGGAAGCCTGGGTAGGCGATCGCATCACCCTTTCCGAAGCGCGTAAAGCGTGTGAACTGAACGGCAATACGCTCGAAACGGCGATAGGCGGCGTGGGCGATGCGTTTGAGAAGATCGACGCCAAGTTCGGCTATAAGATCGAATCCGCCAAACGCATGAACGATATCAAAAACACCGTCGCGGGTGTCGGCATCGGCGGCGGTATCAATACGGCAATGAACGGGCTCGGAGGAAACGGACAAAGCGGAAAGAAATAAAACGGCATTGTCACTATACGGAAAAGAACGAGTATAGGAATAAGATGGCTAAATTCTGTACTCACTGCGGAACGCAGTTTAATGACAACATAAAATTCTGTCCGAACTGCGGAGCGGCAATCGCCGCTCCCGCTCCGGCACAGCGGAATGTAACGCAATATACCGCGCCCGGCTTTTCCGACAGGGTGAATCATCCGGAGATCCTTGCGGCGTTAAAGAAAAACCGCAAAACCGCAAGGGTCTTCGCATTCTTTCTCCTTCCCTTTCCGGCGATCGGAGCCGTACTTTACGCTTTGGTCAGCAAAAAAACGGATATCGGTCAGGCGGCGACGTACGGCGGGATCGTATCGGCGGTGTTCTTCGTTTTCGCACTCTACAGCTTTATCAAGGAGCGTGCGAAAAATCAATGAGTTGACCGTAAAAATGTCAATGACAACTTATTGTCAACTCTTGAGGTGATCCTTATTATTGTAGTATAATGTACTCTGAAGTAAAGTAAGATTCGCAAGGAGGTTCCTTTATGTTCTGTCCGAAATGCGGGAACAAGTTGCCGGATAACGCAAAGTTCTGCGATAAATGCGGGAATCCGGTCGGCAGCGTTCCGAACAATCAATCAGTGAATAATCAAACACCGGCGCAAACGCCGCCGGTTCAGTCGACTGTAAAAAGAGCGCCGGAGCCGCAGGCTTTCCGGTTCAGCGCGCTGAATGTATCCGGCGAGGCGGCGTACAGTACGATAGGAAACAACGCTGTAGCCGCTGTGTCGAATGTGATCCCTGGTCCCGGCAAGGTGATCGGAACAAGCGTCAAGCAATTATTTACATCGATCGGTTCGTCTTTCAAGGATCCGAAGCGGCTTATTCCGGCGATCACGCTCGCGGTCGTGTGGCTAGTGTTGAACATTTTACAAGCCTGCGGGATCAACCCGATACCCACCAAGATCCTGTCCTTTCTCACCTTTGCGAACGGCGGGATGTCGAGCGGATTTTTCGGGGCTGTCGGCGGCATTCTCGGAAAAGGGATATTCGCCGGAGCGCTCGTTTCGCTGATCGGACTGTTCACGCGCAAAAACACGAGTACAAAGAGATCCTTCAAGGATACATTCAGCAGCTCTTTCGGCGTTTCTCTTGATACGCTGTGGGCGTACCTGACCGGAATCGGCGCGGCGATGCTTCTTTACTTATTCATTTCCGGCGGCGCGACACGGATATCCTTTATGGGAGGTATCGCGGCGGCGTTCCTCTCGACGAGAGCGGCGCTTTCAGGCGGTTTTT
>CAMZED010000071.1 GCA_947305675.1 uncultured Clostridia bacterium | reverse complement strand
GCTACGCCACGATGGTGGTGCCGGTCTCGGCTTCGTTCACCGATGATTCGCTCGACATCGAGGTCTTCGGCATCGATTATCACTATGATATCACACTCAGAGACGACGAATACGATCCCACCGTCGAAACCGGCGATGACGGATATACCTGGCAGTCGCTCGGGTTGTACGACATCGGATCGATTATTTGCGAACGCATATATGAGACTTATCCGGATGGCGAAACGTTAACTTCTTTCGGCAACTACGCTCATGACGGCATATTCACAGTTTCGATCCTCGACGGAAGCAGCGCCGAAGACGGTATGAGCGGCGTCTTTATGTTCTCAAAGGTCGAAGACAACGTTTATTATTTTGACAACGGCGAATACGGCATAACCGGCAGCATAACCGTTAACGAAGCGGAAGACGGCAGCGCCGAGATCACCGTTGAGATCGATCAGCTCGATATGACGTTTACCGGCACGGGTTACACCAAATCCTGATAAGCGCGTAAATACTTCGAATATTATAAGAATTATAAGAGCGGCGCCAAGCGCCGCTCTTCTTTACATTATAATTGCAAAACGCCGTAGACCGATCTTGTAAACTCCTCAAGCGCCTTGTTGCGGTCGCGGTAGACAGCCGAACGTTCTTTGTAATATCTTCCCATAATTCCCTCTGCCGCGTTATGCACCCGCTCGATAAAAAAGTATTCCAGCAGATCTTTCTGGTAATCGGACAGTCCGCTCATACCGCGTTCGATCATCATAAGCTCGCGTTCGACAACGCTGCGGCGCATACGGCAATCCTCTATGCTTGTTATGGTGTTGATAAGCCGTCTTGAGTAGATCTCGGCTTCTTCCCCGCTCGAATTGACCGCCGAACTTTTACACGCGGTTTTTTCTTTTTCAAGACTTTCGAGCTCGGCGCGTATCGCCGAATATGCTGAAACGAGATTCTTTTTGCGGTGAAGCAGATCTTTTGCGTATTGTTTGTAATCCATTTTTCATCCTTTCATCTTTTTCGCTCTGCCGCCGGACGGGGCAGCCCGGCTTTTATTGCGCGAATCTTTTCATTCATCTTTCGCCGAGTCGGATGGAGCGACCGTTGCTCGGCGTCCTTCATAATCCGAACAAATGTTCGGTATAGCAGATTATACCACCCCGACGTTTATTTGTCAATAGTTTTTATATACACTTGCAAAAATGAATAATCGCCCGGCAAAAACGTGACCGGCAAATTAAAAAACTTGACAAAAAACGAAAAAATCGAAAAAAATGCCCTTGAAAATGAAAAAAGTTTTGATAAAACTATTGACAAGAGCAAAAAATATGTTATACTGTCAAAGCACGAAAAATGATAAACTCTCGAAAGGAATCTTTGCAATGTCCACAACAATGTTAAAGAAAGAGGAAGTTGAGCGCAAGTGGTACGTTATCGACGCCGCCGGCAAGCCTATGGGCAAAGTCGCCGTACTCGCCGCTACCATCCTCAACGGTAAGCACCGCCCCGAATATACTCCTCACGTCGATTGCGGCGAATGCGTTATTATTATAAACGCGGCTCAGGCGGTCCTCACCGGCAGAAAACTTGACCAGAAATTCTATTATCGCCACAGCGGCTATATCGGCGGTCTCAAATCCGTTAAATACCGCACTCTTATGGCAACCAAACCCGAACTTGCAATGGAACTCGCCGTTAAAGGCATGCTTCCCAAAAACAAGATCGGCGACGCCAGCTTCGGCAGGCTTAAGGTTTATGCCAACGGCGAACACAAACAGCAGGCTCAATCGCCTATACCCGTAGAAGTAAAGTAAGGAGGAAGTAAAAAATGACTTATCAATCCGCAGTACCGTATTTCTACGGCACCGGCAGAAGAAAAAGCTCGGTAGCTCGCGTACGCCTTGTTCCCGGTACCGGCAACGTTACCGTCAACGGCAGAGATACCCACGATTATTTCGGTCTCGAAACCCTTAAACTCATCGTCAACCAGCCTTTCGGCGTCACCAAAACCGAAGGTCAGTTCGACGTGATCTGCACCGTTAAAGGCGGCGGCATCTCCGGTCAGGCGGGCGCGATCCGTCACGGCATCGCACGCGCGCTGCTTCAGGCGGCAGATGAAAACCGCGCTCCCCTCAAAAAAGCCGGTCTGCTCACCCGCGACCCGAGAATGAAGGAAAGAAAGAAATACGGTCTCAAAGCTGCTCGCCGCGCTTCCCAGTTCAGCAAACGTTAAGTTTACGCAACAAAGCAATCAAGCCTTCCGAACCGGAAGGCTTGTTTTTTTGTTACAATTCAATTACACTTGCGTTGAGCAACGCGGCTTCAGAAGGATCGTGCGTCACGACCAAAAGCGTTTTTCCGGCTGTTTTGCCGTTGATTACGTTTATAACTTGCGCTTTTGTGATTTCGTCGAGCCCTTTGAACGGTTCGTCCATGACCACAAGATCGCCGGGATCGATGAGCGCGCGCGCGATGGCGACGCGGCGCTTCATCCCGCCGGAAAACTCGCTTACCGGCTGACCGGGTTCCAACCCGAGCAAGCCGAGCAGGTCCCTTATCTCCGATGCGCTTTTTGATTTTCCGGTGACCAGCCGCAGGTTGTCGGCGGCGTCGAGCGATTCGATCAGCCTGTCCTCCTGAAACACCGCGGTTATCTTTTCGGGCACGCCGTAAACCGTTCCCGAACCGGGCGGTATCAAGCCGAGTATGATATTCAAAAGCGTGGTCTTTCCGCAGCCGGAAGCGCCCATTAAGCAGCTGCGCGAACCGGGCGCAAAGGTGCGGGAGAACCTGTCGATAACAAGGTTTTCGCCGTATGAGAACGAAAGCGATTCAATAACTATATCTTTTGTCATTTAAGCAACCTCCGTGCGGCGAACATGAAAATTTTTTCAAACGCGAACGAAAGCAGCACTATAAACGCCGTCCAGGCGAAAAGATCCACCGTGTCGAAATAGACTTTCGAATAATAAAGCCGTTCTCCGACCGAACCGCTCGGATAGCCGATAAGTTCAGCCGCCACGCCTGATTTCCAGGCGAGCCCGAGCGATATCCTGCACGCCGACAGCAGGTAATCTTTTATTCCGGGGATCCAAACGTATTTTATACGGCGCCCGAGCGGCACTTTGAAGACGAACGCCATTTCCAACAGCTTTGCGTCGACAGCTTTTATCCCCGAAAGGGTGTTTGTATATACCACCGGAAGCACCATAAGGAACGAAACGAAAGACGCAAGCTGCGCCGACGTGAGCCATATGAGCGCAAGTATAACGAACGACGCCACCGGGATCGATTTGACCGTGATCATATACGGGTAAAGCAATACTTCCACAACACGGAACCTGCCCGCAAGTACGGCAAGCGTTATCCCGGCAAAAAGCCCCAGGAAAAACCCTAAAGCGATCCGCGCGAACGTATATCCGACAGTGGCAAAAAAGCCCTCTCCGCCGGTGACGAGCTCAAACATACGCTTGATAACGTCGACCGGAGAAGCGAGCAGCAGTTTTGAACCGACAAGCCACGCGGCGATCTGCCAAACGGCGAGCGCCAGCAGAATCGACGCGGGCAGGGCTATATATCTGAATTTATTCGAGTATGAGATAGATCTCTTCGCCGGGGAGTTTGCCGCCGACTGATTGCGGGTTAGCTTCATACAGCACTCCGAGATAAACGTTGAGCGATTCTTTCATATCCTCGCCGGACATAAAGATTACGTTGCATTTGGGGATGGCTTTTTTGGCTATCGCGGCTTTTACGATGCCGTATTTTTCGACAAGTTCAGCCGCTTCTTCCACGTTGGTGTTGACGTATCCGACCGAATCGGCATATTCGCTCAGGAAGGCTTTTACCGCTTCGGGGTTCGATTCCGCGAACTCTTTGCGCACGACCGCCACGCCGGTGATGATCTCGGTCGAATTTTCGGCTTTTTCCCATTCCGCGTTAAGGTCTATAACTGTCTTAAGCCCTTCGACGCTGTTTTCGGCGACGGTGACATAGGGCTGAGGAAGCATTGCAACGCCGGATTCGGCGCTGTTGAGCAGCGCGACCACCTCGGTCGGTTCGCTCTTGAATTCAAGAGTAAGGTCTTTGTCGGGATCGATCCCGTTTTTTTCCAGGATGTGGCGGATGGTATATTCCGGTGTGCTTCCCTTACCGGTGCAATACAAGGTTTTGCCCTTAAGATCGGCGACAGAAGATACACCGGCGGATTTTTCGACGATATAAAGCACTCCCAGCGTATTGACGGCGGCGATCCGGACGGCGCCTTCGGTCTTGTTAAAAAGCACCGAGGCGAGGTTTGCGGGTATCGCGGCGATATCGAGTTCGCCTTTTATAAGCAGCGGAGTCACTTCGTCGGCGCTGCCGGCAACCGTAAAGCGATAATCGTTTGCCGTGTTGCCGTTCGCCGATTCCTCGATCATCTTTACAAGCCCGATCGAAGTCGGACCTTTAAGCCCCGCGATGCGGACCACGGTTTTTTCGGCGGGTTCGGCGCTGCTTTCGGACGGTTCGACGCTGCTTTCGGCGGGCGAAGAAGATTCCGTCTGCGAAGTCGAAACGGGTTTATCCGTACAGGAAGCGAAGGCGAAGACAAGCATCACCGCCGCAAGGAACAAAGCGATTTTTTTCATAATAAATACCTCACGAATTGTTTTCGAAGGTATTATATAACCGTTTGCGGCGATTATACGTTGCCATTGCAACGTATATATATATTCAAAGCAGGCGGAAACTGTTTTTGTAATAATCGATAATTCCGTCGCGCTTCATCGCCGACAGCTCGCGCGAGAGTGAGGAACGGTTTGCGCCGAGATAAACCGCAAGCGATTCGCGGTCGAAAGGGATATCGAAATTCCGTTTGGTTCCGCCTCCGCTGCAAAGCGAGAAAAAAACCGTGAGTTTTTCGCGCAGGGTAATACGTGAAAGCACCTGTATGCGGTCGTTCATGGCAAGAGTCCGCGCGGCGAGCATCGAAATGAACCTCTGCGCAAGCGAAAAAGCAAAAGCGTCCGCCGGGGCATTCCTTATAAAATCCGGGCAAAGCCACATCACCCTTGAATCGGCGATCGCGACTATACCTACCGGGATCTCCGGTTCGGCAAGCCAGCAAAGTGATTCGCCGAACGTGCCGCCCGGCCCGACCGCCGCCATAATAACGCGGTTTCCGTCGATATCGTCTGAATTGACCTGGATCCTGCCGCTGATCACCAGTCCGAACCTGTTAAGCGGCGTTCCGGCGTTGGCGACGGCGGTCCCGCGCGGATAATCGTCTTCGTAAGCGGAATAGAGCTCCAGCGCGCGCCGCATTGAAAAATCGTCGAGCCCGTTGAAAAGCGGGCTCTTTTTTAAAATATCGTATTCTGCCATTGTCTGTCAACCTTGTCTGATAACAATAGTTTTCAGTATCGCGCGCCTGATCATTACGTAATCAGCGGTGGTGACGACTTCATCGCCGTTGAGAAACGCGGTAGCGTTGGCGCGGACGAACTGTTCGCCGGTAAGCGTTATCGTCCCGAGCACGTGGCGTTTTACAAGAATATAGTCGGCGGCGTCGATGGTTTTATCGCCGTTTACGTCGCCGATCAGGGCGAGCGGCTCGATGGTGACCTCGACAACGTCGGTATAGGTTCTGCCGCCGAACTGCACGGTGGCGGTATATACCGTCTTTCCGGCGATCCCGCGCCCTGCCGGAGTCGTTTGCAGGGATACCGAGGCGTCGACCGTCACGGAATCGTCTTTTTCAACGCAGTTGAAAGTCGCCGCCGCGGAAGAAAGATCTTCCGACCAGTTGAACGAAGGTTCGCCGTAGGTGTGGACGTGGATCTCATCGGGTATTCCGAACAGTTTGCGGAGAGAATAGGTTTTGACTTCGCTCGTTTTAAGGTTGGGGGTGTCGCCGAACACGACGTAGATCGTGTCGAACGCGGAATAGATCCCGTACGCCGAGCGCGTATCGTCGAAATCGACCAGAGTCTCGGCTTTGCCGGTAGACGGGTCGAGCTTTTTAAGCCCGCTGTTCGTGTTGAAGATAAGCGATCCGTTAAACGCCGCGAGTCCGCTGTATGCGCTCACATAATATTTGTTTCCCGAAGCGGGCCAGTGGTCTTCGATATTGAATACCTCCCGATATTCGCCCGTTGCGAAATCGAACGAGCGGATAGAACGGTCGGACACGCAGTAGGCGCTTCCGTTAAGAAACGCGAAAGGTCTATCCACAGTGTGCCAGAACAATCCGTCAAGCTTTGTTTCGGTTGCCGGGAAGAGCATCACGGCGTCGCTCCCGTGGTCGGATCCGATCGCGGAATAGCTTGTGAGGAAAGCCGAGTGGGCGGCTCTTCCGGGCATATCGGGTATAGGGTCGCCCCAGGTCGCGTCAGCCATATACCAGGTTCCGCCGATCTTTACTTCCGTCCAGGAGTGGTTGGCCTCGTCGCTGGTGACTCCGTGAGCTTCCAGCCCGGCGCGCTTGTAAAGCTCGATGAGGAGTTTCGTATAGCCGTCGCAAACCGCGTGGCGCTCTTTGAGCATATTGTAAAGATCGCGGATCTGATTGGTATCGGGCGAATATTGAAAGTTCAGGCAGACATAATCGTAAAGGTACGCCGCTTTTTCGTAATCGTCGAGTCCTTCGGGGATCGATCCGATGACCGGCCCGAGAACCGATTCGATAAAAGCGTCGGCTTCTTTTTTCGCAGAGGAAGTCATATTGTACTTCGGCAGCACGTTTATTACCGTGCCATTTGCCTGATCGACCGAGAACCTTAATGAATTATCGACGTAATAAAGCATCGGATAATCGTAAAGAGTCTGCCCGAGCAGCGACATAAGGTCATCTCTTGTCAGCGAATAAGCCGAAAGATTTATCTGTTCCTGCAAAGCGAACAGCCCGGCGCTGAAACTGTCGAACGCCGCCTGAGCGATCGCCGTCCCGCCCGAGGCGGGGACAGCCGAAAAAGGCATAGCCGAGCACAAAACAAATATCAATATTGCAACGGCGAGAATTCTCTTCATAAAAACTATCCTCCCTGCGCGTCTGACAAAAAACATTCTTTATTTTTAAGTATTATATATCATTTTTGTAACGAATGCAACGGTTTTTGCAATATTATTGTATCTCAATTGTCGTTTTACAGGTTGACAAAACCGTTTTTATGATATATAATAGCCATTGCCCGCCGGGATGCGGCGGCAATAAAATTATAGGGATGTAGCCAAGTGGCCTAAGGCACCAGACTTTGACTCTGGCATCTCGCTGGTCCGAATCCAGCCATCCCTGCCAGAAAAAGGAGTTGCATTGCACGTCCTTTTTCAACTATATTCGTTCCTTCGGAACGAGTTATATTCGACCTTCGGTCGAG
>CAMZED010000070.1 GCA_947305675.1 uncultured Clostridia bacterium | reverse complement strand
AGGAAAAACTGCGTTATCTGCTTGAAAACAAGTTTATCAAGGAATCGTCAAAAGGCAAATACCTTACCGATTTTCTGATTTATCCCAGGCAGGCGTATCTCGATTACCTCGCTGCCGCTTCGGATATTTATGATACGCTTGGAAGCGAGGCGACCGAGATTCTGCGGAATTGCGAAAAAGAAATACGCGCTGTCGGATTCTACGGAAACGATATGCCGTTCGGAACGCTTTTGTGGCTGCTTTACTATTTCGCGGCGTGGGCTATGCAGATTGATATGTCAGCGAAAAGCAACTCCGAATGGCGCGGAAAAGTGCCGGAAAACAACGGGAAGGAATATAGAATCGCGGGAACCGTGACATATCCCGACGAATCACCGGCTTATCGCGGGAAGAACAACTCGGTTGGCTGGAGCAACCTGCACAATTATTTCAAAACGTCCGGTTATAAGATACTGGAGCACGCGAATCTTTTCGAATATGAACCTTTTTCGGACAGAGACAGCATTATCAACGAATCGAACGCCGACCTCTTTGCGCGTATTTACGACGATCCGTTTATAAAACTCACCGAAAACGAGCAGGATACTGCCGCGCACCTTATAAGCCTCGATTATCTTCATGAAAAAGACGGCGGGCTGTATCTTTCAATGCCGGTCATGACCTATGATCAGCAAAGCGATTTGCTTGAAGTTCTGAAAAAGGCGTTTGGTCCTTTTTGCGACAAATACTATTCGCTTGTGTCCGAAGCGACAAAACGCACACTTCTCCCGTATGTCCGCGCCGACCTTATGGAGGAATTCGCTCATTGGACGCTTACCGATGGTTTCTTCCCTCTGACATATATGTTATGGTACGGAATGAACTCCGAAGAAAAGCCGCTTGATATACCGGAGGACTATTCAAAAACTTCAAAGGCGGTCTGTATTTACATCAAAAAATAACAAAGCAAGGCGGGCGCTTGCCGGACCGTTATAAGGATGTTTTTTAAGAAGAACCGGTGTAATCCCGTTTGAACGGGGTTGCACCGTTCTTCTTTTTGCGTTTATGATACGAGTTTCAGCGTTTTGGGTTGTTCTTCATTTCCTCCATCATTGCCTGAATCTCCTTCTCATCGGGAATGCTCATCAAGTGGCGGTGACCGTCGTACTTGTCGTTGTTGTGGACTTTGCAGCTTACGGTCGTCGTCATAAAGTTCACGGCGCATCCGGTGTACTGACGGTTTTCGAGAATATGCACGACAGTTGACGGGCGATCTGCCGAGGGCCATTTTTTACCTTTTCAAACGCTCCACTCCGCGCTTTTTGCCTGCAGATCCGCCATACGGCGGAAAATGCCGTTTTCGATTGCGTAAAGCTCTTTCGGCGAGCCTTCCTCCGCGACCTTCCCGTCTTTGAGGACGACGATCTTATCCGCCGCTTCGACGGTGCGCATACGGTGAGCGATGACCAGCACAGTCTTGCCGGCGAGCAGCCGCGACAGCGCGCCCTGCACTTTTGTTTCGTTTTCCACATCGAGCGACGCCGTCGCCTCGTCGAGAAGCACGATTGGCGCGTCTTTCAGAAGTGCGCGGGCGATCGAGATGCGCTGACGCTCACCGCCCGAAAGCTTTGCGCCGTTTTCGCCGATGGGCGTTTTGTATCCCTCCGGCATTTTCATCACGAACTCGTCGCAGTTTGCCGCCTTCGCCGCCGCAAGGACTTCTTCGTCCGTCGCGCCGTGTTTGCCGAGGCGGATGTTTTCCATGACGGTGTCGTCAAACAGCACGACGTCCTGAAATACCATCGAGTAATCCGTGAGAAGCACCTCCGGATCGACGGTGGAGATATCTACGCCTCCGACCCTGATGCTTCCGCCCGTCACCTCCCAAAGCCGCGCCGCAAGGCGGGCGCAGGTGCTTTTGCCGGATCCCGACGGACCGACCAGCGCCGTGATCTCGCCCTCTTTCGCGGTGAAGCTTACGCCGGAAAGCACCTCGTGATCGTCGTAGGAAAAGCTGACGTTATCGAACACGATATCGTGTCCCTCGGGATTGAATTCGTTCGCGCCTTCCGCGCCCGGCGTATCGTATATTTCATTGATACGCGAAGCGGATACCTGCGACATGAACATCTCGGCGATGAGCGCGAGGCTTTGATCGAACGGCGCATAAACGCGGGTGATGACCATAAGGAACATGAACATCAACATAAAGTCGATCTTGCCGGAAAGCACGAGCGAAGCGCCGGTAAGGATCGTCGTCGCCACGCCGAGCCGCATGATGACCGACGCGCCGTTGACGAACAGTCCGGTGACAAGTTCTCCCTTGACATTGGTCTTTTCCCGCTTGTCGATCTTTTTGAAAAGACCTTCGAGATATTGCTCTTCGCGGTTGGTCGCGCGGATCTCGCGGACGTTTTCAAGGGATTCCTGGATCCCGTCGGAAACGGCGACGGAGTCGGCTTTCAGCTTTTCGGAGTTGCGCTTTGAGATCCTGCGGCTGCCGAACAGCAGCGCGAACGCCACCGGAACTCCCCACAGGCAGGCAAGCGCCATACGCCAGTCGTAGATGAACAGCACAACGGCGATGATCGCCGTGGAGATATACGCGCCGTAAAGATACCCGAGGCAGTGGGACCAAACGTGTTCGAGGCGGTTAACGTCGTCCATCACCGTTGTCGTCAGGTCCGCGATATCACGCTTGCCGAACCATCCCAGCGGCAGACGGCGGAGCCGTTCCGCAAGGGTGAGGCGCGTGTCGCGCACTTCGTTATACACAAGCCCGTAGGTGGTGCGGTACTGCTGTAGATGCGTGACGAAAGACAGTACGACGAACGCAAGGAGCAGACCTACAAAAAGCCAGGCGTTGGGGAGCGCCGCGCCGTCGGTCAGCGTGTCCATATAGTTTTGCATCATTAAATACAGGATCCCCATGCCCGCCATCATAATGAGATTGACGATGACCGTCCATACGGCGCCCTTTTTTGTATTGAGAACGCCTTTATCGGTCAGAGCATATTTCTTTTTCAGGTTTTCTCCGAACATTCAGGCTCCCTCCTTTCCGGACGCGATCTTCCACATGACCGCCTGATTGTATTCTTTCCACATCCGTTCGTACAGTCCGCCGCCGACCGAGAGCGCCGCGTGCGTGCCTTCCTCGGCGACTTTGCCGTTATCGAGAACGATGATCTTGTCCGCGCCGACCACGGTAGAGAGACGGTGCGCGATCATGATGACGGTGCGGCCTTTTGTGAGCGTTTTCAGCGCCTTTTGGATCAGCGCTTCGTTTTCGGGGTCGGCGAACGCCGTCGCCTCGTCCAGCACGATGATCGGCGCGTCCTTCAAAATCGCACGAGCCAGCGCCACGCGCTGCTGTTCTCCGCCCGAAAGATACGTTCCCTCCGATCCGATCACGGTGTCGATCCCTTTAGGCAATTTTTCTATAATATCGTCGCACTGCGCCGCGTGAAGCGCCGCCTCGGCTTCTTCGCGCGTCGCGTTCGGGCGCGCGGCGCGGACGTTTTCGAGGATCGACGTTTTGAAAAGGCGGGTGTTCTGGAAAACGAACGCCACCTTGTCCATCAGCACGTGCGGGTCTATGTCCCGGACGTTCACGCCGCCGACAAGCACTTCGCCGGACGAAACGTCCCAAAAACGAGGGATAAGGCTTGCCGCCGTGGTCTTGCCGCCGCCCGACGGACCGACCAGCGCCACCGTTTGCCCGGGCTCGACCTTGAAGGAAACGTGATCGAGCGCGGGATGGTCCGCGCCGTCGTAGGTAAAGGTGACGTCTTTGAATTCCACGCCGTTGTCCTTCGGTTGCTGAGGGGAAGAGGTGATTTCAAGCGTCGGCGCGTCCATTACGGTATTTATGCGCCCGAGCGCGGTCTTCGCCAGCATCGTACCCGACGCGGCGAACATAATGCGCGCGAGCGACGTGGAAATGATCGCCGAGAAGACGGCGTAGAACGCGAAGTTGGTAACGAATCCGGCAAAGTCGCCGCCCGAAAGCGCGGAAGGCGCGATCAAAAGCGCCGCCGGGACAAGGAAGATGAACGCGCCCTCGGTGAAGGTGAGGTTGACCGACTGGGGAACGCGGCAGACGCCGTCTGTGTATTTCTGCGCCTTTGCGCTGTAATCGTCGATCGCCGCTTTGAACGCTTTGAAGGAATATACTGTCTGCTGAAAGACTTTCACCACCGGGATACCGCGCACGTATTCGGTGCCGGCTTTGCTCATCACGTCCTGCGCCGCCTGGTATTCCGCCATCAGCTTGGCGTTTTTGCCGCCCATCATCGTGAGCATCGCTCCGACCGAGATCACGGCGGCAAGCAGGCAGGCAAGCCCCATACGCCAGTCGAAAACGAACATCAGAACGAGCATCCCGATGAACATCGCCACGGTGCCGACGATATCGGCAAGGTTGTGGGCAAGCAGCGTTTCGGTCTCGGAAGCGCCTCCGTCAAGACGGTTGCGCAGCAGCCCCGACGCGTTGCTGTCGAAAAAGCCGAGCGGCGTTTTCATCAGGTGAGCCACACCCTGCTTACGGATATTCGTCGCCGTTCGGAACGCCGCCAGATGCGTACACATCAGCGCACAGAAATAGACGATGATACCTCCGAAGGCAAAGGCGAACGCCATCCAGCCGTATTTTGAGATCTCCGTCGCCGCGCTCCAATCCGGCGCCACGGCGATCAGATCCCGCGCCGCGAGCCAGATGCAGATATACGGCGCCATACCCAGCACCATTGCGACGGCGGACAGGGTCAGCCCCAAAAAGGTCAGCCCCTTGTACTTCCCGGCGTAGCCGAGAAGAGCCGCAACGTCGCTTTGCTTTTTTTTCTTCATTTTTTGTCTCCTTTCTTCGCAAACCACGGAATGACGCGGTTTACGCGTTTGCAGTAGTTTATATATTCTTTTCCGAAACGTTCGGTCAGCCGGTTATCCTCGGTATTTTTCATCATCACGGTCAAAAGCGCCCGGAAGACGAAGAACAGCGGCAGAAAAAGCAGATTGCCCGCGATACACAATGCGCCGGTACAGGCGAACATGATCGCCGAGCAGATCGGGGATGAGGTTGTAGAACTGAAAAATGAACCCCACGCACTGCTTGCGGTAAGAAGTCAGCGCTTTTTTCGAAAGCTTTGTGATATTCTCCCCGTCGATCACGATCTCGCCGGAATCGAGGCTGTCAAGCCCGCCGATCATATTCAGAAGCGAGCTTTTGCCCAAACCGGACGGCCCGAGTATCACGCATATCTTTCCTTTTTCAAGCGAAAGATCCACTCCGTCAAGCGCATAGACCGCCGCATCTCCTTCGCCGTACTGCGTTAGCGTAGGCTAACTCGTACCCTTAAAATCAAGGGCTTTCGCCCCGTTGTGATCGTTATTTCTTTGCGATCACCGTGATCCACGGATTTTTCGGATGATGATCGGCGCTGACCTCCGTGAACCCCGCCGCTTTCAGCGCGTTTTCAAGCTGTTCCGACGTATAGCATTTCATCCCGTCGATGATCTTTTCGAATTTGAGGCTTATTTCGTCCGTCCCGTCGGATTCGTTGCAAATGAGGAATGTCCCGCCATCTTTGAGAACGCGGCACACCTCGGCAAAGCATTTCTCTATACCGGGCCAGAAATACACGGTCTCGAACGCCGTGGCAAGATCGAATTCACTTTCCGCAAACGGCAGCTCCGCGACGTTGCCCTGAACGACTTTGCATCTGCCCGCCGCGATCATATTTTTGTTGTATTCCGTCGCCTTTTCCACGGAAAGAGCGGAATAATCAAGCGCCGTGACCTTAGCGGACGGATACTTTTTCAAAAGCTCGCCAGCGTTCCTTCCGCCGCCGCATCCGAGCTCCGCGATATTCGACGGTTCGGCGATATCGAGGTGCGACATCCCCCAGTCGGCGAGCTTCGCGTGCCCGCCGTTCATGCCGCCGAGCATCACTTTGCCCAAGAAACCCTCCGGCTTTCTCGTCTGATTCACGTATTTTTTGAAAAGTCCCATAATTACGCCTCCCTGAATTCTATTTTCACGATCTGCATTTTCATAAACCCGTCGGCGATCTTTGCAAGCAGCCGGAAAGCGCCCGGTACGGACGGATCCTTCAGATCGTTGTATCCGAGCATATATCCGCGCGAGGTGACGGCGGAGTTTTTCATCCACGGTATAACGTCCGTTTTTATATCCTCAACACTGAAAAAATCGGAGATCGAGGTGATCCCGGCGTCCTTTACCCACGTTTTCAGCATGATTTTGACGGCGCGTTTGTTCGCCGCGTCGAACACGAGTCTGCCGCCGGGAAAACGCTTTTCCATAGCGGTAAAAAGCTTTTTGATATTCTCCGTTTTGAAATAATAGAACACGCCGGCGGCGAGGAAGCAAACGCCGTTTTCCGCAGGGATATGATCGAACCACGAAAGATCGTTCAGATCGGCGGCGACGTTTTTGATGCGCTCCTTCTCCGGCAGAAGTTCGTTTCGCACCGCTATCACGTCCGGCAGGTCGATATTGACGATCCTGCATTTCCCGTTGTCGCAGTTTTCCGCCGTTTGATCGAGCCCGCAGCCGAGATTGACCAGCGTCGCCTCCGGGTGCGTTTTCAGGTAATCCTTCGCCTCGATCATCAGGTCGCCCTCGCGCATGGCGACCTCCATCGCACCGAAGCGGTGAGCGAGGCTTTTCGACTTTTTCTCGAACGGCGAAAAATCGTAGTCGATGCGGTTAATAAGCTCCACCGCCTTCTCGTCCCTGAAAAGATTCGGGAACTGCTCGGTGCAGAGCTTGCGGCCGTAAAGCGGGATGACGAGCGTCTCCTGCACGGTGTTTTTTTCGATGTGAGTTTTGTTTTCCATTTTTGACTCCCTTTATTTCGCGTCCGGGCTTTTTACAAACCCGATCTCTTTCGCACGTTCTTTGCTCATCAGGTGGAAATTGCATTCGTCGTCGCCACAGCCGAGCGTTTTCGTCCGGTCGAGCACCGCGCCCTGTATCTCAAAGGTGTAATAATCCATCATACAGAGTTGCTTTGTGATCTGTTCGCAATGCTCCTGCTTCGTCAGTATTTCATCCATTTCTCCGTTAAAACAATTCGTTTTAGTTAGTCACGGCTAACTCATCATTGAATTTTAGCACGTCATTTCGGTTTTGTCAACCTTACGGCGCAGCGTTCCGCGTCTTTTTTGCTGAAAACTGCGAATTTTTTGTAACAAAAATACAATTGTCCTCACCGCAACGTAAAGCAAGACCGGCGGTCTCAGCATTTAATTAGTAAAAAGTGAGAGCGCTTCTCAAATACTCAATCTTTAATTTTTTCGAAATATTTAAGACATGAATATGCAGATAAAAATGTATCATATTGAACTAATGCTATTAAATGGTATATTTCTAAAAAATTTATTTTTCCAAATTTGTTTAAAATGCTTCGCAAATTGTCAAGATCTA
>CAMZED010000069.1 GCA_947305675.1 uncultured Clostridia bacterium | reverse complement strand
TTCGGGCAATTTACGTCATTCGTGCCATATCGGTGCGTAAATAGCCGCTTTGTCTACACTCTGAAAAGAGCCTTTTCGGGCTCTTTCTTATATTCATTTTTCACCGCGGATGCTGCCGAGCAGTTCTTCCGCGCGTGAAGCGTCTGAAGGATCAATATGCGACCCGTCACCGTAACGGGCGGCGATATACAGATCGCGCAGTTCAAACTCATCGCGGCTGACGTCGCGTGCGGAATCGGCAAAAAGTACGTCCTGCGACGTATCGCTGCTGCGTATCGACTGCCCCTGCTGCTGCAGGAAGAACAGATAACTGCGATAAGCGGTCCTTATGCGTTCTTTGGGGCTTATTTCCTCGCGGCGTGCGCGGCGGCCACGGCGGTTTATCCCGGACGCGCCGTCATTTGCGTTATCGGCGGCTTTCTTTTTTGCTTTGCGTTTGCGAATAATTATTACGGTGAACAAAGCGGCGACGGCGATGACCGCAAGTATTAATATAACCCAGAATTGGGGCGGAAGGCTGTGTACAAGATCCTCCTGTTGTTCTTTCACGGACGGAATCGTATCGACCAGTTCATCAGCATATTGCTGATCCGATCCGTAAGGTATTTTGGACGGTATGAAATGGAAGCTTTGATCCTCGGGAACGTACGTGCTTGCAGGCGGCGGGGTTTTTTCGGGGTCGCCGATAAGTCCGTTTATCCATTGCAGTACGTAAAGTATAGCTTTAAGGAACAGCCAGACCAAAGCGGATATCCCTGCCGCTGCGCCCAACGGTAACGCAAGTTCAAGCGCGCTGTAAGCGTGCCATCCGGCATTTTCCGCGTTTCCGGCACGGATCACGCGCAGTGAAAAAATCCCCAACAGTATCGAGAAGGCTGCGAATCCGATCACTCCCGGTGACGATACGCCTGCCGCGATTGCGATGGAAGCGGCGATATCGGCAAACGCAAGGACGGCAAATTCACGGCGATACACCCAATATTCCACTGTAAAACGCCCCGATGCGAAACGAATCGCGGCAAACAGCCAGCAAACCGCCGTGACGATAATAGCGTCGATACGCCCCGTCACAGGGATAAGCAGTGCCGCCGGCAGACAGCAAAGCAACCGGATTGAGGCGCGGTCAAAGTGCGCCGCGGCGATACCGCAAAGCAAAACCGCGACGGCAAATGCCGCAAGCACCCAAAAGTACGGCTCTACGGGAGCGAAAAGGCAAAAAACAAGCAATACAAGGCAAATTTCCGCGGTGACGCGCGGTGAAACGGCGTATTTCATGCTTTATCACCTGCCTTTACATTCAACGATATAACGCGGTGCTCGCTGTACGCCTGGATCTTATTAATCGCGGCGGATGGAGCATCGTCAGAGATGATTATATATGTGCGGTTCGAGTTACCCTCGCGGATACATCTGTCGGCAAGGGCGGAAAACGGCGTGTAGCAGGATAGGCGGCTTAGGCCGATCGAGCGCAGGATAGGGAACAGATGACTGCGGCCGACACCCTCCGCGACGTCCCAAAGGTCGCCGTTGCTGCGAAATATATAAGGTATCTTCTGCGCTTCAAGCTTTTCACAGACGCTGCGTGTAAGCGATAGACATTGTTCCAGCGCCTGCCTGTTGCCGCCTTCCATGTTCAACAGTACCGCCACGTCCGCCTGCGCGGTGTGGTCTTGCTGTTTAACTGTCAGCCGGCCGGTCTTTTCGCTTTGATACCAGGAGATCTGCTTCATCGGCTCACGTCCGGTGTAATCTCTGTATCCGACAATAAGGCAGGGGTCTTCGTGAATAAACCTCATTACGGATACATCGCCCAAAAGTCCGCCGAGAGGGCGGAATTCCGGTTCGTCCTCCCATGCTTTTGCCGTGCAGATTATGCGGCTTGCGCCGTACTCCGTGCGGACAGCCGTTTTAATTCCTAGATAGTCGCCTTCTTCGACGTAATGCTGCCCTACGGTAAACACTCCGCGGTTCTTAATGCTGAAGCGCACCCTTCCGGTCCGTTTGCCGTGCGGCAGCAAGTGCATGCGCTGTTCGACGTGCAAGCCGGAAAAATCATTCAGCAGCTTCCATTTCTGACCGTCTTTTTCGGGCGGATATACTTTTACGCCTTCGCCGAAATATATCGATATACCGACGTATATAAAAGGCAGAAAAGAGCTGTTTGTTATGCTGTATTTAAGCGTTATCTCCTCGTCAGGGGCGCATAAACTCAGGTCTGTTTCGATATGCGTGTGGACCGCCTTTTCCGAAAACTTCAAACTGAGTATCTCCAACACGCCGAATATGACGATAACTCCGAAAACCACAAATAAGATCATGGTCTGTCAAGGGGGACGGGAACGTCGTCAAGAATGCGGCGGACGAACGTAGCGGTGTCGAGGTGGCTGTTGCCGGAAAGCACAATGCGGTGGGGAAGTACCGCCATCGCTTCGGTTTTGACATCCTCAGGTATCACATAATCACGCCCGTTTACTGCGGCGCGTATCTGTGATGCGCGGTATAGCGCCAGCGCACCGCGAGTGCTCACGCCGAGACTTGCGAGTTCGTCGGTACGGGTGCGTACTACAATATTCATCAAATAATCCGCTAACTCGTCGGAAACGCGTACTTCAGAATAGGAATTCTGAAGTGCTGAAAGCTCTTCCGGCGTGACAACGGCGCCCAATTCCTCAAGAATGGATTTCGAATCGCGGCGGCGAAGAACGGAAGTTTCTTCATCGCGTTCGGGATATCCAAGGCTAAGCCGCATGAAAAAGCGGTCCATCTGCGCTTCCGGAAGCGGAAATGTTCCGTAGGATTCAACGGGGTTCTGCGTTGCCATAACCATATACGGCTGCGCCATCTTGTGCGTCACACCGTCGACTGTAATCTGCCGTTCTTCCATAACCTCCAACAGCGCGCTTTGGCTGCGCGGTGTGGCACGGTTGATCTCGTCTGCCAAAATGAAATTTGCAAACAGAGGACCAGGACGGAACTCAAATTCCCCGGCTTTCTGGTTATAAAAGTTTATACCCGTAAGATCCGACGGCAGTAAATCCGGCGTGAACTGAACGCGGCGGAAATCACCGCCAAGGCTTTTGGCAAACGTGCGCAGCAGCATGGTCTTGCCGGTGCCGGGCACGTCCTCAAGCAGCACGTGGCCGCCGGCGATCAGGCAAATAACTATCTGTTCGATAGCTTCGTCTTTTCCGACGATAACGCTTTGGCAGTTTGCAAGCAGCCGATCCTTGAACTTTACAAAGATTTCGGTATCCATAATAATCTCTCCGATCGTTTGGTTAATTATTTGATTTCAAGTGTTTATTCAGTATATCATATAAATGCATATACTGCAATACTTCAGCATATCTTTCCTTTAAAACGCCTTGCTGAGTGCGCCTTTTTTTAAAGGCGCTTTTGCATATAGTATTCGTTTCTGTATGTTCCGTCCTTTAAACGAATAGCGTCGGGTTTTTGCGAAACTATGCGGAAACCGAATTTCTCGTAAAGCGCGCGTGCGCGGGCATTTCCCTCGATGAATTCCAGTTCGACGATCTCGATTTCGTCGCGCGCCGTTGCGGCGGCGATAAGTTCGGTAAAGAACGCCGAGCCGATGCCGAGGTTCCAGTAATCTTTCAGTACGGTTACGCCGATACTTGCGCGATGTTTTACCTTTTGCTTTGTGTAGAATCCGATCTCGCTGATCCCGGCGATGATGCCGCCGATATCGCAGATGATCACCAGCTTGTTTTCCGACGCGACGGCGTTTTCGATCCAGGCGCGCTCCGATTCGAGCGTGATATCCGCGACGTCTTCCGCACCGCGAAGCAGGAAATCGGTCTCGCCCCAGGCTTTCTTTATCATAGCCGTAAGATCCCCGGCTTCGTCCGGGCGGGGCGTGCGCAGAAGCGCCGTTCTCCCGTCCTTTAATATAACGGTTTTGGGTGTGAGCTGCATTTTACTTTCCTCCTTTAAATAAAAAATACGGTGCAAACCGGATCATCCGACCTGCACCGCCGTATATCACGAAAGTTAAACGGAAAAACGGGTAAGGCGGTGCAAGCCCGGGCGGAGCGATACTTCCGCTCCGGATACGGACATAAAGACTTTATTCATTCTGGACGCGGTATAAAGCACTGCCGTTACTCCTTTTTTAAAAATTTGCGACAGTATATCACGCAAAAATGCGTTTGTCAAGAGTTATTTTTGCGTTTTTGCCTGTTTTGCGGGCGTTTTCCGCGCTTTTGCGGCGATCTTAAAGCAAAACCGCGGTTCTGTTCCGGCTTTACGAGGCAATCAGGCCCGAAGCCGATAAGGTCTTCCCTGCCGGCTTTGATAAGCGCCTCGCGCACGAGCGGAGCGTTCTGCGGGCGGCCGTACTGTAAAAGCGCGCGCTGAAGCTGTTTTTCGCGGCGGTCGCGGGCAACGTAGACGGGCTTTCCGGTCGCCGGATCGATCCCCGTATAAAACATACAGGTCGAAGCGGTGCCGGGCGTGGGATAAAAATCCTGCACCTGTTCGGGATTGAGGTGATTCTTTTTTAAATAAACCGCAAGCTCGACAGCCGATTCCAGCGTACTGCCGGGGTGAGACGAGATGAGGTATGGGACGATATACTGTTCCTTCCCCGCCTGTTTTGTGAGCTGTTCGAACCTTTTTTTGAATTTATCGTATTCCTCCACGGGCGGTTTACCCATAAGCGCCAGGACCTCATTGCAGCAATGCTCCGGCGCGACTTTAAGATGCCCGCTGATATGATCGCCGACAAGTTTTTTAAAGAATTTTTCGTTTTTGTCAGCAAGGATATAGTCATAGCGCAAGCCGGAACGGATGAACACCTTTTTAACGCCGGGAACCGATTCGATTGCTTTTAACAGCTCGATATATTCGCTGTGGTCGACGCGCATATTCGGGCAGATTTTCGGCGTTAAGCAATTTTTGCCTTTGCAAACGCCGAATTTTTCGGCTTTTTGGCAATAATTCCCGCGGAAGTTGGCGCTCGGCCCGCCGACGTCGTGGATATACCCCTTGAAATCCGGCATTGCGGCGATCTTTTCAGCTTCTTCGACGCAGGAAGCGATGGAACGCGAGGTGACCGTGCGCCCCTGATGGAAAGCGATAGAGCAGAAATTGCAGCCGCCGAAGCACCCGCGGTTGTGTGTTATGGAGAACTTTACTTCGGCGATACCCGGGATCCCGCCCATTGAATCATAGATCGGGTGCGGCGCGCGCATAAAAGGCAGCGAATAGACGGCGTCGAGCTCTTTTCGCGTCAGCGGCGGCATGGGCGGATTCTGGACGAGGATCTTATCGCCGTAGCCCTCGGTTATCGCTTTGCCGTAGATGTGATCCTGGTTGTCCGACTGTATCCTGTATGCCGCGGCGAAGGCGGATTTGTCGGTTTTTATATCGTCGTATTCACCGCAAAAGACCGATTCGAACTTCGGTTCGTACCCGCGTGATTCAAGGAAGCAGGTGCCTTTTACATCGCGGATTTTTCTTATCGGAACGCCTTTGTCCAAAAGAAACGCTAAGCGGCGCAGGATATTCTCGCCCATACCGTATGTAAGCATATCCGCCCGGCTGTCGACAAGCACGCTGCGGCGCACCGAATCGCTCCAATAATCGTAATGGGCGAAACGCCTTGTCGAAGCCTCCAACCCGCCAAGAATAATAGGAACATCGCCGTATGCTTCGCGTATGCGGTTGCAATAGACTATGACGGCGCGGTCGGGTCGGTAACCCGCTTTGCCCCCCGGCGAAAAATAATCGTCGCTGCGGCGTTTTTTCGCGGCGGTATAGTGTGCCACCATCGAATCGACGTTGCCGGAATTGACCAAAAAAGCCAACCTGGGCTTGCCGAAACGCATAAAATCGGTCTTGCTTTTGTAATCCGGCTGGGGTATTACCGCAACGGAATAGCCCTCCGCTTCAAGCACGCGTCCGATTATCGCCGTGCCGAAAGACGGGTGGTCGACGTATGCGTCGCCGGTAACTATGACAAAATCCGGGACTCCCCGGAATTCCTCGACCGAAACGGGTAAAAACGGCATATTTTCACCGCCCTTTAAAAAATTTCAAAAACGTTCACGGATATTTTACCACCGTGGCGGGCAAAAGTAAAGAAAAAACATTTTTTGCAGTTGACAAAGATTTTTTTAAATGGTAAAATCAGGTAAGGAATTTTATAAATAGAAGGAGCAAAAAGAATGGAACTTAAAGGAAGCAAAACCGAACAAAACCTTATGACCGCATTTGCCGGTGAATCCCAGGCTCGCAACAAATATACCTATTACGCAAGCGTAGCGAAAAAAGAAGGCTACACCGTTATCGCCGACATCTTTGAAGAAACCGCCGGCAACGAAAAAGAACACGCAAAGATCTGGTTCAAACTTCTTCACGACGGCGGCATCCCCACCACGGCTGAAAACCTGCTTGACGCCGCAAACGGCGAAAACTACGAATGGACCGATATGTACGCTTCTTTCGCCGCCACCGCAAAAGAGGAAGGCTTTAACCAGATCGCTTATCTTTTCGAAGCGGTAGGCAAAATTGAAAAAGAACACGAGGCACGTTACAGAGAACTGCTTGAAAAACTCAACAAAGACGAGATATTCATTTCCGAAGACGTTACTGTTTGGATCTGCTCCAACTGCGGCCACGTTCACGTCGGACCCAAGGCGCCCGAAATGTGCCCCGTCTGCCAGCACCCGAAGGCATATTTCCAGAAGAAAGTCAATAAATTCTGATAGGTTTTATTATGAGGGTACCTAAGCGGTACCCTTTTTATTTTTTCTGTTGAAAACGGTATGAGTCTGTGATAAAATGTAAAAGGGAGGCGTATTATGAAAACAGTTTCGGATTATATAAAAACCCATAAATACGTTTTACTGCTGCTTTACTGGCCGTTCCATACGCTTTGGTTCGAGTTGCTCCGAGTATTCACCGCCGATAAAGATGTCTGGCTTATCGAGACGGAGTTTGACAAAAGCATTCCTTTTATTGAGTGGTTCATAATACCCTATATCCTTTGGTATTTTTATATCGCCGCGGTGCTGATCTATTCGCTTTATAAAAGCAAGCGGGAATTTCTTCGCAGTTACGCGCTGATTTTTTCCTGTATGTTCATACCGATGTTATTCTGCACCGTCGTACCGAACGGGCTTCCGCTTTCGATCCGACCGGATTTTGAACTGCTGGGGAGAGAAAATTTCGCGATCGATCTGGTCAGGTTCATATACGCCGCCGATTCGCCGCCCAGGGCGGTAATGCCTTCGATGCATTGCACGGTCGCGGTGGCGCTGTTTTTCGCGGTGCTGTTCAGCGAATCGCTTTCGGTTTACAGATCGCCGAAATACATCGCCGGAGCGCTCAGCGCGGCGATCATACTTTCGACGGTATTCATAAAACAGCATTCCGTTGCCGATACCGTTGCGGGTACCTGCTTCGGGCTGATCGCCGCGGCGGCGATCCGTTTGATCGAGCACAAAATCTACCGTACAAGAGCGATACCCGGAATTTGATCATTTGCGGAGGCGAAAAGATGACTTTAAAACGTTTTTTCCTTATTGCCGCGGCGATATTCTGCTTTTTGTTTGCCGCCGGATGCGGCGAAACCGCCGAACACGATCACGTTTTTGTCACCGAATCGGTCATCGAGCCGGGCTGTGAAACTTACGGTTCTGAAAAACGTGTATGCAGTATTTGCGGTGAAGC
>CAMZED010000068.1 GCA_947305675.1 uncultured Clostridia bacterium | reverse complement strand
AAGGAAATGGCGAGCTCACCCGTGTCTATCGTTTTATTCTCGTAAGACAGAAGCATCAGATTTGCAAAACGCTTGATATAAGAAGCAAAAAGCGTTATTCGTTTGCGGTATTCTTCTTTTACCGCCATCTCTTTCGATAAGCGCGCCTCTTTTGCCAGACCGGAAATCGTCTGTGACTGTCTGCGGGTGAGTTTTGCGATCTCATCGTAAACGGCGGTACGCTGTTCGATCTTTGACCGTTTTTCTTTTAATTCGTTTTGCAGACGGATAAGTTCTGTTTCTTCCGCAAGTTTTTCCTTTGCTTCTGTCAGTTCCTCGTTCAAGCGGGCAAGGTCAGACAGATCATCCTGCCAGAAGCCGAATCCTCCCGGAAGCTCCATTTTATGCAAAACGGTATGCTCGCCGATCCTCGCGCCGTCCGGGGACGCGAACTGCTCCGCCGTCAAAGGAACGGTCATACGGGACGAATATACCGGAGTACCATTACGATCCGTGATCTGCGCGGCGATGGAAAATGTCTCAAACAGCTTCCCGTATCTCATATTGGTCGGGATCAGACCAAGCTGTATGCAGCATTCAAGCACCCCCGCCGCCATAAAAATCAGCGTTTCGGGAAACTGGACGAGATTCGTGCCGTTTATCCGCGGCATTTTTCCGGTCATCAAAAGCACGCTCATGGCGACGCCGACGGAAAAAGGGATCACTATCAGCCAGGCGTACTTTTTTGCGTTTTCCACGCGGCATTTTACGACCAGAACGAGGATCGCCGCCAAATAAAGACCGTACTGCCACGCCGTGACGACATAGAATAACGGGGAGTGTGAATACTCGACGTTCCAGTTTTCAAAGCCGGGGTTGAAACCGAAAACAAGCCCGTGCAGATCGTTTGTCAAAACGGTAAGGATCATCAGGACGGTAACCGCTCCGACCCAGTACCATCTTTTCGGAATCCGTGAATCGACGCCCGGAGAGATCAGCAGCGATATATAGAAGAAAAACAGCGGGAGCAGCAGCATCGGCGCGTAATAGAGATACCACGTAAGACGCGCGAGGACGTCGACCCCTGCAAAAACGCTGTATTTGATTCCGCGAAGCAACAGCAGGAGAAACGCCATCCACGAAAGCGATTTCATCATGAACGGCAAACCGCCGGAGCCGGACACGCGGTATGAATAGTACCGGATCAGACAGGCGGAAAGGATAAGAAGATATATCGTGGAAACGTTGCGCGTGGGAAAAGCGTCGGGAATGATACTCGCACAGGGAATGATATTGATCGCAAGCAGCAAAAAATAAAGCGCCAGCCGTCCAAGCGTCCTTTTGACCACGTTCATTTTTGCTGTCCTCCTTTCCGTGACAGTGATACAGACTGATTGAAGAGACTGTCAGCCATTGAGCAGCACTTCCATTATATCAGTCACTTTTTTATAAACCCGAAGCTGCTTTGCATATTTGCTGAGATTGGCAAGGTTTTTATTCTCATCAGCCGCATACGCTTTGACCGCTTTTGCAAACAGCTCGTTATCCAGTTTGGTGCGGTATTTGAAGCAATCGCAGATCGTGCGTTCCTTATCGTAGATCGGAAGTGTCGTGCCGTCGAAATCCGCTTGCGTTTTTCCGAGATCATAGAGGTCAGACTGGATATAATACGCCTTGAACGGCACACCGGCTGTTTTCAACTTCGGCTGGGAGACAGCGCGGGGAACGGCGATAGACCACTCACGCGGAGTAAAGTCGGTATATCCGTAATGGAAAAGCGCGGATTCCACACAGACGATCCCTTCCGGGATGAGGCGGGAGAGATACTCCGCCTCCGTAATATCAAGGTTTCCGGCAAGCTGATAAAACCCGTGACGGATGCGTTCAAGCAGCCCGTCGTTCACGAGTTTTCCGATGTCGGATTTATAAAGACCTGCAGCAAGAAACTCGGAGGTTTTTGCTATACCGCCGGAGTCATTTATCACTTTTTTTGCAATTTCGGCTTTGGTCATCGCGCTATCACTTTCTTCTTACAAAATCGGCAAATTGATTGACGATAATAGTATAGCACGGAACCGGCAAATAATCAAGACTTTTTTCATACAATTCCGCGAACTTGCAAGAAAAAGCGGAGCCGAAGCCCCGCTTTACATCTGATCTTCTGTTGTTGTTTGAATTGATACACTTTCCGGCAATTTCGTTTGTTTTGCCGGTTATTCCTTCGTTCGTTTTACCCATGCATCCCAGCGCGGATCGGATTTGATATCGTTTTCAATATCTTCGGGATCCGGGATGACCCACCACGGCCAGTCCTCTGCAAGCGTCAGAGGATCGCGGATGATGCCTACGGTCTCGACAGCAACGAAACGCAGCAGGGGCGTTGTGTAATATGCGTCCCGTTTGTCAGCAAGCGCCTGAAAACTTTTTGCGTGATCGAGTGCCAAGTCAAGCGACGCGAAGGCGTCGTCGCTCATTCCCTCGCGCCATTGCAGGTAAGACAGGTAAAGATAAAGCGTGACCAGAGTTCCGTGGAAATTCCCGAAATTGCCGTCTGTAAAGAATTCTTTTGACAGTTTGATCGCATTCTGCACAGTCTCCAGCGCCGTGCGGTCGTCGAAGTTTTTTTTGCAAAGCTGCGCAGTAGAGACCATCTGCTCGATCAGTTCCTCAAAGAGCGAAATCAGGCGTTTCCCGGCATATTCGACTCGCTTTTGTCCGTCGGCGGAAAAGGTGAGCGCTGCAGCGCGGTTCATATTTCCTGCTGGAAAGGTCAGAGCCAGCGCTTTGGCTTTATCGTATTCGCCGGTGAGGTCATACAGCATAAGAAGCTCACAACGCACGTCGTGAAGCAATTTCTCAGAAGCGGTGACGTTCAGCTTTTCAAACACTTTTATCGCTTCTTTCCAGAATTCGTTTTTTCTGTGCAGTTCAACATCCTCGGCAAAATAACCGTTTTCATCCCAAATAGGGTGCTGACCGTATCGTACGAAACCCGCGTCGCGCAGAACCACCGCAAGCCGCATCATTATCCGCTCGTTTCCCGGGAATTCGATCAGAGCGTCGCGCAGATACGAAATACATTCGTCCACGCCTTCATCTTTGCCCTGATCCACTTGATGAAGTTCCTCGGAACGCTCAATGATCGCGTCTATCTTCCGCTCGCGGTCGTTTTCGTATCCGAACAATTCGTCTATCGTGATCCCGAAATAGTTTGCTATGGACGGGATCATTTCCATATCGGGATACCCGCCGTTAGCTTCCCAGCGGCTGATCGCTTGTGAGGTCACGCCGATCGCTTCGGCAAGGTCCTCCTGCGTTCGCCCGTCGCGATGACGGAGCTCGCGTATTCTTTTTCCTAATTCAAGCTGCATTTTATGCACCTCCAAGTTTTTTGTCACCGGTGTAATTCCATTATAGCAGGATCGGTCGGGAAAGCAATAATCAATTCATTGTTTCAAAAACAAGTAATCGTTGATGTTTGCGCTTACAAGCGACAGGCGGTGATTCATTCAAGACGGTCTATTCGGCACGGTTGCGGATAAAATTCACACATTGGAACCGGACAAATTGTCATCTATGCTCTTTTTTCTTATTCATATTGCATATTTTGACGTGATGTGGTAAAATCATGTGAAATAAATCACGGGGGCTGTTTATGAGAAAAACATTCATTTTTGTTTTATGCTTTATCATAGCCGTTTCTTCGACAATATTTGCCGGATGCGGCGTTAAGAACGAGCCGCGGGCAAAGGAAGCGATCGGGATAATCGGCGCGATGGACGTGGAAGTCGATTCGCTTAAAAAAGCGGCGAATATTTCCAAAGTGACCACGATCGCCGGTATGGAGTATTGTGAAGGGCAGATCGGCGGAAAAAACGTTGTTATTGTAAAATGCGGCATGGGCAAAGTCAACGCCGGTATCTGTGCCAATACGCTGATAAACGATTTCGGCTGTACCGCGGTCTTAAACACCGGAGTCGCCGGTTCGCTTGACGACCGGATCGATATCGGCGATATCGTCGTCGCCGTCGACGCCGTTCAGCACGATTTCGACGTTTCGCCGATAGGTTTTACGAAAGGCGAAATACCTTACACCGGGCGTTACGCTTTTCCCGCCGACGAAAAATTGAGAGAAAAAGCCGTGAAGGCGATAAAAGAATCCGCTCCCGAGATCGGCGTTTTTGAAGGAAGAGTTTGCTCGGGGGACCAGTTTATCTCTGCCAAAGAGCAAAAAGAACGTATAATTGCCGATTTCGGCGGTATGTGCTGCGAGATGGAGGGCGCCGCGATCGCGCAGGCGTGCTATCTTAACTCGACGCCCTTTGTGGTTATCCGCGCGATATCCGACAAACCGAGCGAGACCGAGTTTGTCGATTACAGTGTGTTCGAAGCGGAAGCAGCCGCGAGATGCGCCAAGATAGTTCTCTCTATTGTCGAGAACTTTTAACTGCAACGCAAACAGGAAAATCAAAGAAACAAGCCGGAAAAACCGGCTTGTTTCTTTTTTATAATCTTAATATTCTTACTTTTCGGTAGCGGGGTCTTCCGCGATCCTGCCGTAAAGTCCGTTACCATCGCGCAGATAATTCCGGTCGAGCCCGTTAAGCTGTTCCTCGGTGAAACGCCAGCCCCAGTTCCCCTCGCTCACGCCGGGACGGTTCATCCTTGTGTCCGCGCCGTAAAGCAAAAGGTCCTGAAGCGGGAATATCACCGTGTCGGCAACGCTGGAAAGCATTGTGCGTATGACCGAATAATAGGCTTCGCGGCAGTTCCAGTCGGGACGTTCGAACCCGCAGTACGAAAGAATTCTCCCGCGGGTTTCACCGTCGAGTTCCCAAATGAACCACAACAGCGTGTTGTTGTCATGCGTGCCGGTATAGGCGACGCAGTTTTTGGGGTAATTATAGGGAAGGTGAGCGTTGCCGGAGTCCCCGTCGAATCCGAACTGAAATACCCTCATCCCGGGGCAGGAACTTTTTTCGACCAGCGCCTTTACCTCGGGCGTTATTATCCCCAGATCCTCGGCGATCAGTTCACAGCCGCCCGCCGCTTCGCGCAGGGCGTTTATCAACTTCATCCCGGGGCCTTTGCTCCATATCCCGTCGCGGGCGTCGGGTGCGTCAGGTTCACAGGAATAATACGATTCGATCCCGCGGAAGTGGTCGATACGCACGCAATCGAACAGCTCTGCCATAAAGGCGATCCTGTCGCGCCACCATGCAAACCCGTCCGCACTCATCTTTTTCCAGTCGTAGATCGGGTTGCCCCAAAGCTGTCCGTTGGCGCTGAAATAATCCGGCGGCACCCCCGCGACCCTTGTGGGGCGCTTGCGCGCGTCCAGCAGAAACTGACCGGGCGATTCCCAGACGTCGGCGCTGTCGGCTGCGACGTAGATCGGAATATCGCCGATGATTTTTATGTTTTTTTCGTTGGCGTAGGATTTCAGATCCTTCCATTGCCTTATAAAAACATAGCAAATAAAACGCCAGGTCTCGTAAACCTTTTCGTCAAAACCGTCGAAATCCCATTCGCGGAAATCTTTTCCGCCGTTGGCGGCGCGCCGCGCCATAAATTCACAAAACTTTTCGGTGTGGGTGTGCGATTCGAAAAATTCATAAAAATCGGCGCCGCGCGTCATTCTGTCCGACGCTTTTTGCAGCAGCGCGAACCGCTCCGCCGAAAGACGGTCGAATTCGCAAACGTAAGGCGATTTCTGTTTTGCCGCCGAAAGTTCTTCGGCGCTCAATAGACCGACGTCGCAAAGCTGCTCGAGATCGATGAAATTCGGATTCACCGAAAACGCGCTGTAAGAACTGTAGGGCGACGAAAATACGTCCGGCAGACAAAACGGAAGCACCTGCCAACAACAAAAGCCTGAACTGTGAAGGAAATCGACAAATTTCCGCCCGGCTTTCCCGAAAGTTCCGCAGGAATAATCGCCCCAAAGTGATGAAATATGAAGTAAAACTCCGCTTCTTCTTTCCATTTACCGTTCCTCCTTCAGCGCAAAACAACGCTGGTTTTTGCGGATATCGTAAGCAAATTCCCATCAAGCGTCGCGTCGCCGCCCAGATATGCGGTGATCCCGCCGAACGAAATATCGGTCACTTCCGAAAGGTCGACGCTCAATTCGCGCGCGGTGGTATTATGGATCACACACACGGTTCCGCTGTCGGCTGTCGAAATAAACCCGCCGAGCTTGGTGTTTTCAAAACTCAGGGCGGTATATTTCCCGCAAGCAATCTCGGGATTTGCTTTGCGTACCATTATAAGTTTCTTATAGTGATTATAAAGACTGTCGCCGTCTCCTTTTACCGATTCCACGGTGTTTTCGGTCTGACTCGAAGCGGGGTAAGTCGATCCCTCGGGGTTCTTCACGGTGTCGCCGTCGCCCCAAAGCATCGCAAGCCTGCGGTTCGCGTCGGTCGAAGCCGCCCCGCGCGATCCGCGCATACCAAGCTCCTCGCCGTAGTAAATAAAAGGCGATCCCGGCGTGAGCAAATAAAGATTCGCCGCGACAAAGTTGTTGCCGCTCGCCGCCGTGAGGAATCCCGCGGCGCGGTCCATATCGTGATTCGTCAGAAAAGATACAAGCATCGCGCTTTCGCGTTCGGATTTTACACGCTCGACATATTTTTCGACGTAGGAGGTATATGTGTTCACGTTGCCGGCGTCGGCGGTGCCTGCGATCAGCCCCGACGATTGCGAAGTCGTGAAGTTGAAGCAATCCGTCGCGCCGTAATATTTGTCGGTGATCCCGTCGCTGTCCCATACCTCGGCGACGGTATAAACGTCGGGAGATATCTTTCTGAGTTCGCCGACGTACCATTTCCAAAATTCAGCCGACTTGACGTTGTCGCCGAGATAAATGTATTTTGCGGCGTCGAACCTGAATCCGTCGACACCCATTTCAAGGTAATGCTTTGCGACGTCGAGCACGGCGGCCCTGACTTTATCGTTGTCGAAATCAAGTTCCGGCATACTGTCGGCAAAGTTACATTCATAATATATATCAGTTCCCGAAACCTTTTTGAACTGCCTGCCGGCCGGCGCCGCCTCGCCCTCGGTATAATAGGAATAGAATCCGTAATATTCGCTTTCGGCATCGCCTTCGCGGTGGGAAGAAGCGAATTTGATGAACCACTGATTAAGTTCCGAAGTATGGTTTATCGGCAGGTCGATTATCAGCTTCACTCCGCGCTCGTGGCATAGGGAGATAAGTTCTTTAAAATCATCTTCGGTGCCGAAATCCGGATCGATCCCATAATAATCGATCACGTTGTATTTGTGGTAAGACGATGATCTGAAAACCGGCGTAAGCCAAATGCCTTCCACTCCTAAACTCACCCCGGATGCGGGATCTCCGTCGTTGAGGTAATCAAAACGGTTGATTATCCCGCGCAGGTCGCCTATCCCGTCGCCGTCGGAATCGGAGAACGAACCGACGAAAATCTCGTAAAAAACCCGCTCGTTGCCGGGTTCGGGATCGCAAAAA
This sequence comes from uncultured Clostridia bacterium, assembly GCA_947305675.1. Taxonomy (GTDB): domain Bacteria; phylum Bacillota; class Clostridia; order Oscillospirales; family CAG-382; genus Coliplasma. The sequence goes on along the minus strand of CAMZED010000068.1, from coordinate 243 downwards.
GTCATATCCACGCCGTCTATCACGGCTTCGCCCTCGCTGTTGAGAATATATTTGCCGGATGAGTCCGGCAAAGGCTTATCGCAGGCAAAAAGTGCGAATATCAGCGCCGCGGCCGCGGCGACGGTAAGCAAGCGTTTCATTTTCTTCCTCCGTGAAATTATTCCCGTTACCTTGATCATACTAACTTATCCGTCAATCATACTAACTTATCCGTCGGCGCTTGTCAAGTGATTTTTTGTGTTG
>CAMZED010000067.1 GCA_947305675.1 uncultured Clostridia bacterium | reverse complement strand
CGTTATGCGGGAAATCAGCAGTGCCCTTAAAACGCTCGTAAGCGAACGCGGAATCGAACCGCCCGTGTTTATGTTTGAAATGGGCAGGTTTCTTGTGGCGGACGCGGGTATCACACTTTATACCGTCGGCTCGCACAAACGCATCACAGGCTATAAAGATTATATCTGCGTCGACGGCGGTATGACCGACGACCCGCGTTACGCGCTGTACGGTTCGAAATACACGGTTTATAACGCGTCGAGAATTTTTGACGAAAGAAACATCACCGCCGATATCGCCGGGCGCAATTGCGAGAGCGGCGACCTTATCGGCGAAGATATGCTTTTGCAGGATTTCAAGCGCGGCGATATTTTAGCCGTCGCGGTGACCGGAGCGTATAATTATTCCATGGCGTCCAATTACAACCGTGTTCCGCGCCCGGCGATGGTGTCGGTTTGCGATGGAAAAGACAAGCTGATAATAAAACGCGAATCTTACGCCGATATGATCAAAAACGAGATTTGATACAGAAATGATTAAGAAAAACGCTTTGATTTTTGTTGGGATCGCAGCTGTCGCTGCGGTAATAACTTTGTTGATCATTTCGCTGAAAACCTGCGACGGAAATACTTCATCAAACGCTTCCAAAGCAGGCGGTATTAATATGATCACCGTCGAGGAAGCAAAAAAGATGATGTCGCGCGACGACGGTCACGTTATCGTTGACGTCAGAAGTTACAATGAATACGAATCCGGGCATATTCCCGGTGCGATATGCATTCCTAACGAAACTATTGAAAACAAAGAATTAAATGAATTGCCGGATCTTGAACAGATTATCCTTGTGTATTGCCGAAGCGGACGCCGCAGTAAAGAAGCCGCTCTGAAACTTTGGAATATAGGGTATAAAAACGTTTATGAATTCGGCGGAATACTCGATTGGGACGGTGAAATAATAATGGATATCTCCAACGGAAAGAACAGGGTGGAACCGAAAGCGGTTTTACTGATCGAAGCAAACGGAAAGCGTTTTTATGCAACGCTTGAAAATAATTCGTCTGCCGAGGCTTTGAAAAATCAATCGGTTCCTTTCACAGTTAAAATGCACGATTACGGCAATTTCGAAAAAGTCGGGAAGCTGCCGTTTGAATTGCCCGCTAACGACGAACAGATCACTACAAAACCCGGCGACGTAATTCTTTATCAGGGCGATCAGATAACGATCTATTACGGCGAAAACACCTGGTCTTTCACAAAACTCGCCACAATAAACAACGTAACAAAAGAAGAACTGCTTTCCGCATTAGGCGAAGGCGACGTAACCGTCGAGTTCAGTTTAGAGTGGGAAGAATAAATATTATATTTAAGGAGAATTACAATGAAGAAACAGATCAAGACTACCGAAGCCATTTTTCCGATGCCAGTACTGCTTATTTCAACTTTTAACGATGACGGTTCGGTGAACGTTATGAACGCCGCCTGGGGCACGATGCTCGACCGCGATATGGTCGCGCTGAATCTTACCGAAACCCACAAAACCGTTCAGAATATCAAAAACAGAAAAGGTTTTGTCGTCCATATCGCCGATTCCGCGCATGTCGTTCAAGCCGATTATTTCGGGATAGTAAGCGGCAATAGGGAACCTGATAAGTTTGCGAAAAGCGGGCTTACTTTTGTTAAATCCGATGTCGTCGACGCCCCGGTGATCAACGAGCTGCCTGTCGCGTTGGAATGCGAATTTGTTGAGTATCTCGGCGGAAATACCGGTATCGGCGTGATAGGTAAAGTCTTAAAAACTTCTGTCGAGGAATCCAAACTTAAAGACGGCAAAGTAGATGTCGATTCGCTCGAAGCGATTGCGTTCGATCCCTATACCAACGGATATTATAAAGTCGCCGGCAGAGTAGGCGACGCGTTCAAAGACGGCTTGAAGATAAAATGACTTTTTTCGAAAGGAACTGCCATGTTTAATGTTTTTAAAAATAAAAAAAACAAAAATTCGGCAGAACCTAATATCGTCGTAATAAAAAAATCCCGCCCGCACACCGGCGGCGGAACCGACGCAACTCAGGATTTAAACGCTCCCAAAGAAATATTATCCAACGATATGATCGTTTTTAAAGTATCTTCGGCGGTCAGAGAAATCAGCGCCGGGCAGATCGGGTATATTTCTGCGTTTGCGCTTAAAACTTTGGCGGGCAGTTTTGTATTTTATGAAAAAAGCGCTTCGTTCCGCCGCTCGGCGGAAAGGCAAACTTCATTCGCCTTGATCAAAGAAGACGTTTTTCCTTCGCTCGTTAAGGTCGTAAATGAATACGGGCTTGCAAAAAACAACGGCTTTCATTCAAAAACGCACGGACTGCCCGAGAATTTCGGCGGCGATATTTTTGTTTTCTATTCAAGTGGCGAAAAAATAAGCGCCTCTAACAATCAGTCGCCGGTAATCAGCCGCTCCGCGGCGATCGCCGCGGCGGATCTTTTTTCCGAAGCGCTTAACGCCGAAAAGTGCGCGGTGCCGAACGTTTCGGCGTTAAAAGAGGTTCGATTTGAAAACGAAAGCGCCACAGGCACTTATAAAAAAGCTGTTTTATCGGTCTGTTCCGACGGAAGCGCGCTGATCAAAACAACCAAAAAATATTCCGGCGGTGAAGTATTCGAAGATGAACGCACCGTCTCCCCCGACGGCGTCGAAGATTTCAAACGGCTCGTCAGCAGCAGCGGAATACTTCTTTTAAGTTCTCTGCCGGATCTGCCCGAAGGGTCGGTTTCCGACAGCGGTTTTGCGTTCATTTTTGAAGACGGCTCTGTCGTAAAGCCCGAAAAATACAAATATCTGCCCGAAAAAATCGGCTCCTGCTTTTATAAGATAGAACATGAGCTTATGTCGGATTTGTGACCGGGTCATCTTGATTTTATCGGCTATATGCCTTTTCATCGCATAGTTTTACAAAAAATTTTTCAACATAAAAATCCCGCGTCTTTCGGTTCGCCCCAAAAAGACGCGGGATTTTTTTAAAAAGGATTTATTTTGTTCCGCGCGCGGCTATGATGTCGATCATTTCACCGACGTTTTTCATTGCGCTTACTTCGCGCATTGTGAATTTAACTCCGAATTCGCGTTCGACGGCGGTAACAAGCCTTATGTGTTCAAGACTATCCCAATCGTCGATATCGTCCGCTGTCGTATCACGCGTGACGTTAATGCTTTCGTCGTCAAAAACGTCGCGGAATACTTCGTTGAGTCTTTCGTTAATGCCTTCAGCCATTTTCATTTCCTCCGTCATTTACTTTAATTACGTTGTTTTTGGGTTCATAGTTTGCAAGGTCAAGATCCCATTCTGTATTGCCCGAACCGTCTTCGCCTGTCTTTTCAAAACCGAAATCGGCAAACAGATTTTTCACCATTGAATTTTTCGCGGTGGGGAAGTAATGCCCTTTCAACCGGTTCAAACCGCGCGCTTTGCATTCGTCTACAAGAGTATCGAGCATTGCGTATTCCATATTCTTTTTCAGAACGCGGCAGCTCATAAGCCAAAGTTCAATATCGCAAATTTCTCCGCTGATGGCGCCGATTACTACCGAAACGACACCGTTGTCACCGAACGAATCCCGCAGTTTTCCGTAAAGGGTTATATGCTTTCCGTCGGAAGCGGCTTGTTCGATCTCGGTTTGGGTGTAACGTTTTGTGGTGAGATTGAATTGGTTGGATTTATTGGTAAGCTGGGTTATCCTTTGAATATACACCGGCGCGAAAGGAAGTATTTCGGCATGCATATCAAGGCTCAGAAGATATTCGGTATAATCGGTGAACTCGGTAAGATGCTCCGCACGCTTCACGTTGGCTTTATACATATCGTTGCGTTTAATATCGTCTGCCGAGAAGTTTGTAACTTCAAAATACCCGTTTTTGTCGATGGTCCTTATATATTCGTCGGGCGAATCCATCGCGGGGACGGCAACGCCGGGTAAACTTTTTGAAACCAGCGCGCGCTCGGTGGGGTTGTCGTCGGCGAAAACGAACGAATCGATCCCAAGATCCATTTCCGAAGCGGTGGCGGCAAGATTGCGGTCTTTGGTTTCCCAGTTGGCTTTTATCACGATAAAGTCGTCGGGGCGAAGCACTCCCTCGGGGTGTTCAAGTCCGGCAATTGCGTTTTCGTGATCGTTCTTAGAAGCGACTGTCAGCATTATGCCGATATCTTTTTGCTTTTTAACATATTGCTGGAACCCTTTGAAACACTCGGCGGCAGCGGTTTCTTCGCCGATCTCGATACCTTCGACTCCGTCGTCTCCGACAACTCCGCCCCAAAGCGTGTTGTCGAGGTCAAGGGCAAGCACTTTTTTGTTCTTGCCGAACAAAGATTTGATAATGTGTGAAAGGTTAAAAGCAAGGTAGGGAATAACGTCGACAGCGCAGCAGTATTTGAACATACACCAGGCTTTTTCGTCGTGCCACTTGTCGAGCCCCACGGAAGCCGAGACGTAATTTATATCGTTTATATAAAAACCGTTGCCGCTCGAAGCGTAATTCGCAAATTCGGCGTTCAGGCGGCTTATAAAGCTGACAGCGCCGGCTTTGTCGTAACAATCGCGGTTACCCATAAGCCGGTAAGGCGGCAGTTCGAAATTGTTCTGGATCACCGGGCATTTATAAACGGCTTTCAACTGTTCCCACATCTTGCGGTAATGCTCGAAAACGCTTTTGAAAAGCGCGTCGACTCCGTCTTCATCAAGCGAAGGACCCGGAAGCTGTGAGGCGATATTGCGATAAGAAGTGTGAATATAGATGATATCGGGAGCAAATTCTCTCAGTTCGGGATTTTCGAACATCGCGTCCTGCCAGAACCGGTTGTATTCCGACTGGTAAAATTCCGGTTCGATCCCGTTGTCAAGCAAAAATACTTCAAGCGATTTTACAATATCGTTTGTGGTCGATCCGCCGAGAACGGCGATTTTTTTGTGCAGCCGCTTTGATCCGTCCGCCAACAGTTCGCGGCGGATCTTCTTGCGGTTCTGATTGAACATCGACGCGTCGAAAGGATAACTGACCAATGACATTTGATTGCTCCTTTTTTAAGTGATCAAAGCACCGAAGTGATATGGTTCCTCGCTTTGCCGGAGACGGCGAACGCGCTTAACGAGAAGCAAACGTCGGTAATCCCGTGGTCGGCGATGAACTGTTTGGCGCTCAGTTGGAAATAACGGAAATCGGCTATGATAACTTCATCGAACTGGGAAACGAGGAAGGGTGCAAGGGCGTTGCCGTAACTGTCTTTGAACAGAAGCAGTTTCCTTCCGTTTCCGACGTTGGTTTTTATATCGGTTATGTATGAATCGCCGTAAATAAATTTTGTATAACCCGCAGCGCTGGAGAATAAAGTCCTTCCTGTGACGGGGTTGGTGAATTTATCGCGCGAGTAATATACGACTTCGTGGTCGCGCGTCGGGATATACCAGGTGAATGTGTCGGGGTTGTCTTTAAGCACTTTCGCTTTCGAGTAAGTATAAAGTGAACCGACTACTCCTTCGATAGTTTGGGAAGTGAACGTCGAAATATCGTCGAACGGCGTTCCCGCGACGTTTGAAAACTGTTTTGCGGCGTAATAAGCGCCGAGCGCGTTCCAATGGTGGTCGGTGCGGGCGTAAATATCTTCGTTAACGTGCGCGCTGAGCGCCGAAAGAGCGTCGACATATTTAACGCCGACAAGCGCGTCGCGCAGACCCTCGAAGCAATTCTTGTGGTTTGCTATGGAGTTGGGATACTTTTCGGGCGCATAGAACGCCGAAGCAAGCGGAGCCGCAAGCACATAGACGTTAATGCCGTCTCCGACAGCCTGTTTGAACTCGTTCATTTTTTCAGCTGTGAGTGCGCCGGCTTTCGCACTGCCGCTGTACGGTTCCATACCGCGCGTTCCTACAATTATTACACCGCCATCGGCCATGTAGGTATCACCGGTAACGGGTTTGATCTCGGTCGCCTTTTTCTTTATTTTAACCGTTGCGAGCGATTCTGATTTATCAACTACGTCGAATATGTCAGGAACGATTATATCAATAAGGCATTCAAAAGTTCCTTCCTCGGCAATTGCCGATACATCCACCGCCGCGCTGATATCCGCGGCAAGAAGGGAGTCGAGTTTGTCGGCGTCGCCTTTTAAGGTTACGTCTATTGTCATCGAAAAATCGCCGTCGACGGCAAAACCTGATTTTTCAAGCGCCGAAACGCCGCTGAGAACAACGTTTACGCCGCTGAATACGCGCGTATTGTCGGATTCGCTGCTATCAGAGGGCTGTGCGGACGAATCGTCCCGAACCGAGGAACTGTTATCAACGGTATCAGATGTATCTGAAGTTTTTGAAGTGTTTCCCGTCGAACTTGTTTCGGAAGTAAAATCGCAGGCAAACAGTGTGAAAAGGGTAGATGCGATCAGAAGTATCGCGAGCAGTCTTTTTGCGTTCATTAATTATAGATCTCCTTGACTAAGTTATAATATTGACCGCCGACAGCGGAAAATGTGCATTCGATCGAAAGAAGATCGGTTATTCCGAACTCTTTTACGGTTTCGGATATCGAACGCTTGTATTCGCGCGCGTCGACAACATAAATCTCTTCAAATCCCCCTAAAAGATACTGAGGTATCGCGTTGCCGTAACTGTCTTTTACGATCAAAAGCTTGCGGCCGTTGTTGCATACACCGGATTTGATTTTAACGCAGTATTTATCTCCGCGTATGAAAGTGGAATACCAGCTGCTGCGTTTGGAATCGTCGATATACCACAGCAAACTTCCGTCGTTTTGAGAAGAAGACAACTTTTTAAAGGTCTCGCGGTCGTAATATTCCGCGGTGTAAGCGTTCGGCGATTCGTAATAAACAAAATCCTCGGGATAGTTCATTATCGCCGGACTGCTATTCGAATACATACTGAACGTGCCGACGTAATCCGGGCGGACCACTTCGTTATATTCCGAAAGATCGTTAAAAGGAATACCCATCGCTTTTGCGATCTCACGCGCACCGTAATATGCGCCGAGAGCCGTCCAATGGTGGTCGGTGCGGTAATATATCGCCTCGTCGGAGTGAACGCCAAGCGTGTTATATACGTCGATATTGGTGATCCTGTCGGAAATATTATCGGCGATAATGTCGATATCTCGCTTGTTGTTGCCCGCGGTTTTTGCAAAACGTTCTACCGACGACTGCCATATATAATAGGCGCTCGCTTTCGGAACGACGACCGAGTAGATATTGACGTTTTCGGGAATATTTTCGGCAAGAGAGTTAAGCAGTTCGGCGAAACGTACCGAATTTGATTCCGATCCGTTGTAAACTTCAAGCCCGCGGTGAATGTCAGACAGAACGATAATGGTTCCAGGCATTTCAACGTGACCTTTACCGACGTCTTGCGATTGCTCCGCGCTTTCTTCGGCGGAATTTTCGTCAAAAGAAACTTCATCGAATTCGTGCTTGGAAACCGAAGGATCGTCGCTTATAACTTCGCCGCTTGAAGGATCGGCGGAAATATCCGGGTCGTCGCCGCTGTTGAATTCATCGGAACCTTCGACGGTGTGGATTTCCTCATCCTGCCCGACGCCGTAAAGCGCGCGTATCTTCGATTCATACTCTATAAACTTATCGCGCATAGGTATATGGTCGGTAAAGCAATACATCAAATCGCTGAAATACTCACCCGAAAAAAGCGTTTCAATGCTGAATTCAGGCCAGTCTTTCAGCTCGCTGTACGCCGATACGTCTGTATGCTTGAAAAACACGGTGAAGACAAACATAAACGCGAGCACGCAGGCAAGCAATATTAAACATACGGTCAAAACTTTTTTATTCATGGTCATTCACTCCGTCAGAACCTGAAATAAAGGTAAGGGTTG
>CAMZED010000066.1 GCA_947305675.1 uncultured Clostridia bacterium | reverse complement strand
TTACGTCATTCGTGCCGTATCGGTGCGTAAATAGCCGCTTTGTCTGCGCTCTGGCGCTCCGTGTGAAACACGGAGCGGATAGCATGATCAAAACAAGCCGAAACTGATACCTATTGCGCTGTCTACGCGCTGCATGGTCCGGTCGTCCAGCCTTCCCATGCGTTCGCGCAGACGCTTTTTGTCGATCGTACGTATTTGTTCAAGCAGTATTACCGAGTTTTTCGCCAACCCGTTCACTGCGTTCGAACCGTAACCTCCCGCTACTTCTATGTGCGTCGGAAGCCGGTTTTTCCCGGTGCGGCTGGTGATCGCCGCCGCGATTACGGTGGGGCTGTAGCGGTTCCCGGTGTCATTTTGCACAATAAGCACCGGCCTTATGCCGCCTTGCTCGCTTCCGATAACGGGGCTGAGATCGGCGTAATAGATATCTCCTCGGCGCACGCCGGATTCGCCGTTTTGCAGATTCAAGTTGAACACTCCTTTTTTTGACAGAATATGCTTTCGGGCTATACGTTGATAGTCTTCACACCGAAAAACGTTTTTATTCAGTCAATGCGAAAGAGCGGCGCCTGTATTGCAAAATAAAAATTACCGTTCACCGATAATTTGTGAACGGTAATTTGTTTTTGCCTTTTCGGCCAGAGAATTCAAAAGCGAATCGAGCGCGTCGCTGCTCATCTTCGGACGGAGCCGGAATTCCGCTTTGTAATCGCCGGGAAGATGGTCGCCGCAGACCAAAACCGCCGAAAACCTGTACCATTCGCTGATTCCTGCCGTAAAAACCGTTTTGCAGTATTTATAACCGCTTGCGTCGAGAACTTCGGCAAATTTCTCGGCTTCGGCGCGGAATTCGCTCACCGTTTGTATCCCACCGATACGGATAATATAATTTATTCTGCCCGAAATATCGTTCTCACCGACTTCGAATAATTGCTTTTCGGGGTAGCGCCATATCGAATCCGCCGTCACCGTGAACGAGGCGTCGGGGAACGCCTGGCGAAGAATATCGTAAACAGCCGACCGGCTGCTTTCGGCGATCACCGAACCGAGCTGTTTTACAAGCGTATCCGACATATTGCCGCCGGAGTCGTATGAAATAACTCCGGGAAGAGTCGGAAGCCGCGAACAAACCGCGCCTTTCGCATAAGCTTTTGTCGAAAGATCGTAATAGACGTTAGTTATATCGAGCCTTCCGAAAGCCAAATTGCCTTCGGTGAAACTCTCGGGATAAACTTCCGCGACGTAGGAATCGATCTTCTCCTGCGCTTCGATGGCTTTGAACGGGTTTCCGATGAATATTCCGTTAAGGATCAGCGTCGCCGTCAATCCCGCCGCGATCACCGTGATACCGGCGACTTTGCGGCGCTTTTTGATGATCCGCACCCCGATCCCGAACGCCGTCACGGTGAACAGACACAGCGCTGTGTAAGTCAAAGCGAGGGGGAGATCGTCCTGCTCGACCGTGTTGAAGGCGAAAACGCATGCCGCGAAAGCGGCTCCGCGCACGGCGATCCCCACTTCGATCCAAGCCGCGGCGAAACATATCGCCGCCGCGGCGGGGAACATTGCCAAAAGCCCCGACGACCTGCGGAACAGCAGAGCCGCCGCAGTCGCCAGCACGACCGTTATCAAAAGCCGAAGCAGATATTTAAGTTCGTTTTTCAAGGCGTTTCTGTCTTTTTCCGGACCTTTTTCTTTTTCTTTCATCAATGTCACCTGTTATACGGGTTCGTCAGCTTTATAAGCAGCGCGGTATCGTCGTCCGCTTGCATTTTGTTGTTGCGCTCGGCGCCGCATAAAGTGCATTTGTGCTTTATCACAAAGCCTTTTTTTGCGTTGACCGTCACCTCCGCGGGTGCCATCAGCCCGCCGCAGTCTGCCGCACGGTCGCCGGGGTTTATGTCAACGTGCTTGGAATAAAGGCAAAAAGGGCAGTGATTGCGCGAGCTGTAGCCCAGCGGCGGCACTTTTTTCCCGCAGTTTTCGCAGATAAATCCGCTGTCGTTTTTTGTGAAAAGTTTGTTTTCCATTAAATAATCTTCTTAAAAGTGTAAATTTTTTACAAACGGGGTTTTATTTTTCGCACGGATATAGTATAATACAAAACCGTAAAGAAATCAATATCAAAGAGAGGATTTTGGCTTATGGATAAAAACGCTTCCTGCCGCACCGGAAATCTGGGCAGAGTCGGCGGCCAGGCGCTTGTCGAGGGCGTAATGATGAAAAGCCCCAAATACACCGCCGTATCGGTAAGGCGTATGGATAACCACCGCATAAGCGTCACCCGCGAAGAAAACAGCTCCATATCGGATAAAATAAAGTTTTTCAAACTCCCGATCATACGCGGCGCGGTCACTTTTGTCGAAACGCTTATCAAATCGATGTCGACGATGACAAAGGCGACTGATATGCTTGGGCTTGAAGTATCCGAGGAGGAGGCTTCCAAGTTCGATAAATGGGTGGACAGACATCTCGGCAAATGGGCTATGCCGCTTATAACCGGGTTTGCAATGGTTATCGGCGTTCTGCTCGCCGTCGCTCTGTTCATCTGGCTGCCGACTTTTGTCGCAAAACTCATACTCGGCGGTTATTACGATAGCCCCGCTTTCTGGGCGGGCGCACTCAAAAGCCTTATCGAAGGCGTCCTTAAGGTAATAATCTTTATCGGTTATTTGTGGCTTACGGCGCTTATTCCGGATATGAAGCGCGTTTATATGTACCACGGATCCGAGCATAAAAGCATTTTCTGCTATGAAAACGGGCTTGAACTCACCGTCGAAAACGTCCGCAAGCAAAAACGTTTCCACCCGCGCTGCGGCACAAGCTTTATGTTTGCGATGCTTTTGCTGTCGATCTTTATCGGCATCGTGTTCCTCTGGCCGGTAAAAACCGTCTGGCTTCGGACTCTGCTGAAACTCATCCTGCTTCCGCTTACCGTGGGGATAGGGTATGAATTCATCCGCTACGCCGGAAGGCATAATAACGCCGCCGTCCGCATACTTTCGGCTCCCGGGCTATGGATGCAGCGCCTCACCACGCGCGAACCCGACGACAGTATGATCGCCGTTGCGATCACCTCGCTCAAATCCGCCCTGCCGGACGAATTTCCCGGGTTTTATGAATCCTGCCTTGAGGGCAAAAACGATTTGGATCCCGACCCGGAACCCGCGCCGGAGCAGACCGAACAGACGGAACAGACGGAACAGACGGGATCCGAATAAAACGTTGGAGATTTACAAACCGATATGAAAATAAAAGAATACCGTGCAAAACTTGCGGAAATGCTGAAAGAAGTCCTTCCGGACGAGGCGGTTTATATCGCCGATATGCTCCTTTGCGAGGCGCTCGGGACCGAACGCGGAAGCCTTCTCGCACGGCTTGAGGATGAGACTCCGCGTGAGATCGATCCTTTTATAAGCGGCGCGGTGATGGAACTTTCGCTCGGGAAACCTTTGCAGTACGTGCTCGGAAAGTGCCACTTTTACGGTTACGAGATAAAAGTCGGCGACGGGGTGTTCATCCCGCGGAGCGATACCGAGATCGGCGTCAAAGCCGCGATCGGCGTGATCCCTCCGAACGGGCTGTTTGCCGATATCTGCAGCGGAAGCGGCTGCATCGCCAAAGCGATCGCCAAGGAAAAACCGCTCGAACTTTCACGCAAGGCGCTTAAATACACCGAGGAAAATCTTGCCGACTGCGGCAACGTTTCGGTAAGGCGGTTCGACGCGCTCGACGAGGACGATTATATCGCGCTTGCGGCGGTGCTCGAACGCCCATTGGATCTTGTCATATGCAATCCGCCATATATACCCACCGACGATATCCGCTCGCTCGACGTCCAAATCGGCTACGAACCCGAAACCGCGCTTGACGGCGGCGAGGACGGGCTGAGGTATTACCGCACCGTAACGGCTTTGGTCCCGCATATTTTAAAACGCGACGGCATACTTATCTACGAGATCGGCATCGGTCAGTGCGACCCTGTATCGGAGATCCTCCGCCGAAACGGATACAGCGTCGCGGCGCTGAAAGATTACGGGAAAATTGACCGGATACTTTTAGCAAAAAAATATTGACAACATAACAGTTCCGTACTATTATATATATAAATTATAAGGTACGGAACTGTTTGCGCGTTATGAATCGCATCGAATCGAGAAACAACGGAATAATAAAAGCCGCCGCGGCGCTTTCAAAGCGTGCCGAACGTTACGGAAACAGGCGGTTTACTTTCGAGGGGGTCCACCTTCTCGAGGAATTTTTAAGGGCGGGGCACTCGCCCTGTGCTGTTTTCGTCCGCGAGGACCGCACGCGCGATTTGTCACGGCTTTTGAACTTGGCCGGGTGCGAAGTTTACGAGGTGACCGCCCCGGTATATGATAAACTCACTTCGGAGCAGGCTCCCCAGGGCGTTTTCACCGTGGCGGAGTTTTTGGACAATATAAAAGACTTCGGCGGTTTTGAACCGTGCGGAACAAACACTTTGCTGCTGGATAACCTTCAGGATCCCGGCAACGTCGGCACCGCCGTCCGCACCGCGACCGCGCTCGGCGCAAGGGTGGTTCTGGCGTCCTGCGCCGATATTTATTCCCAAAAGACGGTAAGGGCTTCGATGGGATCGGTGTTTTTCGGCGATATAACCGTTTGCCGCGATTCCGCGGAGGCGATAGAATCGCTTAAAAAAAGCGGTTTGCGCGTGATCGCCGCTGCGCTTTACGGCAAAAACGAAAAACTCGGCGGGTTCGATATCCTTCCCGACGATTGCTTCGTTATCGGAAACGAGGGCGGCGGATTAAGCGAAAAAGTCCTTTCCATGTGCGATTTTTCCTCCCGCATCCCGATGACTTGCGGCGCGGAATCGTTCAACGCCGCCGCCGCGGCCGCTATATTTTTGTGGGAGGCGAAAAGAAAAACGCTGTGAAAAACGATATTCTTTATATCTGGCTTCAGCAGGCGATCGGGCTGTGCAATCGGCTCGCGCTGGAAATAATGCCGCGCTTTTCCGATATTTCCGACATATATTCCTGCGAGGATTTTTCGTTCCTCGGCGAAAAACGGGAACAATATATCACAAGGCTCTTGAACAAAGATACTTCTTCCGCGTTCGAAGCGCTTAAACGCATTCGTTCGCTGGGCGCCGAAGTAACCGGATATTACGACACGCGTTTTCCCGATAAACTCCGGCTTATCGCCGCGCCGCCGGTCGTCCTTTATTCCATCGGCACCTGGCGGGATCTTAACACAGTTCCCTGCGTCGCCGTCGTCGGTACCCGCAAAATGAGCGATTACGGCAAAGAAATCGCCGAAAAGTTCGCCTACATTATCGCAAAAAGCGGCGCTTACGTGGTGAGCGGCCTGGCAAAGGGAGTCGACACCGCCGCCCATCGCAGCGCGGTAATGGCGGGCGGATACACCGTCGCCGTGCTCGGCAACCCGATCGGCGAGGTTTACCCCCGCGAGAACGAAAAGGCTTTCGCCTCGCTTTATAAATGCGGGCTCGTGATAAGCGAGATGTATCCCGGATGTCCCCGCACGAAAGCCGATTTTCCCAACCGCAATCGCATAATCAGCGGGCTCAGCGCCGCCACGGTAGTCGCCGAGGCGGGTGAGGGAAGCGGCGCGCTGATAACCGCGCGCTGCGCGCTTGAGCAGGGCAGGTTGGTGTTCGCCGTGCCGGGCGATATCGGCGCCGAGAATGCCGGTACGAACCAACTCATAAAAAGCGGCGTCCCCGTCGCCACCGAACCCTACGATATCATCGCTCCGCTCGCGCTGGAATACCCCGAATCGGTAAAACCCTATCAGCCTTCGCTCACCGCGGGGCTCAGGTCTTACGGAAACGCCGGGGCGGCAAAAAAGCGGGCGAATAACCCCGCGCCCGGCGTAAGCGCGCCGGAACCGCCGAAGGAACCGGTCGAACCAGATCCGCTTGAGGCTTTTGCCGAACCCGTAAAAAAGGTTCCCGGCGGGATTCAAGAACAAATAACCGAACTGCTCAGGGCAAGCCGTCCGCTCACCGGCGACGAGATCTCACGGCAGCTCGGCTGCGATATAACCAAAGTCCTTTCGGAACTTACCGTGATGGAGATAACGGGCGCCGTTGTCAAGACCGCGGGCGGAAGGTTTGCGGCAAACGATTAATTTTTCAGGAGTGGCTTTAATGAACACGACATTGGTAATAGTTGAATCCCCCACAAAAGCCAACACCATAAAAGGCTTTTTGGGGAAGGGTTATAAAGTAAAAGGCTGCTACGGCCACGTTCGCGATCTGCCGAAGAGCAAACTCGGCATCGATATCGAACACGATTTCGCACCGCAGTATATAAACATCCGCGGCAAGGGCGAACTTATAAACGAATTGCGCAAAGAGGCGAAAGCCGCCGACCTTGTTCTTCTCGCCGCCGACCCCGACCGCGAAGGCGAAGCGATAAGCTGGCATTTGGCGGAAGTGCTCGGAGTCGAACCCGAAAAAACAAAGCGCATAACCTTCAACACCATTGCGAAGAACGTCGTCAAAGAGGCGATCAAGCACCCGCGCGATATTGATATGAACCTCGTCAACAGCCAGCAGACTCGCCGCATTCTCGACCGCCTTGTCGGTTACAAGATCAGCCCGTTCCTCTGGCGCCATATAAAGAACGGTTTGTCGGCGGGGCGCGTCCAGTCGGTCGCCACCCGCATTGTCGTCGAGCGCGAGCAGGAAATAAACGCCTTCGTGCCCGAGGAATACTGGCTCATATCGGCGTTGCTTTCCACCGGCGAAGGCGAAACCTTTACCGCGAAGTTTTTCGGGAAAGACGGTAAAAAACAGGAACTCAAATGCGAGGACGACGTAAAAAAGGTACTTTCCGGCGTCGATAAAGACAATTTCACCGTCGAATCGGTCAAGCGCGCGGTAAAAAGCCGCCGTCCCGCGCCGCCGTTCAGCACCTCCACATTGCTTCAGGAAGCGAATCGCAAACTTTCGTTCCAATCGCAAAAAACGATGATGGTCGCCCAGGAACTTTACGAGGGCGTCAATATCGGCGACAAGAACACCCACGGGCTTATTACCTATATGCGTACCGATTCGCTGCGTATCTCCGACGAGGCGCGCGACGCCGCGAAGGAACTCATTATCTCGCAGTTCGGAAGCGAATATTACCCTGAACGCCCCAACGTCTTCAAATCAAAAGACAATATTCAGGACGCTCACGAGGCGATAAGACCTTCCGATCCCTCGATAACGCCCGCGTCGCTCCGCGGCAAAATCACCAACGATCAGTATAAACTGTATAAACTCATCTGGGACAGGTTCATCGCATCGCAGATGGCTCCGGCTTTGCTCGATACAGTAACCGCCGATATAATTTCGGGCGGGTATCTCTTCCGCGCTTCCGGTCACACCGTCAAGTTCCCCGGTTTCTCAGCCGTCTACGGCGAGATCCGCGCCGATTTCGATTCCGACGCCGACGAGGACGAGGACACCGCGCTTCCTAATATCTCCGACGGCGAAAAACTTATAGCCCGCTCGGTCGAACCCTCGCGGCATTTCACTCAGCCTCCGGCAAGGTTCACCGAAGGTTCGCTTGTCAAGATGATGAAGGATATGGGTATCGGACGCCCTTCGACTTATACCGCCACGATCACCACGATAATCGCTCGCGGATATATTCGCCGCGACGGAAAATCGCTTGTCCCGACCGAACTCGGGTTCGTCACCACCGACGTGATGAAAAAAGCGTTTGAACAGATAGTCGACTACAATTTCACCGCCGACGTCGAGGAGGAACTCGACAAGATCGAAAACGGAAGCATTCAGTATATCGACGTTCTTCACGACTTTTACGATAAATTCAAGGCTCAGCTCGATTACGCCGAAAAGACGCTCGGATCTCAGAAGGTCGATCTTCCCAAAGTCGAGACCGGCATCATCTGCGACAAATGCGGTGCCGTGATGATCGAAAAGA
>CAMZED010000065.1 GCA_947305675.1 uncultured Clostridia bacterium | reverse complement strand
CGTTGCAAAGCAATCGCACCCGTTATCGTTTGTCGAAAGATAAAACACGCGTTTGCCGTTTTTGTCGATATCCCTCAAAAGCGGTTCATCGCCGTTAAGCAACAATACCGATCCTTCCGGCGACGCCGAGGCTATCTTGAGCTTTTCGTCCCTTATCGCCTCGCGTGAGCCGAGATTTTCGATGTGCGAATGCCCTATATTGGTAACGACGGAAATATCCGGCATTGCCGCGCGGGCAATGCGTTCCATCTCGCCGGGGTAACTCATTCCCAATTCGACGACGGCAAAATCGTCCTCGGGCGAGGTGTCGATCACCGTAGTCGGAAGCCCTACCTGGCTGTTGGCGTTGCCGGAAGTCTTATGTACCCTTTTTTCCGAGGCGAGCGCGCAGGCGATCATATCTTTTGTGGTGGTCTTCCCCACCGATCCGGTAACTCCCACAAACCTAACGTTTGCGACCTCGTTACGGCGGTAATAAGACGCAAGATCGAGCAGCGCTTTTCTTACGTCGCCGACAAGAACGCAGTTTTTGCCGAAAAATTCCTCGTCATCGACAAGCGCGCATCCGCCCGCGGCGACCGCGGAACCGGCAAAACTGTTGCCGTTTATCTTTTCGCCGCGCAAACCCAAAAACAGTTTTCCTTCGCCGGCGGCGCGGCTGTCGGAGACTATGCCGTCGATGACGCGCGTCCCGTCCGATCCTGGAAACAGTTTGCCGGACGTGTGTTCTCTTATATAATCAAGATCTTTTACCATATTTATTCAATCGCTTCCTCGTAACGGAATGTCAGTTCGACGACCGTACCCGGCGCGACGTAGGAGCCGGCGGGCACAGACTGCGCGACGACCGAGCAGTTGCGGTATTCGTTATTGAAAATGCCGTTGATAACGATGTTGAGATCGCTGTTTGTAAGGCTCTTTATCGCGGTGGTCGGCGAATTGCCGATAAGGTTCGGTACGCGCACCGACTCGGTTATCGTTTCACCGCCGGTATAAAGTATTACTACGCCGTCGGTGGCGATAACGCTGTCGGGACGCGGCATCTGATCGGTCACGTCGGCGCCGCTGCCTTTTACGACGCATTTAAGGCCGAACCCTTCGATAACGGCTTTTGCCTCGCTTACGTGGCTGCCGCGGTAATCCTGTACGATAAGAGTCGTTTCTTCCTCTTTTGCCGGAGTTATGCCCAGGTGAGGCAGTACCTCGGTGAGGATCTGAGATACGATCGGCGCCGCGACGGCAGAGCCGAAGTGCTGGCCGCCCGTAGGTTCGTCGACGGTAACCAGAATGGCTATCTTCGGGTCCTCGGCGGGGGCTAACGAAAGGCAGGAGCTTATATAGTCGTCGGTGCGGGCGGTATCGCGTTTTTCGGAAGTACCGGTTTTGGAAACAATGTGATAACCGCTTACGCTGGCGTTTTTGGTGGAATCGGTAAGCGTGTTGAGTATCCAGTTGCAGACCTCGGTCGAAACGACCTGGCGGTCTTTTTGATAATCAAAAGTTTTAACAACGTTGCCGTTGCCGTCAACAAGCGATTTTACAACGTGGGGAACGACAAGATATCCGCCGTTTGCGACCGCCGAAACGGCGCGTATGTGCTGGACCATAGTCACCTTAAAAGTCTGACCGAATGAATATACCGCCAGTTCGACCGGGCCGAGTTTTGAAAGATAGATCGAGGAAGCCTCGCCGACTATATCGCTGCCGCTGAGTTTGGTATATCCGAACTCGTCGAAATATTTAAGAAACCTTTCATAGCCGACGGCGGAGCCGATCTGCACAAAAGCCGGGTTGCAGGAATTGACCAGCGCCTGAGCGAGCGCCTGGTCGCCGTGACCGGCGCGGCTGTGACAGTGGATCGTAAGACCGCCGACGGATATCGCCGCGCGGCAGACGAAATGCGATTCCGGCGTGACAACGCCCTCTTCGAGCGCCATTGCGGTGGTGATTATTTTAAAAGTGGAACCGGGTTCGTAAGTCTGAGCCGCTATCGAGTTGTTCCACATATCGTAAAGCAGTTTGGTCTTGTATTCGGCGCGTTTTTCGGGAGTATCGACGTAAAGATCGTATTTGCGCTGATATTCCTCGGAAAGGGTGTTGTAGTTGTTAAGGTCGAAGTTGGGATAGATCCCCCAGGCGAGTATCTCGCCGTTGTCGACGTTCATGACGATGCAGCTTACCCTGCCGTTGGGCTTATGCTCGGCATACGCCTGTTTTATGTATTTTTCAACGATATTCTGGGTCTGCCAATCGATCGTGGTAACGACGTTCAGCCCGTTCTGCGCCGCGACATAAGTAGATCCGACGCCGGTTTCGAGTTTGTTGCCGTAAGCGTCCGCCGCTTTTACCTCACGTCCGTCGACGCCTTTGAGGTACGAATCGTAGGTGAATTCTATCCCGGCGAGCCCCTGGTTATCCGACCCGGTGAACCCGAGCAGATGCGAAGCGAAGGTCGCAAAGCGGTAATAACGTTTCGTTGTCTCTTCCAGGGCGATTACCTTTTCGAGTTTTTGCTCTTTTATAAGCTGTCTTACAGCGGTTTCCTCGGTTTCGGACAGAAATTTTTTTATGATCTGATATTTACTTTTGGTTTTTTTCCCCTTTTCGATTATCTCCGAACGGTCGACGGAAAGGATCGCCGAAAGTTCCGACGCGATCAGTTGAAGTTGTTCTTCGGATTCTATATCGTAAGGCGAAATAAAGCAGTTATAAACGGTGGCGCTGACTGCGAGTTCGGTCGTCCCGTCGGACGCGTAGATCGACCCGCGTTTTGCGCTGATCGTCACCGAGCTTGTATATTGATCGAGCGCGGCGACGCGGTAATCGTTCGGGTCGACGAGCTGAAGATAGGCGAACCTGCCCACCAGCACCGCCATAACGATCAACATAAGCCCCAAAGCGATCCTCCCGCGAGTGACCGCCACGCGCGCGGCAGAACCGATCTTTTTGCTTTTATTGTTTTCTTTATCCGATCTTGCCAACGCGAAAACTCCTTTTTGAGCCGGAAAAAATCATTACTTAAGATAAGACAAACGGGTAAAGAGCGCTTAAGACTCGTTTACCCTTAATAAATATGTTCGTCCCGGCGCGTTTAATACCAATTCATTGTATCACATCCGCGCCGTAAAATCCACAGTTATTTTTTGTTTGAGAAGAAATCTTTGAACACTTCGCCGAGCCCGTTGAGCAGGAACCCGCCGCCGCCTTCCTCGCCGTCGTCATATTCGTGCATTTCAACGCGGTCGTCCTGTACTACCGAGATGCGGTGGCTGCTCAGCTTGTCCTTGGTTACCATTCCCAACTCGTTCTCGGCGTAATCTTTTACCTCAGCAAGGTTGTATTTGTTGCTGAGCGTTACCTCTAAATTATCCTGAGTTTTTTGCAGGCTTGCGATCTTGCCGTCGAGATCGGCGATCTCGCTGCGGTATTTATCGACTTCGGCATAGTTCATCATCATAAACAAAAACATCGCGGTGAGTATGACAGCGGTGAAAAGCACAGCCCACGGGAACGGCTTTTTGTCCGCTCTCTTCTTTTTTATGCTTATAACGTTAACTTCACGTACCGCGTGCATTCCCGAGGCGTTCACCGGTTTGCCGGTAGCGGTCTTTACCGCTTTTTTGCGGTTGGAAACGACGGGCGACGCCGTTTTTCCGCCGTTTTCGGCAGGTTTCGATATTTTGCGCGGCTGAATTGATTTTTCCACCGGTTTTTTGATCTGTTCGTTCATCGTCTCACCCTATATCCTTTCGCAGACGCGCAGTTTTGCGCTGTGGGAGCGTGTGTTGTTTTTAAGTTCGGTTTCGCCCGGAAGAATGGGCTTGCGCGTGATTATTACCGCCTTCTGTACTTTTCCGCAAACGCAGATCGGAAGATCCGGAGGGCAGATACATGGGCGTTCGAGTTTTTGAAATTCGGTCTTTACTATGCGGTCCTCGAGCGAATGAAAACTTATTATCGCCATTCTCCCGCCGGGATTAAGCAGATCTATTCCGTCGCGGATCGCTTTGGGGATACAGTCGAGTTCGCCGTTGACCTCTATCCTTATCGCCTGAAAACTGCGTTTTGCGGGGTTTCCGCCGTCGTAACGCATTTTCGGGGGTATTGCCGAGGAAATTATTCCGGCCAGTTCAAGCGTATCGGTTATTTCTTTTTCGGCGCGGCGTTCGCATATTTTTGCGGCTATGCGCTGTGCGAACCGTTCCTCACCGTAATCACGCAGGATCCTTGAAAGTTCCTTTTCCGGGTAGGTGTTTACTACCTCGCGCGCGGTTAGCGGAGACGATACGTCCATCCTCATATCCAGCGGCGCGTTTTTTATATAGGAAAATCCCCTTTCGGCAGTATCGAGCTGGTGCGAGGAAACGCCGAGATCCATAAGGATCCCGTCGACTTTGTCAAACCCCGCCGAAGCTGCCGCTTGGGCAATGTTTTCGAAATTGTCTTTTACCGTTATAAGCCGGGGATCTTTTATTTTTTCGCGCGCGTTTTCCAGCGCGTCCTCATCGCGGTCAATCCCGACTACGCGCCCGTTTTCGTTCAGGCGCTCAAGTATAAGCGCCGTGTGTCCCGCGCCGCCGAGCGTGCAATCGACGTAAACCCCACCGGGGCGGATCGCAAGGGCGGAAACTACTTCTTCCGGCATAACCGGCACGTGGCTGAATTCCATATCAGAACCCCAGTTCGATCAGCTCGTTGGTGACTTCCTCATTATTGATAAGGCTCTGTTCCTCTTCCCACGCGGAAAGCGACCAAAGTTCAAGGTGAGTACGGTTTCCGACGATCACGACGTCCTTTTCCAACCCCGCGAAATCGCGGTAAAGCTGCGATACGGTAATCCTTCCCTGCGCGTCGGCGGAACCTTCGTATGCGCCGGCGTAGAAATAGCGACGGATACGGCGTTCCTTTGCGACGGGAAGATCATCAAGTTTTTGAGTGAACGATTCCCATTCGTCCATCGGGTAAATACAAACGCATTTATCGAACCCGCGCGAAAGCATAAATTCATCGCCGAGTTTTTCGCGCAGTTTGGAGGGTATGAAAAGACGCCCTTTAGAGTCTATCGTGTGTTTATATTCGCCGTAGAACATCTTTGACCCCTCCTTTTTTCGGATTCCGTGGGAAATTATGGGATTATGCACCACATATTTCCTCTTATATGGCCATATTATACCCTATGCACCCCTAAAAAGCAATAGCGGCTTTACATAAAACCCGGCGTCGGCAAAAGCGCTTTCGTCATTTTGACCAGTACGGGATCCCTTAATTTTCAATGCTTTTCGACATTTTTCCACGTCGAGCCGCCTCGAATAACCGAAAAAAATTTGTAATTATGTCAACAAACGCTTGTTCGGAAAAAGAAAAACACCGCGAAAAGCGGTGTGTAAAGGTTTATCCGAACGAACGCGATCGCAAACGCCTGAAGCATTTTCGGCGTTTGAACGAAACCGTCATCAATATTCGCTTTTCTCTGCCCAAATGCGCCGAAAACGACTTTTGCGCCCGGCATTCGGGCGGGGCGCAAATGCTTGACTTTTGATTTTCGTGGTAATATAATGTGAGTTGCGGGCGCAAAATAAAAAACGCCGTCAGATTTATACCGACGGCGCCGCAAAAATTATTCAGTTCAGTCCGAGTTCCGCGGTCAGCGCAAAGTGATCGGATACCACCTTGCGCACCGTGTGCGCTTCCAGCGGAGTAAAGCCTTTTACGAAAATATAATCGATCCTGGTCCTCGGGTCGTCCGACGGGAAAGTCGTATCGTCCGCGCCGAGGAAAGCCGCGGCGTCGGTGAGTCCGGACGCGAGTTTTTCATAAACGGGATCGTCCGGAGCGGTATTCAGGTCGCCCATCAGTATAAAAGGCGTGCCGCAGCCGCGCGCGATATCAAGCGCGATATCCGCCGCGGTATCGCGTTCGTCGCGGTTAAGCCCGAAGTGGGTCGATACGACGGTCACCGGAGTCCCTTCGAAATCGACGACGGCTTTTATCATACACCTTGTTTCGTAATAAAGGTTTCCCGTTTTTACCTCGGGATCGGGCACCGGAACGACTTCGGACGATATGATCGGGAGGAGAGATACAAAAGCGTTGCCGTAAGCCTTTCCCTCTCCGAGCGAAATGGCTTTGCCGAACACGTAATCCCCGCCGATCGCCTCTGCCAATATACGCGGAGTATCCGGAAATTTTGGTATATCGCTTAATTCGCCCCGGCGTACCTCGTTGAACCCGAAAAGCGAAGCGTTTGTATCAAGCGCGTTGCGCGCCATAAGCGGCAGATCGATCACGTCGCCGGGAAGCGCGTGGTTCCTGCCGTGCTGAATATTGAATGTAGTCACACGCAGACGTTTCATTTTGTCCCCCGTATTGTCTTTTTTTGAGTTTTAACACACATCAAAGGTTTTGTCAATACCGCTAAGGAGAGCAAGTTATGAGAAAACTGTTTCCCGAAAACGCAATAATTTCCGAAAACCGCGCTGTAAACGGTGAATTGGGTTATTTAAAACTTATCCTCGCGTTCCTTATGGTCTTTTTCGCGGGGTCGCTCGCGGCTTCGGTATTCACCGCGGCCGCACAAAGCATTTACGTGTTGTCGGACGCATCGGTCGTCGGTTCGCTTTACGGCGAATATACCGATTTTTCGGAGTTGATCGGAAAGATCGAGGAATTGTTTGCCGATATGCCCGCCTGGTTCACCGCGGTGACGCTTGCTTCCAATGCCGCCGTGATATTTGCCGCGGTGTTTTATTGCCGCAAGTTTGAACACCGCAGAGCGTTTGCGATCGGCTTTTATCGCAAAAACGCGGTGTGGGAATATCTTGCCGGGTTGTTTATCGGCGTTGTAATGTTCGCCTGTGTTTACGGGATAGGGCTTTTATCCGGTGAGATCACTTTTACCGGCGTGTCCGCGGATATCGACTTCGCGGGGATCGTGATGATCTTTTTCGGGTTCGTGATCCAGGGCGCCGAAGAAGAGATACTTATGAGGTCGTTCGTTATGGTTTCGGCTTCGCGCTGCCGTGGAGGCGTGCCGGCGGCGATAGGCGTGAATTCGCTTATCTTCGCCGCGCTTCACCTAATGAACAACGGGATCACTCCTTTGGCTTTTGTGAACCTGTTTCTGTTCGGCGTGTTCGCCTCGGTTTATTTTCTGCGGCGGGGAAGCATCTGGGGCGTCGCCGCGATACACACCGCCTGGAATTTCGTTCAGGGGAACGTTTTCGGCTGCCCGGTAAGCGGTATGGGCTCGGCGGTATCGGTGTTCGGATGCGAAAAAGCGCAGGGTATATTCACCGGCGGAGCGTTCGGGCCGGAGGGCGGATTGGCTGTGACTTTTGTGCTGATCGCCGGGATACTCGCCCTGCTTCCGATGAAGAACCGGTTGATCGAAGTACCGCCTTTCAGGGTAAAAGGCAGATTCTATTCGATCGTATAGATAAGGTGGTGCCGCGGTTAAAGACAGCCGCGGCACATTTTTGTCTTTTGCGGCATAAACTGCACCGGAGATGATGCTTTTATGGCTTTTGGGAAAATGCTGTTCACGCTGAGGACCGGTTTCGGAGCGCTGCCCGTAAAATACGCCGAGGTAGTTCTGAGCGACGCGCGCGGCGCTGTCGTATTCAGTGATCTTATCACCCCGGACCGGGGAGGATTATCGAAAACCGCGGTGATCGAAACTCCGCCGAAAGAATTATCGCTTACCGACGATCCCGCGACCGCGCCTTATTCGGTTTTTACCGCCGTTATCCGAGCGGAAGGTTTTTACCGTATGAGGATAACCGGAATAAAGGGATTTGAAGATATCACTTCGCTTTTGTCTCTGCCGCTGACTCCTCTGCCCGCCGGAGCCGAATCGCCGGAAAGCGAGCCGGAGATCACGCTTGTATTACCGGAGCACATTCTGTTTGCCGGCGAGGAGCCGCCCGAAAAAGGGACAGCGCGCGATCCGAGCAACGGTTTTTCGCCCGCAATACAAATACAGAACGGAGTTTATATCCCCGAAAACATAACCGTCCACGTCGGCGCGCCGGACA
>CAMZED010000064.1 GCA_947305675.1 uncultured Clostridia bacterium | reverse complement strand
AAGACATAACCGTCGGTATGCAGCAGCGTACCGAGATACTCAAAATGCTCTACCGCAATAACGAGATACTTATTTTCGACGAACCGACCGCCGTTCTCACCCCGCAGGAGATAACCGAGCTTATGCAGATCATCCGCGGGCTGGCAAAAGAGGGCAAGTCGATACTCTTTATTTCGCACAAACTGAATGAGATAATGGAACTTGCCGACCGATGCACTGTGCTCCGCAAAGGTAAATATATCGGTACCGTCAACATAGCCGATACCACAAAAGAGGAACTTTCGAGCATGATGGTCGGCAGGGGAGTGAATTTTGCGGTCGCAAAAAAAGATCCCGTCCCGGGCGACACCGTTTTGGAAATAAAACACCTTTCGGTAAAGAGCAGACTCCACAAGAAACTCGCGGTGAAAGACGTTTCGCTTTCGGTACGCTCGGGCGAAATAGTGTGTATCGCCGGTATTGACGGAAACGGTCAGAGCGAGTTTATCAACGCAATTACCGGGCTGGAAAAGCCCGAACCCGGCAGCGTGGTGCTGCTTAAAGGCGAGGACGTCACACGCGCGCCGATAAGATATAAAAACGCCCACGGCGTGAGCCATATACCCGAGGACCGCCACAAACACGGGCTTGTGCTCGATTATTCGCTCGAACAGAATATGGTGCTTCAGCGTTATTTCGAACGCGATTTTCAGCGCCACGGATTCATCAGGTTCGATAACGTCCGCAAATATGCCGATGAACTTATTGAAAAATACGACGTAAGATCGGGACAGGGCGCTTCCACCCCGGCAAGAAGTATGTCGGGCGGCAACCAGCAAAAAGCGATAATCGCCCGCGAGCTCGACCGTAAACACGATCTTCTTATTGCCGTTCAGCCCACCCGCGGGCTCGACGTCGGCGCGATCGAATACATTCACGAGCAGATCGTCGCCTCACGCGATGCCGGAAGGGCGGTTTTGCTGGTTTCACTCGAACTTGAAGAGGTCATGAACCTTTCGGACAGGATACTCGTTATGTACGAGGGCGAGATCACCGGCGAACTTGATCCCAAAACCACCACAGTCCAGGAACTCGGGCTTTATATGGCGGGCGCAAAACGCCAAAATATGTCGAAAGGAGCGAAAGAAGAATGAACAACGCGGTACCCCGTAAAAAATCTTTTCTTCAGCGCGAGGGAGTACGTTCGGTCATCGCCTCGCTCATCTGCATACTCGGCGGTATAATATTCGGGTTTATCGTGCTTGCGATCCTTGCGGCAGTCAACGAAAAGATCCCGTTTTCGCAGGCGTTTGTCGGTATCTTCACCGTGCTTTCCGGACCGTTTTCGGCGGGCAGCGGCGAGCTTATCGTCGAGGAGTTCGGCAATATGCTGTTCCAATCAACTCCGCTTATTATGACAGGCCTTTCGGTCGCGCTCGCGTTCAAAACCGGGCTGTTCAATATCGGCGCTCCGGGGCAGTACCTTATGGGCGCAATGGGAACCATGCTCGTTGCGCTTTCGATCCCTACCGAAAGCGTCCCCGCCTGGATCGTGTGGATACTCGCTCTGCTCGCCGGAACGGCTTGCGGCGTTATCTGGGGTGCGATCCCGGGGTTCTTCAAGGCAAAGTTCAACGTCAACGAAGTGCTGGTTTGCATTATGACCAACTGGATCGCCGGGAATATCGTTTCGTGGGTGTTCCAGAATTCGCGGTATATCAACGTCGCCGACACGAAAATGAACTTTTTAAGCAAAACTTCTTCCAACGGCGTTGCAACGCTGGGCTCCGGCGAGATGCTCGGCAGTTCCTCGATGGACATAAGCATATTTATCGCTTCGGCGATAGCCGTTGTGCTTTATATCGTGCTTAACAAGACCACGTTCGGGTACGAGCTAAGGGCGTGCGGATTCAACAAACACGCGTCGAAATACGCCGGTATGAACGAAAAACGCAATATCGTGCTTTCTATGGCGATCGCCGGCGGGCTCGCCGCCTGCGGCGCGGCGCTCTGGTGCCTTAACGGCACGACCGACTTCAAATGGGAGGCGTATCAGGCGCTTCCTTCCGACGGATTCAACGGCATTCCCGCCGCACTGCTCGCAAGCAACAACCCGATCGGAGTCATATTCTCGTCGGTATTCCTGAAGTATCTTGTAATGGGCGGCTCCAATCTCGGCGCTTATACCAGCTTTAACGACCAGGTTCCGAACCTTATCACTGCTGTGATAATATATTTCTCCGGGTCGGCAAAACTTATCAAAGAATTGCTCGCCCGTAGGAAAAAACGCATTGCGGAAGAGGCTAAAAAACCGGTCGGCAAACCCGAAATGTTAAAAGCGGACGCCGATACGCCGGACAAAGGAGGCGATAAACAGTGACATTGACGTTGATCCTTCAAAATACGCTCATATTCACCATCCCGCTGCTGATTGTGGCGCTCGCCGGTATGTTTGCCGAGCGCAGCGGCATAATCAACATTGCTCTCGACGGTATTATGATCTTCGGCGCGTTCATCGGCGCGCTCACCGCGGCTTCGCTCCGCAAACTCGCTTTCTTTGTCGATCACGACCAGGTCACGTTCCTTGTCGCGCTGGTCGCCGCGGCGCTTTCAGGCGCGATCTTTTCGCTGTTGCTTTCGTTCTCGGCGATCAAACTCAAAGCCGATCAGACCATCGGAGGCACTGCACTCAACCTGCTCGCCCCGGCGCTCGCCCTGTTCTTTATTAAAGCTATCTTCCAAAAAGATTCGCTCGAAATGACTTCGGTACGCAGAGCCGGCGGCCCGAAAGATTTCGAGCTCTTCCTCGGCAAAGGGAATGACAATATCATTTACAATATCTTCGGCTATATATCCACGTTTATTGCGATCGCGCTGTTTATATTGCTTTCGATATGGATATACAAGACCAAAACCGGGCTGCGCCTGCGCTCCTGCGGGGAACACCCCCAGGCGGCGGCGAGCGTCGGCATTAACGTAAACCGTATGCGTTACCTCGGCACGACGATCTCCGGCGCGCTTGCCGGTTTCGGCGGATATGCTTATATCGCCACGGTATCGGGCGGCACGGCGACAGATAACGTCGGCGGGATGGGATTCCTCGCATTGGCGATAATGATCTTCGGCAACTGGAAACCTTTGGGGATCGCGTTGGGTGCGCTTATGTTCGGCTTGCTCAAGTGCCTCAGTGT
Source organism: uncultured Clostridia bacterium (assembly GCA_947305675.1). Taxonomy (GTDB): domain Bacteria; phylum Bacillota; class Clostridia; order Oscillospirales; family CAG-382; genus Coliplasma. The sequence continues at coordinate 4,874 of CAMZED010000064.1, read as the reverse complement.
AAGCTATTTAAGGATCCCGTTCCTTGTCGGACTCGGGCTCCCGAGCTACTTCTATAATATGGTGCCTTACGTGGTGGTCCTTATTGTGCTGGCGTTCACCTCGAAGCATTCAAGGGCTCCGAAGGCGGAGGGCATCCCCTACGACAAAGGAATGCGCTGATATGCTTGTTTACGATATCATTCGAAAAAAACGCGACGGATATGAATTGACCGATGAAGAGATCGCTTTTTTCATCGAAGGATATACAAAAGGCGTCATCCCGGATTACCAGGCGGCGGCGCTTTGTATGGCGATCTTTTTCAGCGGCATGACCGACCGCGAGACAGTAAAACTTACGCAATGTATGGCGGAATCGGGCGACACTTTGGATCTTTCAAGGTTCGGCACGCTATCCGCCGACAAACATTCCACAGGCGGCGTAGGCGACAAAACCACGCTTATCGTGGCGCCGATAGTCGCTTCGCTCGGCGGTAAAGTTGCGAAAATGTCCGGCAGGGGATTGGGTCATACCGGAGGAACTGTCGACAAACTCGAATCGATCCCGGGATACAGAACCTCGCTCTCCCCGCGTGAATTTTTGGACCAGGTCGAAAAGACCGGGATCGCCGTTATCGGTCAGAACGGGAACCTTACGCCCGCCGATAAAAAACTTTACGCCCTGCGCGACGTCACCGCGACGATCGATTCGATCCCGCTGATAACCTCCAGCATAATGAGCAAAAAGCTCGCCGCCGGATCGAAAAACATCGTCCTCGACGTAAAAGTCGGCAGCGGCGCGTTTATGAAAACCCCCGCCGAAGCCGAACTGCTCGCAAAAAATATGGTTACGATCGGCAAAAGCTCCGGGCGGAATATCGCCGCGGTGCTTACGAATATGGACGTCCCGCTCGGACACGCCGTTGGGAACGCTTTGGAAGTGTGTGAAGCGATCGAAGTATTGCGCGGCGGAGGCGCCGGTGACCTGCGCGAAGTCGCTTTTGCATTGGCGGAACAGCTTGTTTCGCTGGTGAAAAACGTTCCCGTCGAGGAGGCGGGAAGGCTTGTGAACGAATCGGTCGCAAGCGGCAAAGCGATTGAAAAGATGCGCGAATGGATCGCCGCTCAGGGCGGTGACGTAAGGTTTGTCGACGACACCTCACTGTTCACCCCGGCGAAATACGTCGAAAAAGTCGTAAGCGACCGCGATGGATTTATCGATTCGTTGAACGCCGAACGGTTCGGCATCGCAGGAGTGGTGCTCGGCGCGGGACGCAAGGAAAAAGACGCCCCGGTCGACCACGCCGCCGGAATAATCATTCACAAAAAAACCGGCGACCGCGTAACCGCCGGCGAAGCGATCTGCAGCCTTTATACCAACGACCCCGGATCTGTCGAAGCCGCCGCGAATATCTGCCGCGCCGCAGTCACTTTCGGGAGCAAACCCGCCGGGAAAGCGCCTTTGATCTATGGTGTGATCCGCTGACGGCGCCCTTCGATCTTAACCGAAAAAAGGGTCACCCCGATTGACGGGATGACCCTTTTTTACTGTGTTGAACCGTTAGAAAACGCTGCATATTAAATTGCTATTGCGCTAACGAATTATTGCATTAATTCGAAATCATACAAAAAACGGGTTATACCAAAAGTAAGAATGGTATAACCCGTTCGTTATTTTTAATTAATTACTTGTGTAATTACTTGTGCGTAAATCAGCGCTTATGTGCGGTTCTGATTTATTTATTCTTCTTTTTGAGGACTATAAATACCACCGCGCAGATGATAACGATCACGCCCGCGATGATGCCGATGATGGCGCCGACGGGTAAGCTGTTGTCGGTGTTATCAGAGGGTTCCGAAGGAGCCGCGGATTCAGCAGCGGATTCGGATGCAGGATCAGATTCGGCTGCAGGTTCGGAAGATTCAACCGGGTCTACGGATTCGACAGGATCGGAAGATTCAACCGGGTCTACGGATTCGACAGGTGCGGAAGATTCAACCGGGTCTACGGATTCAACGGGATCACCGGTGTTGCCGAGATAGTTTTCCTCGCCGGCGACGGTATAGATCATAGCGTTGGAATAAGTACGTTCTTTCTTGGCGAGATCAACGCCGAAGAGGTGTACTCTGGTGCCGACGATGAGTTCGGCTGCCGCGGTCTTGCGAGCGGCGCCGGTGCCGGTTCCGTCGCTGTGGAAGGAAGCGACGATCATACCGGAGACGTCGGAGGTTTCGAAAACGAGTTCGCCGTTGCCGGATTTGTTTTCAACAACGTAGAAGGTGTCTTTTTCGCCTTCGATCGGAGCAAGCAGGAGGGCAGTGGTGTATTTGGTATTGTATTCTTCCTGTTTTGCCGCGTCGGTTATAAGGGTGGATGCTTCGGCGTCGATAAATTTATCGATGGAGTCAAGTATAAGCTGAGCGTCGGCGTTCGCGGGAACTTCGCCGGGTTTGAGCTCTTTTCTGATGTCCTGAACTGCGTTGTCGCCTTTGCCTACGAGGGTGATAACGCCGGCGTTGTCAGCCTGTTTGCCGCCGAGGATGGCGTCCTGCCATTCAAGCATACCTTTTTTAACGTTGTCGTAGTGTTCCTGAGCCGCAACCGCATAGGTAAGACCGAACTGCTGGTTGTTGCCTACGCTGTAAACGCCGCTCTTTTCCCACGGAACACGAACTTCGTAAACGGTCTGGTTCTTGTCGTCGTATCTTACTGCAGCCGCATCCCAGTCGTCGGGGCTGAGTCCGTCGCCGCCGCCGAATACCGACCAGTTGATCTTGTCGGGAGTGCCGTCGTCGAGGATGGTAACGCCGGATTCAAGATAGTCGCCGCTCCACTGTGCGGTCTGATAGTTGGTAACGCCCGCTTTGGGAGCGCCGCCGGTAAGGATGAACTGAACGCAGGAATACTTCCACATCTGGCCGAGGCCGCCTTCGCTGCCGGTGTCATCTCTGACAGCAACGGGAAGACCGGCGTGTACCGCGGAGTTGACAACCCAAGCCATATAAAGGTTGTTTTCGTCCCAGCATGCGTAAAAATCGAATCCCCAATCGCCGTATTCGTCGTGTTCGAGGATGACCTGATCATCGCCGGAACCGGGTTTGTAGGAATAAAGCGCGTTTCTGGTGCCGTATTCGTTTTTGGCTATAATGCCGTCCTGCTTCGGAGCCTTTTTGGGGTTGACGTATCCGACGTCGATACCCTGGTTGACCGAAGCGGCAGATGCGGGTATCATAAAGATAGATACGAGCATTGCTGCTGCGAGAAGAAGTGTGATGAATTTCTTCATTTTGGAATCTCCTTTTAAAATTGTGTGGGCTTTGCCCTATTAGTGTTAACATTATATAACATACGGCGCAAAATTGCAATAGTATTTTTTGGCTTTAACAAAAAAATCACGAAAACTGCACATATTTCGACACCGCGATTTGTCTAATACGCCCAACGCGAATTATTGACAAAGCCCGGGATCGGTGCTAATATAATAACAGTTTCGGGGCGGGGTGCGATTCCCCACCGGCGGTACAGTCCGCGAGCGTTGAGCACGAACCGGTGTGATTCCGGTACCGATCGTTAAAGTCGAGATGGGAGAAACTTGTGCAATACCATGTTTCCGTTTTTTGAGTCCCCGGTTTTTCCGGGGACTTTTGCTTTGTATTGCCGCCTCGCAAAAAACACAGAAGGGTGATTTATCAATGCAAAAGAAGATCTCAACACGTTATATCGCAACGGTGGCGATGCTGGCGGCGATCTCTTATATCGCCGTGTTCGTCGGCAGACTCGTGCCGAACGTCGCCGGGTTTTTAAGCTACGATCCGAAAGACGCCGTCGTCGTGATATCCGGGTTCGTGCTCGGACCGGCGACAAGCCTGCTCGTTTCGGTCATCGTTTCGCTTGCCGAAATGGTCACGGTCAGCGGCACGGGCTTTTACGGGCTGGTGATGAACGTAGTCTCGACCTGTGCTTTCGCGCTGCCCGCCGCGTTCATTTATAAAAAATACCGCACAAAAAAAGGCGCCGTTATAGGGCTGGCGGTCGGCGTGGCTGCGATGGCAGCGGTAATGGTCGCTTGGAATTACGTTATCACTCCTTTATATATGGGCGTCCCGCGCGAAACGGTCGCGGGAATGCTCGCCACGGTTTTCCTGCCGTTTAACCTTTTAAAGGGCAGTATCAACGCCGCGCTTACAATGCTGATATATAAACCTGTTGTGACCGCGCTGAGAAAGATCGGGTTCGTATCGCCCGACCCCGAAGGCAAAAAACACAGGTTCAGCGTGGTTACAGCGGTGGTATCCGCCGCGCTTATCGCAACATTCCTGCTTTTGCTGCTTGCACTCGCCGGAGTTATTTGATCCGGCGCGGCGATACGGCAAAAACACAGCCCTGCTTTTTGCAGGGCTGCGTTTTTTAAAAGACTGATTAAAAGACTGATTATTCGGCTTCTTCTTCGTTCGAATCCATGTTCGTCCAGGAAGAAATATCGGGAACGGTGACCGAGGCGTTGCCGTATTCAAACGTGAAAGTCATTTCGCCCTCGGATTCGCCTCCGATCTGATTCATGGTTATTTTCTCGACAAGACCGTCTTTCGCCGTCGCGCTGATAACTATTTTTCCTTCGTTTTCGCTGGTCATCTCGAGTTCGAAATTCGAGGTGCCGGTGAATTTGCCGTCTTTTTCCACGCCCTGACCTTTAGAGCTGCATTTGAAAGTGACAGTGGTATCGCCGGAAACATCGTCGGGAATGTCGTCGAGGATGTCGACAAAAGTCTTGTAAAAATAACGTCCGTAGTTATAGCTTTCTTCACCGGTGGAATAAACCCCGCCGTTTTCGGACTGCATCGCGTAGTAATAAACGCCGTCCTTAACAAACGAATAGGTGTTTGCTCCGGTGGTTTT
>CAMZED010000063.1 GCA_947305675.1 uncultured Clostridia bacterium | reverse complement strand
TTTTCTTCCGTTCATAATATAATCTTTCTCCTGTAAAAATTTGTAAGCCGAAAATCAAGCCGTTACTATCTGCGCCGCCTTCTGAAGCTCGAGCGATTCGATCGCCGCCTCGCGCATTTTGTATTTTAATATCTTTCCGGCGGCGTTCATTGGAAATTCCCCGACAAACGAAACGTAACGCGGCGTTTTATGCTTTGCCATATGCGTTTTGACGTAGGTCTTTATTTCGTCCTCTGTCAATTCTACACCATCTTTGGGAATAATGCAAGCCATAATTTCCTCGCCGTACTGCTCGTCCGGGACCCCGATCACCTGCACGTCTTTTACCTTCGGGTGTGTATAAATAAAGTCCTCGATCTCTTTGGGGTAGATATTTTCACCGCCGCGAATGATCATATCTTTTATCCTGCCGGTTATCTTAAAATATCCGTCCGGCGTGCGGCGGGCGAGGTCTCCGGTATGCAGCCAGCCTTCGCTGTCTATGGCGTTCGCGGTCGCCTGAGGCATTTTGTAATAGCCTTTCATTATGTTGTATCCGCGCGCGACAAACTCGCCGTCGACGTTGTCGGGCAGTTCTTCGCCCGTTTCGGGGTCGACAATGCGGCATTCCACGCCGAACATCGCTCCGCCGACGGTGTTCACACGTGCATCGATCCCGTCGGTGGTCTTGCTCATCGTACAGCCGGGCGAAGCCTCGGTCTGACCGTAGGTAATGCAGATCTCCGACATATGCATCTTTTCGATAACGTCACGCATCACCTTTATGGGACACGGTGAACCCGCCATTATTCCGGTACGCATATGCGAAAAATCGGTCTGACAGAACTTTTCGTGTTCCAACAGTGCAATAAACATGGTCGGCACGCCGTGGAAGCAGGTTATCTTTTCTTTGTTAATGCAGTCAAGCGCGCGCCCCGGCGAAAAATATGAAAGCGGCGACATTGTAACTCCGTGGGTCACCGAGGCGGTCATTGCAAGCACCATCCCGAAGCAATGGAACATCGGCACCTGGATCATCATACGGTCGGCGCTCGAAAGATCCATACAGTCCCCGATATTCTTGCCGTTGTTCACCACGTTATAATGGGTGAGCATAACGCCTTTCGGGAATCCCGTCGTGCCGGAAGTATATTGCATATTGCATACGTCGTGCTTGTTTATCAGCGCCGCGCGGCGGTAAACCTCCTCCACCGGGGTGGCGTCGGCAAAAGTCTGCGCCTGCTCCCAGGTAAGACAGCCCTCCTGCTCGCTTTGCACGGTTATGATATGGCGAAGGAACGGCAGACGCTTTGAATAAAGCGGCGCCGAAGCGTCGTGCCCGGCGAGCTCGGGGCACAGTTCGCGCATTATCGCGTTATAATCGCTGTCTTTATATCCGTCGCACATTACCAGAGTGTGGGTGTCCGATTGACGGAGCAGATATTCTATCTCGTATATCTTATAAGCGGTGTTTACCGTGACCAAAACCGCCCCGATCTTTGTAGTTGCCCAAAAAGTTATATACCATTGGGGAAGATTCGTTGCCCATACGGCAACGTGGTCGCCGCGTTTAACGCCGAGCGTGATCAGCGCGCGGGCGAATTTATCGACGTCGTCGCGGAACTGCACGTAGGTGCGGTTATAATCGCATTCTGTGAACCTGAAGGCGTATTGATCGGGAAACGATTCGCAAACCTTGTCGAGCACCTGCGGGAAAGTAAGATCTATAAGCATATTTTTCTGCCATATATATTTTCCTTCGCCGCGAAGGTCGTCGATAAGCGTGCCGTCAAGCCGACGCCTGCCGGTAAAACGCGACATATAATCGATAAAATGCGGGAACACGATCCCGGCGTCCTGCAAATAAGGCGCCCAGCGTTTTACCCATTCAAGCGTTATATAACCTTCGTAGTTTATCGATCCGAGCGCTCCGATCATATCCGAAATGGGCATATCGCCTTCGCCCATAAGGCGGTATTCAACCTTTTTGTCGGAATTGACGACGCTGTCTTTACAGTGAACGTAGGCGATATACATCCCCAGGTTCTGTACGGTGGTCTCGGGGTTTTCGCCGCCGTAACGGTAGGGGTGGTGAAAATCCCACAACGCCGCGACATTGTCGCTGTGGACTCCGTCCAGCAGATCTTTAAGCCGTTTTGTGTCGCTGTAAACGCCGTTGGTCTCTACTAAAAGCGTAACGCCCGCTTCCTCGGCGTAAGGCGCAAGCGCCTGCAATTGCCTAAGCACCGCGGAATCGTCCACCTCTCCGTTCGGTTCCGGACTGTCGTCGCCGAGTATCCTTACAAACTTGGTTCCCAACGCCCTCGCCACAACGAGATATTCCCCGATAAGGGCGAGATTGGTCTCGTAGTCGGCGGGATTTTTCAAACAGCAGCCCGAAGAAAGGCAGGATATCTCCAGCCCGAGCGACCTCAGCTTTTTAACCGTCGCCGCCAGATTGTTGACAGCAAAAGGCATATTCCGCCCCGAATCGAAAATATCGCGTCCGAGTCCTCGGACTTCGATCCCGTCGAACCCAAGGTCCGAAGCCATCGCATAGATATCGGCGAATCCGTATTCCGGACAAGCCAGCGTTGAAAAAGAAAGTTTCATTCGCGTTTACCCCTTTTTAATCCTTTTGATCGGGACTGTCTCGCCCCGAAAACGAAAAAACTGTCCGAAAAGCATCATCGGACAGAGCAAAAACGGGTGTTTCCTTATTATCATATTTTTCGACGCGCCCAACAGCGCGTTCCCATGATAACGGTGAGAAACCCGACCGAACCTAATGAAAAAAATCCTCGGAACGGCAGCTCCGGGGTGAGATCACCTTGGCGGCGCATACTGCTTCACACCAACCAGCAGTTCTCTGAAACGCGCGATTGCAAAGGCTTTTTCCCCTTCAATGCTTTTATGCGGTAAGTATAAAACAATTTTATTGCAATGTCAAGTGTTTTTACCTAATTGTGGACAAAAACTGTTGAAAAACACTTCGCGTTGTGATAGAATATACCTGCCTAATAAAAAATAATGGCGGAGGTCAATTATGTCTAAAATCAAAGTGGCGATAATCGGTTGCGGTACTATCGCCAACAACGCGCACATTCCCGCTTACCTTAATAATCCCGATGTCGAGATAAAATATTTCTGCGACATCATCCCCGAAAAGGCTGCTGCCGCTGTTGAAAAATACGGCTGCGGCAAAGCCGTTGTCGATTATCACGATATACTCGGCGACCCCGAGATCGAAGCGGTTTCGGTTTGTACCCCCAACAAGATGCACTCTACCATCAGCATCGATTTCTTAAAAGCGGGCAAGAACGTCCTTTGCGAAAAACCCGCGGCGCGCACTCTTTCCGAAGCGCTCGAGATGCAAAAAGTTCAGCACGAGACCGGAAAAGTTCTTAACATCGGCGTCGTCAACCGTTTTAACGCCGGCGTTAACAAACTGCGCGATATGATCCAGTCCGGCGAACTCGGCGAGATCTATCATATCTACGTTTCCTTCCGCGCTCAGCGCTCCATCCCCGGACTCGGCGGCGCATTCACCGATAAATCCATCGCCGGCGGCGGCGTGCTTATCGACTGGGGCGTTCACTATCTCGATATCGTTATGTACTGCATGGACGATCCCAAACCCATGACCGTCTCCGCCAAAGCGTTCTCCAAACTCGGCGTGGACATGAAGAACTACGTCTATGAGAGCATGTGGTCCGAGAACACCAAGGACCTCAACGGCGTTTACGACGTCGACGACTTCGTCACCGGCTTCGTTCGCACCGCCGGACCGACCATCACCTTCAACGGCGCCTGGGCGCAGAATATCGGCGTTTCCGAAACATATATCGATTTCCTCGGCACCAAAGCCGGCGCAAGGCTCCAATACGGTTCCGATTTCACCGTTTATACCACCGCTTGCGGCGGTCTTGTCAGCCTTAAACCCAAGTTCACCCCCAACGCTCATTTCCAGAACGAGATCGATTCGTTCATCCGCTGCATAAAGACGGGCGAAAAACTCCCTTCCCATATCGACAAAGCGATCATCACCGCCACGATGATGCAGGCAATGTACGATTCCTCCGAGCAGGGAAAAGAGATCGTCCTCGGCTGATAATTCAAAACATTCAATGCAAGCCCGGCGACAACGTCACCGGACTTGCTTATTTTTGGCAACTCTACCGATCCGCTACCTCTTTTTTTCAAAAAACACTTGACTGTAAAGCGTGTTTACGGTTTATCATATCATCGGAGCAGGAGAAAATGAACGTAAAAGAGCTCGAACAAATCACCGGTCTTTCGCGCGCGAACATAAGGTTTTATGAAAAGCAGGGCTTGCTTTCCCCCGCGCGGAAAGACAACAACTACCGCGATTATGACTTATCCGACGTCGAATTGCTTAAAAAGATCGTTATAATGCGTAAGCTCGGGATCTCCATCGACGATATCGCCGCGCTCCAAAAAGGCGAAAAGCGCCTTTGCGAAGTCATCAACGGCAATATCGAAATACTCGAATCGGAAAAGAAACGCATTGAAGGCGCGCTTGAAGTATCAAAAACGATCTTTGAAAGCGGCGCGGATTACGACGGCATCGACGCGGACGGGATTTTGGCGCGGATGGAAGAGATCGAACGCGGCGGAGGCGGATTCTCCCGCATCGAACGCGACCGCCGGACCAACAGCGATTACAGGCTGATATACTTTGTCACAGCGGCGATCGGCGTTTTTATCTGTCTTTCGATCTGGCTTTTTATTCCCAAAGACGTTTATTATTCCGATATGTTTGACGACGCCGTCGTCACCGAGCGCGACGGTATCACCGAGTTCGCTTTCTGCCTGACTTCCGGCGGAAAGATCGGCTTTAACGGAGGGATCTCGCGTGAGGTTTTGATCGATCCCGAAAATAACGTCGAATACCGGTATTATGATATTTCGGTCACCGCAAGCAGATTTTATATTTGTTTCGATAAATCGCTTTTGCACGACAAATATTTCAAACTCGATAGCGACTATCGCGAATACCGCGGAAAAGGCTCCGCTTTGGACGGCGACGGTTCCGGACTGCCGTGCATACTCAGGGTGTTTTACCGCGATCCCGACGGGCACCGCACTTTGATTTGGGAGCATCCCGACGTGGACTCAATAACCGAAAGGATCGGCGATTTTGAATATAATTTTGAATATAAATAAAAGGAGTATCGGACAAAAATGGATATCGGACCGTCACGTGAAGCCATTATTGCAAAGAAAAAGAAAAAGAGGGTGGCGATATCCGCCACGGCTGCTGTCGCGGTCATCGCCGCGGCGTTGTTTCTTTTGATTCCGATAAGGACTTCTTTAAGCGATATGTACAAATCCCCCGAACCGTTCGAATCGGACGGGAAACTCAGTATGCGCTTTTTCACCGGCGCGAGCGGAACGATGCACGGCGATTTTTCGGACGACGTTCTGGTCGACGGGGAACTGCGCTGCGGGTTTTATTACCGTTACGTTTATAATTCCTGCAGCAGGTTCGACCGGATATTTGCGCAAGGCGAAGCCGTGGATTATAATTTTGAAAGAAACTTCTCGCTCGGTTCGCTTCCCGAAAATCCCGCTGAACTCGATGATAACCCGGGGCTTATCGAAAGATATTGCGTGCGTTATTATTACGTCGATCCCGACGGGACGTTCAGGCTTCTTTGGGAGCATCCCGAGATCCGCGCCATCGAGGAACGCTGCGGCAAGCATTTTGACGAACCCGAAAACCATATCGTAAAACGCCGGAACAACAGCTTTTGGGATTAAGCGGTGTAAGCGATGAAGACTTTGTATCTTATTTTCGCCGGAGTAAAGGCGTTTGTAACGCGCAGCGTGTTCCTGTTCGCCGTTATCTGCGTCGGGATAATAACCGATTCGCTTATGTTCACGTATATGTACGGACTGATCAGGCAGACAAATGATTCGGAACAGGGATTCTTCGGTACCGACGCGGCGTTGGCGCTGACAATGCTTCTTATATATCTGCTTTGCGTGCTGGCGTTCCTTTATCTTATGGTCTCGGTCTATTCCGAAATCGCCCACGAGCTTAACGTCTATGCGATCCTCGGGGCTTCCAAACGCCGCATTGTCGCCGTTGTCGGCGGAATGATGTTCGTTATACTTGCGGTATTGAGCGCCGTCGCTCAGGTGATACATGCGCTTCTTTACGCTCCGCTGTTCAGCAAACTTAACGTCGACGAAGGTTTTAGTTACGGATTCGGCGATTATTTCGCGATCTTTCTTATAACGCTTTTTTCAATGTATTGCTTTGTTTTTGCATTCGTTTATATAAAAACTTCCGATACCTCGCTTGCAAATTATCGCAATACGTCGAAATGAGGTGATCATCCGTGAAAACGCTTTTGCTTTGGAGATCGTTCCTGAAAAACAATTTTATCCCTGTGATGATTGCGATCGCTTTGCTTACCGTCGCTTCATACTTGATAGTCGGCTTTTACGGCAGATATAAATTCCAGTCTTACGCGCGGGATACCGTTGCCGCCGGCTTCGATCCGAACGGGGTGTATTTTGCTCCGGAAGCCGAGAAATTCAAATATTTTACCGAAGATGCCGCTTACAAACCGATCTTATCCCACAAGGCTTGCGCAAGTATCTTTGGCAACGCCGAAAGTCATTACGCCGTCGTCGACGGAGCCGAGGTACACGTTTATCGCACGGGCAGGGAATTGCTGCGCTCGTTCACTCCGGTGATCGCCGAGGGGCGTTGGCTTTCGCCGTCGGCGGAATCCACCGAGGCGGTGGTTTCCGGAATAAATTGCAAACCGGGTGAGCGGATCACGCTTTCGCCCGGCGAAGAAGCGACTGTCGTCGGCGTGATCGACCCGGAAAAACTTATCGTTCCGCGGTTTAACTCCTACGGCGGAAAAACCGACTGCTCTTATCTCTTTTCGCCGGCTTCCGGCGCGGTCGCGTTTGTTACCTCGAAAGAGCAGCCCGATTTGCAGTTTTCTAACTATTACGTCGTGTTTGACAAAAACGCGGGCGAAGAAGATATCGCCGCGCTCGAGGAGTTTCTTTCGGAAAACGGCAGTTTTACCCGGTATGCCGAGCTTATCGAAAACTCAAATGAAAACGTCCGCGACTGGTTGTCCCGGGCGCTTCCGCTTCCGCTTTTTCTTACCGCGGTCGCCACGCTGACGGTGATATGCATAAGCATTGTCGTCATAAAGCGGGGAATGAACGAATATTCAAAATATTACATCATCGGATGTACCCGCGCAAAAGCCGTTTCGATCTCAGCCGCGCCACTGGTTTTGCTTTCGGTGATCCCGCTCGTTTTTAATCTTGTCTGCGTTTTGGCTGCGCCGACGATTTATTATACGGCGGGCAAGGCGACGGCGATCATAGGCGTAAACTGCGTTGTTCCGGTTGCGATATACACGGTGTTCGTTGCGTCGATACTTTTCATTACGCCGTTCGCGTTCTATGCCAAAAGCTCTCCTTTGGAAATATACAGGAGGAATTTATGATCCGGCTCGAAAACGTTTCAAAGAAATACGCCGTCGGCGGCAAAGATTTTTATGCCCTTCGCGGGGTGGATCTTTGCGTCGGGGAAGGTGAAATGGTCGCCGTTTGCGGAAGAAGCGGATCGGGAAAATCGACGCTTCTGCATATAATCGGTTTGTTGGAAAACTCCGACGGCGGCAGTTATTATCTTGCCGGCAAAGAGGTTTCGCATTTAAGCGCCGCGTCCGCGGCAAAACTGCGCAACGGCTCGATCGGGTTCGTAATGCAGGATTTCTCGCTTATAAACCACCGCACCGCGATTTATAACGTAAAAGCGCCGATGCTTTTCAACAAAACCCCGTTTTTTGAAATGAACAAAAAAGCGCTCGAAGCGCTTAAAAAGCTTGGTATCGAAGACCAGGCTTACAAAAAGGTCGAGAATATGTCGGGCGGGCAGCGCCAGCGCGTTGCGCTTGCGCGTGCTTTGGTGAACGACGCGCCGCTTATACTTGCCGACGAGCCGACCGGAAATCTCGATTCGGCGACCGCTTCCGACATAATGCGCCTGTTTTGCAAACTGCACGAAAGCGGAAAAACGATCGTAATAGTCACTCACGACAGCGCCATCGCCGCAAACTGCGACCGGGTGATAACCATTTCCGACGGAAAAATTATTTAAATAGGTGGAAACGATGATCAAAGCCGTTTTTTAAGTACTTGATAAAACATTTCTACTATTCTGCCTCTTCCTCTAAAAATCCTTGCAAAA
>CAMZED010000062.1 GCA_947305675.1 uncultured Clostridia bacterium | reverse complement strand
TCCGTGCAGGGACGTTTTTTCGTCAGATACAACCGGGGTTTTGGCGCGTAAAATCGCCTGTGTGCCCTTCAAATCGATCGGGATGGAAAGTTGCCCATCCGAGCCGGAATGGCCCGTAAAACGCGTTTTTGAAGGGATCAAAAGATCTCGACAAACCGGAATTTGTCAAATCAAATCCAAAAGTTCCGAAAGCATCTGGATCGTGTATTCCGGCACTTCGGCTGATGATTGCGGTTCATGAAAAGCGCCGAGCCCGCGAAGCAGACGAACAGAGTGTATTCCCATTCGATTTGCCGGTGCTATATCGTTATCGAAGATCGCAGGATCGGGTTTTGATATCCCTAATTCCGCCGAGGCGGCAATGACGTCAAAAAACTCGATCATATGCCATTTTTCGAGGCGTTGGGCGGTTCCCGGCGGTTGATTTGCAATTATGCCGAGTTTGATTTTGCGGCGCTTCAACTCGGCTAACGTAGGGATAGCGTCTTCATACGGCTTTTCATCTTCGCTATGCCAAGGCGTTTTTGTCAGACCGAAAAACTCGATCGCTCCCTGATCTCCCCCGATACCTTTACGGATCATTTCAAAACGTTTCTCGCAATATGCATTTTCCGTAATGTCGGTTCTGGCAATCATGTCATGTATACGATGCAGATCGGCTTCGGTTTCGTCAATCAGCGTTGAGCCGATGTCAAAGAAAACCCATTTTACCGCCATGGGCATACCGCTCCTCTCCGCAAATCCCAGTTTGTCTTGATCTTTCATTAACGGTTATTCAGTTCTTCCGGCCTTTTCTTTCGGTTCTGCTTTTCGGAATCAAAGACGGCCACCGCCAGATCGGTCAGTTCCTTATCCCACAGCTCGCCGGTGTTCTGTACCTCTGCCCACGGACAGAGCGAGGCGTAGTTTTCATCAAGCGCGATATCGTATGAACTGTTCCGGTCGCTGACGCTTTTATAAAGATGTCTGCCGGTGTTGATCAGCTCATGGGCTTCTCTTTGCTCCATGCCTTTCGCCTTCAGTTTTCCGAATATCTCTTCGTTTATCTCATAGAGATCGTAGTAACCCGCAAGAAACGTTTCGGCGGTATATAACTCTCTTTCGCTGTCATGGCATGCCTTCCAGCCCAGTCCCGTTTTGAAATGAAGCGCACCTTCCGCGTATTCAGCGGGAAGTCTGATCTGTTTATCTTTCTTCTTTTTCTTAGATTCTTTTGCCACGGCTTGTACTCTCCAAATCCCGGTTTGTCGGGATAACCGATTCTTTATTTGCGTATCCATAAACTTCCACGCTTATAATAACATAAATGTGTGAATTTTTCAAGATGAATCGCACATTTGCAAAGAGCCGCCGAGCCTTATACAATAAGGAAAAACACGAAAGGCGGTCACACTATGCAATACGATCCGAAAGAGTTCAAAAAGTATCCCGAAGTGATGAGTAAGGAGCAGCTTTACAATCCATCAAAGACCTTGTGATAACAGGGTCTTTTTCTGATTTGAGAAAAACTCTGTAGAATTCGAAATTAGAGAGAATACGACAGTATTATCCCAATAATATCCGATTTAACTCCGAATTCAGAGTGAAGAACCTCAATGAAGTACGATTACTTAATCGGTGCGAACAGAAAAATGAAAAAGGCAGCCACCGCAGACGAAATCCGGTCTGTGATGACTGCCTTTTGAAATGCTAAAAACGGCGAAATGCCCTTATTTCAAGCCGTTTTGAGATAAAATAAAAGAAACGGTCATTCTATCAAAATAACCGTTTCTTTATGTGTTGAGTAGAATATTTTAACAGAGCTTACTCACCTCTTACCCCGGGGTGGTTAAAATTGCCTTGAGATGGTTAAAACCTACCGGGGGTCGGTTAAAACGAATAATTGCCCGTAACCACGGCATTGTTTGGGACGTTAATCTTTCCGGCTCGGTTTTGGGGCGGTAGAGGATGGCGCTTCCGTCGGGCGACAGATACCAACCTGCGGTCGGCTTGGTGAGGAGGAGGCGGGGGTCACCATCGGCGATCCGGTCGTGCCCGTCGCACTTCGGGTCACCTGACAGGATATCAGGGACAAACCAAACAAAAGAAGGACGGACAGAACGGAAAGAAGTCTGGTTCGGATCATACGCCGTGCCTCTCAAAGACTGTATAACAGATTGCGGTTTGTTTTATCCTGCCGAAGCGGTCAGTTCGTCGCGTTTTGCAAGGATCGCCTTAACCAGCGAAACGTAATCGGCGTCCGCCTTGTTACGGAAAAGTTCGGTGAGTTCGGCGATCGGGGCGAACAGCGGGGTCAGGGCGAGGTTCGCGGTCACGCCTTTCAAGGCGTGGGAAAGCTCAAACCCCCGGTCGAGGTCCCCGTTTTCCGCCGCCTCCAACAGTTTTTCGAACCCCGGATCGCGGATCGCCTTTTCCGTCAGCATCAGGTAAAACGACTCGTTGTTGATGCAGCGCTGCATCCCCTCGTCAACGTTTGCGCCGAACGCGCGGAGTTTTTCAAGCGTCAGCATACTTCCACCTCCTTTAAAACGCTCTTCGGCTCTTTTATCTGGAGCCATTCGCGAATGAATTTTTCAAAGTCCGCCGCCGGTTTCGGCGCGGAAAAATAGTACCCCTGTACCATATCGCATCCCATTTCACGCAGGGTGTTTAACTGTTCCGCGGTCTCGACGCCCTCCGCGATCATCGGAACCGACAGGGTTTCGGCGATCTCGACGATCACTTTCAGCATTCTAAGGTTCCCGTTCTCCCGGAACACGCTCCGAATGAATACCATATCGAGTTTCAGAACGTCTATCGGCAGGGTGGCGATCATATTCAGGGAGGAATACCCCGAACCGAAATCGTCCATTTCGATCACGAATCCGATCTTCTGCAACTGATTCACCGTATCGATGATCTGCCGTGCGTTCTCGGTGTAGGCGGATTCGGTGATCTCAAGGTGCAGGTCGGAAAAGTCGAGCCCGCCGTTTATAACGAGGTCGCGGAGCGTTTCGACAAGATCGGGGTCCAGCATATCGATCCGCGAAACGTTGACCGACACGGGAACGGTTCTGCCGAACTGCTTCTTCCACGCGGCGATCTGCGAGACCGTCTCCCGCCAGACGTAGCGGTCGAGCATACGGATCAAGCCTTTATTTTCAAATAGCGGGATGAATACGCCGGGCGAGATCATACCGAGTTCGGGATGGATCCAGCGCACCAGCGCCTCCGAGCCGCAAAGAACCGGGGTGTCGGGGCGGACGTCGAACTTCGGCTGGAAATAGACCGCGAACTGCTTTTCGGCGATCGCGCGCGGGAACTCGTCGAGCAGACGTTCGTCGTAGATTTCTTTTTCGTGCATGGCGTTGTCGTAGAACGCGATGCAGTCGGTAAAGCTCCCGCGGACGGTGTCGGCGGCGATCTTCGCACGGTCGAAACGCGTCTGCATCTCCACCGTCTTTTCGGTCTCCGCCGAGACGCCGAGGCGAATGCGGATCCTTCCCTTATCATCCCCGCACGCGGCGGCGATGATCGCGTCGAGAAACGCGTGGTAATCGGTGAGGTGCGGACAGTAGACGAGGAAGGTGTCGGCACTGCGGCGGCAGGCGATCCCGCCCGCCTCCCCGACCGACGCGACGATCGCCTGCCCGATCCGGATCAGTACCTGATCGGCGTACTGTTTGCCGAAACGTTCGTTGATCATCTGGAAGCGATTGACGTCAAGGACCAGCGCGTCGGTCGGAACGTCGGGATGAAAGACGTCGTACTGCTCCGCGTAACGGTAGAAGTACTCCCGAGTATAAAGCCCAGTCAGATGGTCGCACTCGGTCTCGCGGATCAGGTCGCGGTCCTCCGAGAGTTCGATGGTGCGCTTGACGCGCGCCTGCACGACCTTCGGAATGGGATACGGCTTCGGAATGAAGTCGATCGCGCCGATGTTGAGGCTCTCGACCTCGGCTTCCTTATCGGACGTTAGAACGATCACGGGGATCTTCGCCGTCAGCGGATTCTCCTTCATTTCGCGGAGGATGTCGAGACCGTGCCGGTCGGGCAGGTTCAAATCAAGCAGAACGAGGCTGATCTCCCGCGACAGCGAAAGAAGCGACGCCTCGGCTTCCGTGCCCGACCCGACCGCGATGATCTCGTACTCCGCATCCAGGATGGCGATCAGGATCTCGCGGTTGACGAACTCGTCCTCGACGATCAGTATTTTCCGTTTTCGTTCGGCTCCGGGCTTTTTTTGCATTTCGTTTATCGGGATCGTGACGTTCATGTGTCGATTCTCCTTGTCATTTC
This sequence comes from uncultured Clostridia bacterium, assembly GCA_947305675.1. Classification (GTDB taxonomy): domain Bacteria; phylum Bacillota; class Clostridia; order Oscillospirales; family CAG-382; genus Coliplasma. Next base: position 4,277 of record CAMZED010000062.1, on the reverse strand, counting down.
ACAGATCCGGCGACGCCGGCGGTTTTATTCTAGCGTTCCGTACTGTGCGACGGCTTGGTCGACGGTCAACTCGCCTTTACCGACCTTGAACGCCGCGATACGGATCTGAACCGTAAGCGGATCGGTGATCCCGATCACTTCGGGGGAGATGGTGCGGCTTGCCGGAACCTTGCCGAACGGGGCGTACACCGTGTCGAAGGACAGGTCCGCCGTCGGGGTCACGAGGCGCTTCACCGACGCCATCTGGTTCAGTTCCTTCTTCGAGATCAGGAACCGCATAAACTCGTTCGTCATTTCCAGGTTGTCGCAGTCCTTGTTGACCGAGAACTCGACCGACGGGCTGTCGATGAAATACCCGCCGTCCGCCGTCGCGGGGATGGGCGCGAACGCGTAGGTAAACGGCGCGTTCTTGAACGCCTCGGACTGGCTCTCGCGTTTCTTGGTGCCGGAAACGGTGTCGCCGGCGCAGATCATCATCGGGACGTCGCCCTCGAAGAAGCGTAGGATCACCTTCGTATAGTTGTCCTCGATCTCGTCGCATGCGGTCAGATCGACGCAGCCGGTATCGATCAGCTGTTTCACCGCTTCGAGCGCACCGCGCATATATTCCCCTGCCGCGGGGTTCATCGCGTTCGCCATCTCGAGCGCGTCGGGATTGTCGGCGAGTGCGGCGGCAAACATCGGATAGGCGACCGTGTACATCAGGCAGCTCGACGATTTCTGGCTGTAGCCCATCATGGGGCTGGCGTAGCCCTTATCCTTGAACGCCTGACAGACCGAAAGCAGCTCTTCCCACGTGGTCGGGACCGAGAGCCCTTCCTTTTCAAACAGGTCGTAGTTGACGAGCATACCGTAGGTGCGGGAGAAAACCGGCACCATCAGCACGCGCCCGTCCGCGTCGTGGTTGATAAGACCCGGACGGATGCAACCGAGTCCCAGTTTCAGGGCGGGGTCCGAAAAATCCTCCGTGTGGGCGAACACCGCGTCGTAACTCGGGTTCCCGATCATCCCGGCGTTCGAGAAGAAGATGTTGGGTTTGTCGTTGCCGTCGAGGGCGTTCGCGAGCGTGTTGCTGTAGTCGTCGAGCTTCACGTAGCGAAGACGCACGTTCGGATAGAACTCGTTGAAGCGGTCGAACTCCGCCTCCAGCGCCTCGAAGTTGTCGTAGCTCCCGACCACCGTGATATTGCAGCCGGTTTCGGTGTCGAGCGCGGGCTCGAACGGGGCGTCGGCGTCGTCCTTGTTCTGGCCGCACGCGGCAAGCAGCGTCAAAAGCGCGAGGACGAGCAAAAGGGTAATGAGCAGTTTTTTCATTTTTTCGTATCCTCCTTGATCCTGCGGATCTCTTTGATAACGAGTTTGATGTCGATGGGTTTTGCGATGTGTCCGTTCATTCCGGCATTAAGACATTCCGTGATGTTTTCGGAGAAAGCGTCCGCCGTCATGGCGATGATCGGGACCGAAGACGCCCACGGATCGTCGAGGACGCGGATGGCCCTCGTGGCGTCAAGCCCGTTCATCTCCGGCATCTGGATATCCATAAAGACAAGATCAAAGCTGTCTTTTGCCGCCGCACTCAGTTTTTCCACGCAGATACGCCCATTTTCGGCGCGCTCGGCCGTGATCCCGTACATACCGAGTAGGGTGGAAATGATCTCCCAGTTGATGTCGTTGTCCTCCGCCACGAGGATATTCATTCCGGCAATGTCGGAATAATCGTTCTCGGGCTCGACGGAGTTCGCCACGGTACCGAGGATCTCGTTGATCTTATCGTAAAGCGTGGAGCGGAACAGCGGCTTGCTGACGAATCCGTTCGCCCCGGCTTCCTTCGCCTGATCTTCGATATCCGACCAATCGTAGGCGGAGATCAGGAGAATGGGAAGGTCCTTGTCCGCCTCCTCGCGGATGCGGCGGATGGTTTCGACGCCGTCGACCTCGGGCATCTTCCAGTCGAGGATCACGATGCGGTAATCGCGTCCCGCCTCGTGGCGGCGGCGGATCATACCGATCGCTTCGGGCCCGCTGCTCGCGCGGTCTGCCTCGACGCCGAGCGAATCCAACGTGTCGACCGCGGTTTCGAGGAAGATCTCGTCGTCGTCGACGACAAGGACGTCCATCGGCTCGAGTTTCATATCGTCCCGCTGCCGATCCGCGATCGGAAGATCGAGCGTAACGGTAAAGGTCGTTCCTTTGCCCTGTTCGCTCTCACAATCGATGATCCCGCCGAGCAGGTCGACCATCTGTTTCGTGATCGCAAGACCGAGACCCGTCCCCTGAATGCGGTTCACGCGGCTGTCGGTCTGGCGCGAGAAGGGCTGATACAGCGTCGCCATATACTCGGGCGACATCCCGATCCCGGTATCTGCCACAACGTAGATCAGGCGGACGCAGCCGGGTTTGGCGCTGGCTTCCTCGCGCATATCCACCCGGACGCTGCCGCCGGGCTCGGTGTACTTGATGGCGTTCGACAGAATATTGATATAGATCTGGTTCAGGCGGAGCTGGTCGGCGTAGATATACTCCACGTCGATCTTCCCGACCCGGAAACTGAACTCGATGTTCTTCTCTTTAATCATCGGCTGAGACAGGTTCACGAGATTCTCCGCCGTCTCGACGATCGAGAAGGTCTGCGGGCAGAAGTTCAGTTTTCCGCTCTCGACCTTGGAAATATCGAGAATATCGTTGATCAGGGTAAGCAGATGATTGCTTGCAAGCGTGATCTTGCGCAGGTTTTCCTGCACCGATTTCGTGTCTTCGATGTTCTTTTCCGCGATGGTCGTAAGCCCGATGATCGCGTTCATCGGCGTACGGATATCGTGCGACATCGTGGAAAGGAAGTCGGTTTTCGCGCGGCTTGCCGCCGCCGCTTCTTTCGCCGCCGACTGGAGTTTCTTGTTGAAGAGAAGCATCACCGCCAAGTCGAAAACGAACAGGATCACGAGCCCCGCCGAAACGACCCCGATCAGAAGCCAGTTTTCGGTATCCACGCTCAAATCCTTCATCGGCATAAAGGAGAGCAGCGTCCATCCCTCGGTCGCGGCGATGGGGGTAAAGGCAAGAATGCATTCCTCCCCACGGGAGTTCAGCATGGTGGTCGAGCCGGTCGTCGACGTGATCTCCCCGAAGAGTTCCTCCGCCTTGGCGGTATCCACGACGTTATACGAGCGGTAAAACTCGAAGAGATTGGAGTTTTTGTAGGAATGTCCCTTGATGATGTAGTCGCCGTCCGCGTCGATCATGGATAGTTCCGCGTTCGCGAACTCCTCTTTCGGGAAGATCCATTTTTCTTCGAGTTCCGCGATCGGAAGCACGCGAAGCAGAATAGCGTCCCGTAGCGTGCCCGTATCGGGATCGTGGACCGTCACAGTATTGCAGAACGCGATCGACTGTTCCCCGTTGACCGGGTTCGTGTACGCACGGGTGACGTTGATCGAGTTTCCGATCTCGCCGATCCAGTTCACATCGTTTAAAAACTCCATGCGCTCGTAAGTGACGGCGAAGTTGTCGGGGGAGTCCTGCCGCGATTTGGTGGAAAGCCCCGAGAGCGTGTCGGCAAACACGATGTGGGCGGAGGCGTTCGGCAGCACGTGGGAGATGCGGATAAAGGAGACCGCCTCTTCGATCGTCATATCCTTGCTGTTGATATAGCGTGCCCACACGTCGCAGATGCGCTGCTCGCCTTCGAGATAATTCTCGGTAACGTGTTTCATCGTGATCGTGGTGTTTTCAAAATGCTCGATCTGTATCTGCGTCGCGTTGCTGTTCTCAAAATTCGAATACAGAACCACGAAGATCAGCATCGCAATCATGATGATTACGTTAACGACAACAACCAATATTCTTTTCATACTGTTTTCCGCTTCCTTGTCATTCCGTTTACACGCGAACAACGGTTTTTTCTTGTTTAATAGTACAATTTAGATGTGATAAGAAGATATTCTCAATCAGCAGCTTAATCTTTGTGCTGTTTTCTGCCATATGGTATCCCTTTCCTTCGAACTCGAAATATACAGAATTATTATATTACATTAATATGAATAAATCAAGATTTTGAACGGGACAAAATTGTCACTTTCGATCTGTTTTCGGCGCTGTTTATGGTTCCAATCACCCACATTCGACTTTTTTGTTATCTCTTTGCGGAGCAAAGAAACGCAAAAAGTACACCGGCGCTTTCGGGTGGTTTTTGCGCCTGATAACAAAAAACGGGCTCCGCCGCAGCCGGTTGACCGCATTGGAGCCCGAAAATGCCTGTTTTTGCCCGTTTTTTGCCTGAA
>CAMZED010000061.1 GCA_947305675.1 uncultured Clostridia bacterium | reverse complement strand
AAGGAAATAAACGTTCTGAGTTCTCCGCTTCAGGCATTCGAGCTTTGCAATCTGATCGGGGAAGCTTTGAAATGAACGATTATTTCTACGATCTCCACACGCATTCGGCGCTTTCACCCTGCGGCGATAATATGATGACTCCGAACAACATCGCCGGGATGGCGGCGCTCGCCGGGATAAAGATCCTTGCACTGACCGATCACAACACCGCAAAAAACTGTCCGGCGTTCTTCACCGCCTGCAAGCGCTACGGTGTAGTCCCCGTCGGTGGGATGGAACTCACCACCGCCGAGGAAATACACGTCGTTTGCCTGTTCCCGACGCTCGAATCGGCTCTCGATTTCGACTCCGCGGTGCAGCCGCGCCGTATGAAAATAGAAAATAACTCCAAAATATTCGGCGATCAGTTTATTATGGATGACGAGGATAATATCATCGGGAGCGACCCGTGGTTTCTCCCGGCGGCGACCGATATCCCGCTTTCCGAGGTACCCTCGCTTGTAAAAAGGCAGGGCGGGATCTGTTATCCCGCGCATATCGACCGTCCTTCGGGCGGGCTGCCGTTCATACTCGGCGATTTTCCGCCGGACGTGGAATTCACGGCTTATGAACTGCACGATATGGCAAATCGCTCCGAATATGAGGAACGCTTTCCTCTGCTCAGGTCGCTCAACTGCGTTTGCAGCTCCGACGCCCATTATCTCGACCAGATCCGCGACGCCGAATTTTCGCTTCCGCTCGAGGATGAACCATATTCGTCCGCCATGCTCAGGATGAGCCTTTTACAGCGGCTCGCACGGAGGAAATCAAATTGAAGGAACTCTCGCTTAACATCCTCGATATAGCTCAGAATTCGGTCAAAGCGGGCGCAACGGTCATCACAGTTGAAATAATCGAGCAGGGTCCTTTGCTCACTTTCCGCATAACCGACGACGGCAGGGGAATGACTCCCGAATTCGTCGAATCTGTCCTGGACCCGTTCACCACCACCCGCACGACAAGAAAGGTCGGTTTGGGGCTTCCGCTTCTTAAAATGGCGGCGGAATCCACCGGCGGGAACATATCGGTCGTCTCGCGCGACGCGGGCAGTTATCCCGACCACGGGACCACCGTCACCGCAACGTTCCGCACCGACCATATCGATTGCCTGCCTTTGGGCGATATCGTTTCGACTCTGGTGCTGTTGATCCAGAACGCCCCGTTCGCGCCGCGGTATATTTACCGCCACGCAAAAGACGGCAGGGAGTTTCGCCTGGATACCGACGAATTCCGCGCCGAACTCGGACGGGATATACCGCTTTCGGAACCGGCGGTGCTCGAATTTATAAGGGAATACGCCGAGGAAGGCGAAAACACGCTGAAAGATTGAGTTTGAATATACTTTTTTGAAAATAAAAAATTAAAATACATCAAAAGAATGAAAGGAATTCGGTATGAAAAGCTTAGCAGAACTTAACGAGATCAGAGAAAAGATGAAAGCCAAAGTGGCTGTCCGCGAAGACGGCAACACCTACCGCGTTGTGGTCGGTATGGCTACCTGCGGTATCGCCGCCGGCGCCCGCCCCGTCATGAGCGCTCTTCTTTCCGAGGTTTCTGCACAGAATCTGGAGGAAACCGTTCACGTTTCTCAAACCGGCTGCATCGGCATATGCCAGTACGAGCCTATCGTCGAAGTTTTCAAAGGCGACGAGAAGTTCACGTATGTCAAAATGACGCCCGAAAAGATGAAACAGGTCGTCGACTCGCACCTTAAAAACGGCGTTCCGCTTTATGACTACACGATCGGCAATATGTGATCGCCTGATCGAACCACAATTACAAGAAAGGAAGTATCTTTTCTCTTAAAGGAAAGATCAAGGTCAAAACAATATGTATCGTTCACATGTACTTGTCTGCGGCGGCACCGGATGCACCTCGTCGGGCAGCGCCAAGATCCGCGAAGCACTGCAGAAAGAGATCGACGCCGCCGGCCTTACCGAGGAAGTAAAAGTCGTTCAGACGGGCTGCTTCGGGCTTTGCGCGCTCGGTCCCATAATGATAGTTTATCCCGAAGGCAGTTTTTACAGCCGCGTCACCGTTGAGGACGTGCCCGAGATCGTTTCGGAACATCTCGTGAAAGGCCGTCTTGTCGACAGACTTATTTATAACGATATCGGCGGCGGAAAGGTTGCCGAAGGACCCGTTTCGCTCAACGAGACCGGGTTCTATAAAAAGCAGCACCGCGTAGCGCTTCGCAACTGCGGCGTTATCGACCCCGAAAATATCGATGAATACATCGGCCGCGACGGCTACAAGGCGCTCGGCAAAGTGCTTACCGAGATGACTCCCGACGACGTTATAAAGGTCATTGGCGATTCCGGCTTGCGCGGAAGAGGCGGCGCGGGATTCCCCACCGCAAGGAAATGGCAGTTCGCGAAGAACAGCGTTTCGGATAAGAAATACGTCGTTTGTAACGCCGACGAGGGCGACCCCGGCGCGTTTATGGACCGTTCGGTCCTCGAGGGCGACCCCCACGCTGTGCTCGAAGCAATGGCGATCGCCGGTTACGCCATCGGCGCCGACGAGGGATTTATATACGTCCGCGCCGAATATCCCATCGCCGTAAAACGTCTCGGCATCGCTATCGCTCAGGCGCGTGAATACGGCTTGCTCGGCAAAAATATCTTCGATACCGGATTCAATTTCGATATCAATATCCGCCTCGGTTCCGGCGCGTTCGTCTGCGGCGAGGAAACCGCTCTGCTCACCTCCATCGAGGGCAACCGCGGCGAACCCAGACCCCGTCCTCCGTTCCCGGCTGTTAAGGGTCTGTTCGGTCAGCCGACCATCATCAACAACGTCGAAACGCTCGCCAACGTTGCCCAGATCATCAACAACGGCGCCGAATGGTTCGCTTCGATGGGTACCGAGAAATCAAAAGGCACCAAGGGATTTGCTCTCGGCGGTAAGATCAACCACACCGGCCTTGTTGAGATCCCCATGGGTACTCCGCTTCGCACCATTATCGAAGAGATCGGCGGCGGCATCCCCAACGGCAAAAAGTTCAAAGCAGCGCAGACCGGCGGTCCTTCCGGCGGATGCATCCCGGCTTCGCTTATCGACACCCCCGTCGATTATGAATCGCTTATGTCGATCGGATCGATGATGGGTTCAGGCGGTCTTATCGTTATGGACGAAGACAACTGTATGGTCGATATAGCCAAATTCTTCCTTGAATTCACCGTTGACGAATCCTGCGGCAAGTGCACTCCCTGCCGCGTCGGTACAAGAAGAATGCTCGATATACTCAATCGCATCGTCGAAGGCAAAGGAGAGGAAGGCGATATTGAAAAGCTCGAGGAACTCGGCAATTCGATCAAAGCCACCGCTCTTTGCGGACTCGGCCAGACGGCTCCCAACCCCGTCCTTTCCACTATCCGCTATTTCCGCGATGAATACGAGGCTCATATCAGAGAAAAACGCTGTCCCGCGGGCAAATGCAAAGCATTGGCAAGATACGTCATCGATCCCGAAAAGTGCAAAGGCTGCTCGCTCTGCTCGCGCAAGTGCCCGGTAAACGCCATCAGCGGCGTGGTCAAGAGCCCGTTCGTTATCGATCAGGATAAGTGCATAAAATGCGGAACCTGCCTTGAAACCTGCAAGTTCGGCGCTATTTCCAAGAAATAAGGAGGATGATGAATATGAACATGGTTACCCTTACGATCGACGGTATAAAAGTCACCGTTCCCTCCGATTACACAATACTCGAAGCCGCAAGAGAAGCTCACATAAACATTCCCACGCTTTGCTATCTTAAAGACATCAACCAGATCGGCGCCTGCCGCCTCTGCCTTGTAGAGATCAAAGGCGCGCGCTCCTTCCAGGCCGCTTGCGTTTCGCCGGTAGGCGAGGGGATGGAAGTTTCCACCAATAACGAGAAACTCCGCAATGCAAGAAGGATCAACCTTGAACTCCTGCTGTCCAACCACAACAGGGAATGCACCTCCTGCGTACGCAGCGAAAACTGCGAACTTCAGGCGCTCTGCCGCGAATATAACGTAAGAGAATATCCTTACGACGGCGAAAAGTCCAAAACAAAACTCGATGATATAAGCGCTTCGATCGTGCGCGACAACAGCAAGTGCATTTCCTGCCGCCGCTGCGTCGCTGCCTGCAACAATATTCAGAAGATCGGCGCCATCGGAGTTTCAAAACGCGGGTTCAACACCACCGTCGGCTGCATCTACGGCGAAAGCCTTGCCGACAGCCCCTGCGTCAACTGCGGACAGTGCATTCTCGCCTGCCCGGTCGGCGCTCTTCACGAAAAAGACAGCACCGCCGAGGTTTATGCCGCGCTTGCCGACCCGACAAAACACGTCGTCGTTCAGCCGGCTCCCGCCGTCCGTGCGACTCTGGGCGAGGAGTTCGGTATGCCTATCGGCACTTCCGTCACCGGAAAACTTGCCGCTTCGCTCCGCCGCTTGGGGTTCGACAAAGTGTTCGATACCGATTTCGGCGCGGACCTTACCATACTCGAAGAGGGCACCGAGCTTATCTCACGTCTTAAAGGCGAGGGCGCGCTCCCGATGATAACCTCCTGCTCGCCCGGCTGGATCAAATATTGCGAAGAATTCTATCCCGAATTCATTCCCAACCTTTCGACCTGCAAGTCCCCGCACGAGATGCTCGGCGCCGTTATAAAGAGCTACTACGCCGAAAAAGCGGGCATCGATCCCAAAGACATTTACGTCGTTTCGGTAATGCCCTGCACCGCCAAGAAGTTCGAAGCAAAACGCGAAGAACTCTCGAACAACGGTCTGCAGGATGTCGACGCGGTACTTACCGTGCGTGAACTTGCAAGAATGATCAAGAACGCTGGTATCGATTTCAAACGTCTGCCCGACGAAGATTTCGATTCCGTACTCGGCGAATCCACCGGCGCCGGCGTTATATTCGGCGCTACCGGCGGCGTTATGGAAGCCGCACTCCGCACCGTTTACGAAGTTGTCACCGGCAAAACGCTTGAAAACGTTGAATTCCACGCCGTGCGCGGAACCAAAGGGATCAAAGAAGCCGAAGTCGACGTCGGCGGCAAGATCGTCCGCGTGGCGGTCGCCAACGGCACCGGGAACGCTTCCGAACTGCTCGAAATGGTCAAGAACGGCGAAAAAGAATATGAGTTTATCGAGGTTATGGGTTGCCCCGGCGGATGCGTTACCGGCGGCGGTACTCCTATTGTAGACGCTACGACACGTTCTTACGTCGATCTTAAAGCCGAACGTGCCAAAGCCCTTTACGGCGAAGACGCCGGCAAAGCAAAACGTAAATCGCACGAGAACGAAGAGCTCAAAGTGCTTTATAAAGAATTTCTCGGCGAACCGAACAGCCACAAAGCGCACGAACTTCTCCATACTCACTACGTCGCTCGTCCCAAATACAACAGATAAGCGAATAAGAGCCGGCGGTCGGATCCGGATCACGCCGCACAGCGGCGATCCGGTTTGCGGCAAAGCCGCCGCTCCATAAAAAACACAAGCTGAGATCAAGGATCAAACAAGATCCTCTTTCTCAGCTTGTTTTTTTGTTTGGCCGCGCTTTCGGGCGGCCTTTTTTACTTATGCGCTTACCGATACGCTGCTGTAGCACAAAGTCCTGCCGTAAGAATTTGCGTTGTTGAAGGTGTAGGACGTGCCGTCGATCTTAACTGTGTGACTGCCCTGGGAATTAAGGCTGAGCGAATAGGATTTAACGCCGCTTCCGGTGCTTACTCTGCCGTAGCCGAGCACGATAAGCGTGCCGCCGTTTACGCTTACGCTGCCGTCGGCGTCGATCGCCGCTGCCATTTCGCTGTTGGGACCGCGGGTTATCACGACCCCGCCTGTCTGAACGTAAGACCCGTTGGAATCGATCCCGTCGGTGTCGCCGTTCGGCGAAACGGTCACGTCAAGATATCCTCCGGTAACCGTTATTTTCGGAGTCGTAACTCCGCTGCAGGCGTTTACTCCGTCGTCGGAAGCGGTGACGTAAACGCTGCCGCCCGATACGGTGATAAGGTTGGCTTCAAGTCCTTCGTATGCGCTGTCGATGTTGACGGTGCCGCCAGAGATGTTCAGCTTATAGTCGGCGTGGATCGCGTCCGCGCCCGAAACACTTTGCTGTCCGCCCCAGCCGCCGGGACCCATCCGTCCGCCGCCGGTCTTGGTTGCGGGAGCATAGACGGTCATTGTAATACTGCCGCCCGAAATATTGATCGTTCCGGCGCTTTTTTCACCGGTCTCAAAAGTTGTGCCGTAATCGGCGTGCAGACCGTCGTCATAACTTTTTATGTCGATCGATCCGGCGGAAATGTTCAGCTCGTTCTGAACTTTAACGCCTTTATATGACGTCGTAGACGCGTTGGAAGCGGTATATCCGCTGTAAGATCCGGTATAAACCGTCACCGTCGGCGTGTTCCCCTCCTCGTCGGCCTGCATCACAAAATCGTGCGCCGCCTGGAACCCGTCACCCGCGGAGTAAACAGTTACCGTGCCTCCGGTAAGAACAATGTCGCCGCGCGTGTTGCCGCTTTTGTCTGAATCGGTGTTCTGCGTTTTTATACCGTCGCCGTTGGTGGATATCGCCACCACAGTGCCGCTTTTTATCGTCAGCGAATCATTGCCTTTCAACGCGTTGTTATAAGCGGTGACTTTAAGCGAAAGTTTTTGCAGGGTAAGATCCTTTGTGGTGTGTATGCCGTTGTTGTAACCGGCGTTTATAACAAGCGTTCCGGTACCTTTGATCTTCAGGTCGCAGCGTGCGTATATCGCTCCTTCGCCCTGATCGTCGGAATCGGATGTTTTTGCCGAACGCGTGTCGTTTATCACGTTTTCGGTGCCGCTTTTCGCCGATAACTCTACTTTATCAGCAGATAAGATCTTTATAGGCGAATCGTCTCCGCAGTTCAACGTTACTCCTTCCAACTCGATCTCAATTACGTCGTCCTCGCCCGCTTCGACTATGATCTGCCCGTCAAGCGAACCTTTCAGCGTGTAGGTCCCGGCGGAAGTCAACGTATAAACGCTTCCGGATTTTGAATACTTGCCGTCAGATGTCGAAATCGAAAAACTCCCGTCGGTCTCTTCGGCGTTGACCGTATCGTCGGTGACCGGCGATTCGGGTTCGTCGACGTCGTCCTGTCCGCTTGCGGTGTCTTCCGCGCTCTGCGAGCTTTCATCGTCCGGCTGCGAAACGTCTTCACTTTCCGCCCCCGCGGATTCTTCGCTGCCGCCGCTCGGCAAAGAGTCTTCGTTTTCGCTGTTTGCATCCGATTCTTCCGAAGGTATAACTGAGGAATCCTCCGCCGCAGTATGCGATCCTTCGCTTTCGCTCGGGGAGCTTGAACTTTCCCCACAGGCGCAAAGCAATAAAGTTACCGCCAGCGCAAGTATCAGAGCAATGATCTTTGGTTTGTTTTTCATAACTGAATTCCTCCTTTTTAAAAGGCCATTTGTTACCGTCCCTTCCGGGATTCTGACTTTATTCTAACCGCGGAACTTAAAAAGTTCTTAACGAAAATAAATAAATTAAAATTTTCGTAAACAAAACCGCCCGGATTATATCCGAGCGGCAGAAGCGTTTTTAAGCGTTTTTTTATTTTGTGTTTTTCTTTTTGTTTGCGGAAGCACATTCGCGGCAGACGCCGTAAAGCACCGTTTCGGACCGGTCGAGCAAAAATCCGTCGTCGTCCGCCAGGCTTTGTTCCAGCCTTTTCGCCGTCTCGTCCTCAAGGTGGCAGGTCTTTCCGCATTCGCGGCAGGAAAGGTGCAGGCGTTCGCGGCATTCCTCGGCGTCGGAATACTGGTAATAGGCGCTTCGTTCGCCGGGCTTTCCGCTCCGACGCAGCCTGCCTTCCGATTCCAAAGCTGAAAGATTGCGGTAAACCGCGCTTTTGCTTATTCCCTCGCCGGCAAGATCATCGGCGATCTGTTCCGCCGAAAGCAGATCATCGTGGTGCGCCGAAAGATATTCGACAAGTATTCTGCGCTGTTTTGTTTGGTATTTTGGCATTTCGGCGTCCTCCTCCTGGCTTTATTTTTTGATCTTTTTGATTTTTTTCTTGCGGTAGATAAGCGAAGCCGCCACCGCCGCTATTGCCGTCGCCGCCGCGGCGATGGCAACGATCAGCCCTGTTTTTCCGTGGCTTTCGGCGGGTTTTTCGGCTTCGGATCCGTCGGTTCCGGGCAAACTGCCGCTATTGTCTGCGCTTTCTCCGTCAACTTCCGAACCGGTATTTTCGGATACGTTTTCGGAAACGCCTGCCGAAGATTCGTCGGACACGCCTGCCGAAGAGCTCTCGTCGCCGGGATCGACATCCACCGGGGTGTCGGGCAGATCGCTCAGATCGAAATTCTTTGCGCCAATGTTATATATCTTCGCCGCGATGAGGATATCGCGCTTGATCGCGTCTTTTGCTTTGGCTGACGCGCCCGAAGCGGCAACGGCTTCCACGGCGGCTTTATAAAGCTCCATATCCGCGGCTTTGTCGGTGCAGGAATCGGCAAAAGCGTTTATCGCGTCGATTATCTTCTTCGCGTCGGCGGAATTGATCCCTTTCTGCGGAAGGATTACGTTGTTAATACGGTCCGCCGCCTGAGCCGCACAGGCTTTCGCAGACGCGGCTTTGTCGAAATAAGGAGCGAGCGCTTTTTCGGAATAAACGCTTTGTTTAAGATATTCT
>CAMZED010000060.1 GCA_947305675.1 uncultured Clostridia bacterium | reverse complement strand
GCGCCGCGGACCTGTTGGTCAGCGTGTCTGGAGTCGACGCCCAGGCGAACGTGAACTTCGACGGTTTCGTCGAATTTTGCTTTGGAGTTCTGGCAAACCAATCCGAGAGCTTCGATGCTGTCATAAAGTTTTGCCTTTTCGATAGCGGCTGCGGCAGCCTTATAATTCTTTCCTCTTTTCATTTTAAAAGCCCTCCTTAGTCATCTACGACTACAACGCCCATGCTGCGTGCGGTTCCGGCGATCATGCTCATCGCGGATTCGACGTTGGCGGCGTTGAGGTCGGGCATCTTGGTTTCGGCGATCTTTCTGACTTGCTCTTTGGTGATCTTGGCAACTTTGTCGGACTGGGGAACGCCTGAGCCTTTCTCGATACCGCAGGCCTTTTTGATAAGGACTGCTGCGGGAGGAGTTTTGGTGATAAAGCTGAAAGTTCTGTCGGCGTAAACGGTGATGACGACCGGGATGATAAGGCCGATGTCATTTTTTGTACGCTCGTTGAATTCTTTTGTGAACATAGGGATAGCTACACCGTGCTGACCGAGGGCGGGGCCGATCGGCGGTTGAGGTGTGGCTTTGCCTGCGGGAATTTGCAGTTTAATGTAGCCTACTACTTTTTTTGCCATTGTTAAATGAAACCTCCATGTGGTGAATTTTGATTTTCGGGACCAACGTCCCTCCCACTTTTTTGCGTTGCCGCCTTAATATCTTTGCGGCTGACGGCTTTCTTTTTTTTACGGTTTGATCACTCGTCCAAAGGACGGACCTGATCGCTGTTGAGTTCGACCTTCGTTTCGCGCCCGAACAGGGAAGCCGAAACGTTGACTTTGGTCTTGTCGTCGGAAATATTTTCGACAAGACCGATGAACCCGGAAAGCGGACCGTCGATAATGCGCACGCTGTCGCCGACAGCGAACTTGATCTCGATGGTTCTGACTTCAACACCCATTCGTTCGACTTCCTCGTCCGTAAGCGGAACGGGACGCGATCCGGGACCGACAAATCCGGTCACTCCGGTGGTGTTGCGTATGATGTGCCAGGTTTCGTCGTTCATGACCATTTTGACCATAACGTAACTCGGGAACAGTTTTCTTTCGATTTCCTTTTCGCCTTTTTCGGTTTTTTCGATGACCTTTTCAACAGGGATGTTCACCGCGAGGATAAGCTTTTCGAGCCCGCGGTTTTCCACGATCTTTTCGATGTTCGTGGCAACCTTGTTTTCATAGCCCGTGTAGGTATGGACGACATACCAGAGGGGCGTGCTTTCTTGTGGCAAACTCATAACAACCAACCGTTCCTTTTAGCTGAATAACGAAGTGAGCAGTTCGATTCCTTTGCCGAACAGTAAATCGAGCAGTCCGATAACGATCGCAAGGGCGATAATGAACACAAGTACAACGCCGGTGGCTTTGATGGTGTCCTTCCAGGAAGACCAGGAGATCTTTTTGATTTCGCTCTTGTAATCTTTGATGAACTTCGACAGTTTCTGACCGAGTTTTGTGTTTGTTCTCGATACGATGATCGCGGCGACTATAAGCAGCACGATAACGATGAGAGTGATCCACCTGGGCAGATGAGATATGCCCGAACCCGAGGAAGAAGAAGTCCCGGTTTCGCTCGTTTCAGAAGAAACCGATCCGGATGCTTCCTGATCCGATGCGGAAGCCGCTTCCGAAGCGTCGGCGGATTCTGCTGCGGATTCTGTTTCCGAAGCGTCGGCGGATTCTGCTGCGGATTCTGTTTCCGAAGCCGCTTCCGAGTCCGTACCTGTGGTGACGACCGGGGTATCGGATCCGGAAGATTCGTCGGCAAGAACCACCGCCGAGAAAGAAAGGACCATTACGATCGCTACAAGCGCGGAAAGCAGTTTAAAAAGTTTGTTTTTCAAAATGCGTCCCCCTTACTTGCTTTCTTTGTGGACGGTATGCTTGCGGCAGAATCTGCAATACTTGTTCATTTCAAGACGGTCGGGAGTATTGCTCTTGTTCTTTGCCGTGTCGTAGTTCCTTTGTTTGCATTCAGTGCAGACCAAAGTAACTTTAACCCGTTTTTCTTTCATTTTTTCGGCACCTCCATAATTTTGTTACCTCCCTCTGTTTCTGTGCGGCCTATTATGCGTGCTTCAGCCGGAAATCGAAAAAGCTGAATGCACAACAAAAAAGCCCTCTCACAACAGAGGTAAGCACATTATAGCGCTTATCTCCCCAGTTGTCAAGGGCTTTTTTTAAAAATATATCGATTTACAGATTCAATTATTCGCGTTTTTTGCGCTTTTCATCGGATATCATCATCCGCGTCGCGTTAAGAACCGCCAACACGGTAACGCCGACGTCTCCGAAAACCGCCCACCACATATTCGTGATCCCCAAAGCACCGGTCAGCATCACCGCGATCTTCACAGCAAGCGAAAAAGCTATGTTCTGTTTCACAATGTTTACCGTCCTGCGCGATATGGTGATCGCTTTTGCGACCTTTCCCACCGAATCGTCCATTATCACAACGTCGGCGGTCTCGATCGCCGCGTCGCTTCCGGAAATGCCCATCGCTATCCCCACGTCCGCCGAAGCGAGCGCGGGCGCGTCGTTGATCCCGTCGCCGACGAAAACCGTTGTCCCGCCGCCGCAAGCGCGTATTTCCGCGACTTTGCTCACTTTGTCGGCGGGGAGGAGAGAGCAGAAGTATTCGGTTATTCCGAGCGTTTCGGCGGTTTCGCGCGCGACTTCTTCTCCGTCGCCGGTAAGCATCACTATCCGTTCGGCGCCGATCGACCTGATCTCATTTACCGCATCGGCGGAATCGGGTTTTATTTCGTCCGATATAACTATGTGACCGCAGTATTCGCCATCGGACGAGATGTGTATTACCGTCCCGGTGTGAGTGCATTCGCTGCATTTTCCGGAGGGACATCCTACAAGCTTATCGTTTCCGGCGAGGATCGTTTTGCCGTCGATCACGGCTTTTATGCCCATCCCCGCGATCTCGTTCACCTCGGAAATGCGGCTTTTGTCGATATGCCCTCCGTGCGCGCGGATGATCGAGCCGGCGATCGGATGGTCGGAAAACGATTCGGCGCAGGCGGCGATATCGAGCAGCGTTTCGGGACTCATCCCGTTGGCGTGCACCGCCGAGACCGAAAAACTGCCTTTTGTAAGCGTTCCCGTCTTGTCAAAAACGACGCTGCCGGTTTTCGCCAGCGTTTCCATACAGTAAGCTCCTTTTATAAGGATGCCTTTGCGCGAAGCGGCTCCCATCCCGCTGAAGAACGAAAGCGGAACGGATATGACCAAAGCGCAGGGACAGGAAACCACAAGGAACATCAGCGCTCTGCCCAACCATACGCGGAATTCTCCGCCGAATATCGGCGGGACCGCGGCGAGCAGCAACGCCGCGCCGACCACACAGGGAGTATATATCCTGGCGAAACGTCTTACGATGTTTTCGGCGCGGGCTTTGTTCCCGGCCGCGTTTTCGGCAAGTTCAAGTATCTTTGCCACGGTGCTTTCGCCGTAAACTCCCGAAACCCGCACTCTGATCATCGCCGTAAGATTAACACAGCCGCTCAGGACGTTTTCGCTCACACCGGCGTCTTTGGGGCGCGATTCACCGGTAAGCGCCGAGGTATCAAGCGTCGTGCGGCCTTCGGTTATAACTCCGTCAAGCGGGATCCTTTCGCCCGGGCGGACGGTAATGATCTCCCCCGCAAGGACTTCCTCCGGCGGAAGTTCGATCTCGGTCCCGTCGCGCAGGACTCTCGCTTTGTCGGGTTTAAGCTCCATAAGCGCGTGGATCGATTCCCGGCTGCGATCCATCGCAACGTCCTGCAAAAGCTCGCCCACCTGGTAAAACAGCATTACCGCGACGGCTTCGGGGTATTCTCCTATCGCAAAAGCGCCGACTGTCGCAATGAACATCAAAAAGTGTTCGTCAAGCAGTTCGCCGTGAAATATGCCCTTCAAAGCCTCCCAAACAACGTCATAGCCGATCAAAGCGTAGGGAACGGCAAACAAAAGCAGGGAAATAACGGTTTTCGCCGTATCGGATAAGTCAGTGCCGTTGACCGCCGCCCTTACTGCAAACGCGACTGCGATCAGCAAAGCCGAAACCGCGCAGCGAATTAAGTTTACGCGGTTCTCTCTTTCGAGCTGTTTGAAAAATCTCATTGGATGTGAACCTCCTTTTCGGTCAGATGCTCAAATCCCTGCCCGATGATAGATCTTACATGATCGTCGGAGAGAAAATATACGTTCATCTTTCCTTCCCGGCGGGAACCGATAAGATGCGCGTCTTTAAGGATTTTGAGCTGATGCGAAACCGCCGATTGCTCCATTCCGAGTATCTTCGTTATCTCTAAAACGCAAAGATCGGATTCAAAAAGCGAAAACAGTATTTTTATCCGCGAAGTATCTCCGAATATTTTAAAAAGATCGCCGAGCTCGCAAAGCAGTCCGTCGCCCGGCATACCGGCAAAGACTTCCTCCAGCGCGTGTTCGTGATCGTGCTTATTTGCCATAATGATTCTCCGTTCATATGATTATCTATTCATATGATAGCACGATCATATGTATTTGTCAACCTCAAAAACAAAAAATTCCGAGATTATCGGAATTTTTTTCAGCGTATGTAAATCTCGACGGGGATCCCGCGCCGCTTGGCGTAAGAGATCGTGAACTCCGTCCCGGTGGAACAGCCGTCCCAGACGGCGATCACAAGATCGGCGTTGTCGACAACGAGCTTGTCGCGTATAAGCGGCGCGCTCTTGCCGTAAAGCTCGTAATCGGGGTAGAGTATAAGTTTTTTTATGCCTTTACGGTCGGCGTATTCCTCGGCGAGCATATCCACTCCCGCGGCGCCGCCCGAAATAATAAGATCCGCGTCCGGCGGGACGAACCTGTCGATATCGCAATCGGTTATCGAGCGTGATCCGATTACCGCAACCTTCATTTTATCACTTCCTTGCGCTTATAAACATTATAAATTAAGGCGCTGTGTTTGTCAACCGGAAAAGTTTGCAATAATTGTAAAATAGTTTGTATTGCCGCTTGATTTTGGCGGGTATTGTGCTATAATTGGCTTGCGGCGTTTTGCCGCGGGGCGGATTCGCCCGCATTTTGCAACGAAAGGTGCATCGCTTTGAAATACATCGTAATGCTCGGCGACGGGATGGCGGATCATCCGGTCGCGTCGATCGATAACAAAACGCCGCTTATGGCGGCGAACAAACCGAATATGGACAAGATCGCCTCGAAAGGGATCTGCGGGCTTATTAATACCGTGCCCGAAGGTATGGTCCCGGAAAGCGATACCGCCAATCTGGCGGTAATGGGTTACGACCCGCGCGTTTATTCCAAAGGCAGATCACCGCTCGAAGCGGCGAGCATGGGCATAAAAATGGCTGACGACGAAACCGCCGTCCGCGCCAATATCGTTACACTCGGCGGAGAGGGAAATTACGAAGACCTCGTTATGGTCGACCATTCCGCGGGCGAAATATCCACCTCCGAAGCACGCGAGATCATCGAATCGGTTCAGGCGCGGTTCGGCGACGGGTCCCGCCGCTTTTATACCGGCGTAAGCTACCGCCATTGCCTTATCTGGAAGGATTATCCCGGGTTTAACGATTATTCCCGCCCTCACGATATAATCGGCAGGCGGATAGGCGATCACCTTCCTTACGGCGAATCCGGCAAGCCCATGCGCGAACTTATGCGTGAAAGCTATTATTTCCTGAAAGAACACCCGGTAAACAAAAAGCGTATCGCGCTCGGCAAGAACCCCGCCAACTCGCTTTGGCTGTGGAGCCCCGGGAAAAAACCGTCGATCCCGTCGTTTTACGAAAGGACCGGGCTTAAAGCCTCGGTCGTATGCGCCGTCGACCTTATAAAAGGCATCGGCGTCTGCGCGGGGATGAACGTTCCCGAAGTTCCCGGCGCCACCGGCGCGCTCGATACCGATTACCGTGCCAAACGGGATTGCGCGTTGAGGGAACTTGAAAACGGCGCCGACCTGGTATATATCCACGTCGAGGCGCCGGATGAATGCGGGCATCAGGGCAGCGTGCGCGATAAGATCAGCTCGATCGAATACATCGACAAATACATCCTCGAAGGCCTTATGTCTTCGCTTGACGCGCGTTCCGAACGTTACCGCATTCTGCTTATGCCCGACCACCCGACTCCCGTCGAAGTGCGTACCCACACGCGTGAACCGGTGCCGTTTGCGATATACGATTCCGGTGACGAAAAATCCGGCTGCGTCACGCGTTACGATGAAGAAAGCGTTAAAGCGAGCGGGATCGAACTGCTTGAAGGCGGCGACGCAATGAAGATCCTTCTGGAGGTCAGATGAATGGCAAAACCTTTTGAATCGTTCGGGTTTGTCACCCCGCGCGATTACGGCGCATACGTCAGGTTCAACCTTTTAAAAGGGAAGTATTACCGCCTGAAAGCGCTTTTGGCGGCGCTTCTGCTCACCGCGGCGATAATCGTTCTGGCGGTTTTCGGTATCAACACGGGCAGGCGCGATCTTCGGATATATTCGGGTATATTGCTGCTCGTCACCGCGATGTTCGCCTACGTCATAAAAGTAAACGTCCGCAATATATGCCGCAAAAACGCAAAAACCGTGCGCGGCAAACAACACGTGCTGTTCGGAAAAAACGGCTTTATCTTCGAACTGCTGTTCGAAAACAAAGCCGACGATGAATATACCGACGTATTATACGACGAAATAGACGTTATTTATGAAGCGACGAACTGTTTTTATATATACGTGGACAAGCGAACGGTAATAATTGTACCGAAGCGCAACCTGCGCGTTTCTTTGGCGGAATCGCGCGGGTTTCTTCAGTCTTTTGTCGGCGATAAATTCGTTATCTGCCGCTGACATTCGCAGATAAGCTCCCCGGTCAAAAACCTGTCCGCGCTGCCGAGAAGACTCTTTTCGGCGCGGCTCAGGACTTTTAAAGCGTAGGAAGCGAATTCCGCGTTCGCCGGACGAACCTTGCCGAGGAAAAGATCGGGGTATGTGTAAGGAGTGTTGGCTCCGGAATATTTCGCCGTGATGATGACGTAAGGCTTTCCGTGCTCCACCGCAAAATCTTCACCGATTATTTCAAACCCGTTGTCCCACAGATAACCGCGCAGGAACTCCTGCGCAGACATTGGCTGTAAAACCAGAAAACACTTTTTCGCCGCCGAACTTCTTTTGATTATCCCGGCGGTAAGTTCGCCGCCCATACCGCAAATCGCGGCGCAATCGATCTTTCTGTCGTCGAACGCGTCGAACCCGTCCGAAAGTATGAATTCCGGCGAAACGCCCGTCTTCGCGGCGTAATCTTTTCCACGCCCGAGCGGACCGGGGTTCACGTCGGAGGCGATCGCCCGCTTTGCGTTTCCGCGCAGCAGCACCTCGCAGGAAAGATAAGCGTGGTCGCTGCCTATGTCGGCAAAAGTCCCTATCCCGCCCAGCCGGTCGATAGCTTCATATGCTTTTTCAAGTCTGCTTCCCAAATTCTTCATTTATGTAACCTTTTGCCGTCACCGACGGAATTGTCCGCCGGTATGATCACATCGAAATTTTGTCTTCCACCGCTTTAAACGCTTTTTTCGCTTTCTTCGCCATAATTTTGGCGGGGCAGCACATATCGGTCAAAAGTTTTGCCGCGGTGAGCCCGAGCGCAAGACCGAACGCCGCCATGGACAGAAAAACGCACATTTTGTTGGCTGCGATGAATTTTTTTACGCATTTGATCATCTGAATCACCTCGGGTTTATTATTCGCGGAGATCCTGCCGTTATACTAACATAAAATTACCACCAATTCAAGTGCGAAAAAGTTTTAAAAAACTATTGACAAAACGCTTGACCAAATATATAATAAACAGTGCGCTTTTACGCGATACGGGCCGGGAGTGTTTCAAAAAATGCTTGAACTTAAAAAATTGGTCGACGGCGTTGTCGATTCGATACCTTTTGACATAACGCTTTCGTCCGAGGGAATATCCGACGACATCGTCTCCGGCAGCGCCGAAGTAAAAGGTGAAGTCGTGAACCATTCCGGGTTCATCACGCTCCGCGGCGAACTTGTTCCCGAGTGCGTCGCCGTCTGCGGCAGATGCGGCAGGGAATTCAAATATACCCGTCCCGTAAAGCTCTACGCCAAAATCACCGATAAACTCGCCAACGAGGACGAGGACGATTTTGTCCTTATGACCGATTACGCTGTCGATCTTGTCGAACTGGCGCGTTCGAACTGGGTGCTCGAACTTCCGTTCAGGTTCCTTTGCAAAGAGGATTGCCGCGGCTTGTGCCCCAAGTGCGGCGCCGACCTTAACGTTGCCGACTGCTCCTGCGACCTTAAGGAACGCGATCATCGGTGGGACGCCCTTTTGGGCTATTTCGAAGAAGATAAAAAAGATACATAAAAACAGGAGGAAGCTACGATGGCTGTACCGAAGAGAAAAGTTTCTAAAGCAAGAAGAGATAAGAGAAGGTCTTCCGTTTGGAAGTTGGAACTTCCCGGCATGACAAAATGCCCCAAGTGCGGTGAATATATTCTTTCTCACCGTGTTTGCAAGAACTGCGGCAGTTACGCCGGAAAAGTGGTTCTTCAGGTCAAGGACAAAGAGGACTAAACGAAATAGCGTGTTGCTTGACGTTCGTGGCAACACGCTTTTTTCGCTTTTATGGGGGGTAAAAATGGTCAACATCGTTTCGGTCGATCCGGGTTCCCACGCCGAACGCGCCGGTATAAAATCCGGCGACGTACTCTATTCAATCAACGGTAACGCCGTCAACGACGTTCTCGATTACCGCTTTTATCT
>CAMZED010000059.1 GCA_947305675.1 uncultured Clostridia bacterium | reverse complement strand
GGTGACCCAGACGTAGCCCGGTTCCCCGGTACAGCAGCCGCCGCATTTGCGGCAGACGGCGCAATCGGGATCGATCCTGTCCGGCGAAGGCGATATTATTCTGTTGAGTTTTGCTATCGAGCTGTTTTTCAGCTCTTTTATCACCGAAACGTCCAATCTGTCGCCGATCGCCGCGTCGGGAACAAAAACAACTTTCCCGTTTTCCTCGCGCGCGACCCCGAACCCTTCGGGCGTCATTCCGGTAATAAACAGTTCGGTCCTGCGTTCTTTCATTTTTTGCGCGCCTTTCCCGAAGATCCGAACGGGCGCGGACGGGTGATCTTTTCCAATACCGGCGATAAAGCGTTCACCGCCAGCACCGCGTAATAGCCCCATTCGGTATCGCCGCCGAACTTGCGCCCCAAAAACACGCAAACGCCGCAGACGATCGCGCAGATCAGCCTCCCGGTGCCGGTCAGCGGGAGCGAATAACCGTCGTTAAGCGCAAACACGGCGATCAGGGCGATCGCTCCGGTGAAAAGCAGGCTGAATGCGTAATAGCTCGTCTCCGCGTCGTCGGATGGGAAAAGATAAGCCAGCGCGAAAATAACGGCGAGGAATGCGAAAGTCGCTTTTATGTCGCCGCGTTTTCTTACAAAAAGCCAGACGGCGCCCAAAAGCGTCGCCGCGACGGCGACCTCGCCTATATGCCCCGAAGCGTAACCGATAAACCGCGGAACGACGCCGTTTTCATAAACGCTTCCGTCGGCGGATTGCTGCAGCGGAGATATAACGCGGTACGCCGCGACGAGTTTTTCGTCCAGAACAAACGAAAAAGGATTGAAATAAGCCAGCGGGCGGGTGAAAGTCGACATCATTTCCCCGAAAACGATATTCATTACCGCCGCCGGGAAGATATAGGGGTTGAATATCCTTCTGCCGCCGGGATAAGCGAGATTTTTTGCGAACACGGTCAGCAAAGCCGAAACCGCCGGCGCCCAAAGCGGGACGGATACCGGCAGCATGAACGCCGAAAGAATACCGTAGACCGCGTTGAAAGGATCAATAAGGTCGGCGCGCGGAGCGCGTACTATCCAGCGCCTTACCGGGTAATCGAGCAAAAAGGTGAAGGCAACGGAGATAACGCATATTGTGATCACTCTTGCGCCGAAAATATAAACGCTCCACATAAGCGCTGGTATCAGCGCGATAAACAAGTCCGCGGCGTGTGAAAAAACGCCGCCGTAGGATTTAACAAAAGGCGCGCGGTAAGCGGGGCTCACGTTTCCGCCTCCCTTCCGGCGTTGATCATTCCGGCGAGAGGGATCCCCGACGGACAAATATATTCGCAGCACCCGCAGCGGGTGCAGTATTCTTTAAGTTCGGCGTTGTTGCGCTCGTTTACCAGATAAGGCAAAAGGCCCGCCGGGCAGACTCCGGCGCATTTTCCGCAGCGGACGCAGCCGCGCCGCGGCTTCTTTTGCGGGGTCACGGCGATAACCGCCGAGACCGTTCCGTTTACCGATCCGTTTATGATCTTCCCGTTGAGCAAGCTGTTGCTCACCGTCACCGCGGTTTCCGCCATTCCGCCGCAAAAAGCGATAAGATCGCGGACGGTCGTGCCGAGCGGCACTTTTAAAACCGAAGGATCCTTTACTTCGCCGCAGACGCAGACGGTCTTGTCGAGCATCGGCATACCCTCCGCCATGCATTCATACAAAGCCGCGGAGGTCTCGGCGCTGACGATAAGACATCCGTCGTCTTCGGCGGACGCGCCTTTTTTAAGATCGCGTATAAAGATCGCCTGCATAAGAGCGCGGTCGCCGCAGGGGTATTTTTCGGCAATGCGCGCAAAAGTGGCGGGAAACCCGTCGCCGACCTGACTCGAAAGCAGTTCAAAGACCTCCCGTTTGCCGCTTTCCGCCGCAAACACAGCCTTCGGCGCCGCCAAAGCGCGCATAAGTATCTTTGCTCCTCCGACAACCGCGCGCGGCGATTCAAGGCAGATCCTGAGTGCGGCGGAACCCGAGGGATCGGTCTCGGTACAATCGACGATCACCCTGCGGCAGTTGTCTTTTACCTTTTCCATAAGTTTCCACAAAGCGATCCCGCGGCGGGTCTCGATCACCGCCAGGGCTTTCGCGGCGTTAAGCACGTCGGAATAAGACATTTCCTCTATACGGCGGCGTTCGGGTTCGAACACGCGCACAGACTCGTCCCCGCCGTCGGACGTAACGACAAGATGTTCGCGCCCGTCCAGTTCGAGTATCCCCTTGAACTCGCCCGCTATCGGGGAATAGACCGGAGTCCCGCCCGAGATCCCCAAAGGGGTCCCGCGCGCCGTCTTGGCGCCCGCCGGGATCAGAAGGCGCAGATCATCGGTTCGCTCAAGCTCCAGACAGACTGCCCGGCAGTCGCTTATATTCAATATTTCCTTGTCAGCGCAGGCACTTTTCGCATATGCTTTCACCCCGCCGGGAAAGTTAAGTGTCATCCGGAACACGCTTCCTTGATAAAATAATATACCTATACTCTTACAGTATAACAACAATCGTCCGCGTTTTCAAGTCAAAAGTTGTATTTTTTGGGTCCGCGGGGCAAAAACGGCAAAAATAACGTATTGAAAAATGTCGAATGATGTTATATAATGGTAAAGCGGGAGCGAAAACGCCGCGCCGCCGCCGCAAAGGCTTGTTTATGATGGGTGAGCGGCGATAAGGACAAATCGGTTTTGGGCGGTAAAATTTTCCGGATACTTTGCCGCAAAGCCTCGGAATACGCCGGTATACCTTCGTTTTGCGGCTTTGTCTGCGAAAAATTTTCCTGCTCCCAAAACTGCTTCGCACCTGAAAACGAGAAAAATTCGTGAGCTTTTCGGTGCGAAGGACGCAGCTTTACCGGCGTAAAGCAAGGACGACAAACCGAAAAGTGCCGGATTTGGCCGTTTTTCAGGCGGTTTGTCCTCATCACCGCTCACCCATCATTCAATACCAGACATAAGGACGGATCCGGATGAAACTGGACAAAAAACTGGATATAAAGATATTCATTCTTTATCTTATGAAAAACGTCGGCGAACCGCTTGAGTTCACGACCATATGCGATATCGTCATCCAGGATGAGTTCGTCAATTATTTCGATTTTGCAATGTGTTTTCCGGAACTTCTCGAAAACGGGCAGATCGAAGAGATCGACGGCGAACCCGAAAAGCTTTACGCCATAACCGAAAGCGGAGCCGAATCGCTCGAAAGCTACGAAAGCTCGCTGCTCACCGTGATAAAAGACCGCGCGCTCCGAAGCGCTCTGCGGCTTATCGCGTTCAACAAAAGCGGCAGCCGCATAAAAAGTTCGATCACCGAGCGGGGCGAGGGATACAACCTCAACTGCCGTATCGAGGACCGCGAAAAGACGGTGTTTTCGGTCGACATCTATCTTTCCGACCGCGCCTACGCCGAAAAAATGAAGTTCAACTTCGAAGACCGCGCGGAAATAATCTACAAAGGAGCGCTTTCGCTTCTTTCGGGGGACGTGAATTTTATCTTTGACGAATAAACAGAGAGCCGCTTTTGTCTGCGCGGCGTTAAAAGAAATTTATCCCGATTCGGAATGCGGACTTATCTGGACGGGCGATCCGTTCCGGCTGCTTATTATGGCGATCCTTTCGGCGCAGTGTACCGACGCGCGTGTAAACGCCGTTTCGGAAACGCTTTTTGCGCATTATCCTACCGCTTATGATATGGCGGCGGCGCCTTTGGAGGATATCGAAAAAGAGATCCGCTCGGTCGGTCTTTATCATTCAAAAGCGCTGGCGCTCAAAGAATGCAGCGCCCGCGTCGTTTCGGCTTACGGCGGAAAAGTTCCGAGCGCCATGGAGGATCTGCTCACCCTGCGCGGAGTGGGGCGGAAGGTCGCAAACTTAATACGCGGCGACGTATTCGGGCTGGGCGGCATAGTGGCGGATACCCATTGCATAAGGATATCGGGCAGGATCGGGCTCGCCGGCGGAAAGGACCCGCTGGAGACCGAGCGCAGCCTTGAAAAGCTCATCCCCCTGCGGGATCAGAGCGCTTTTTGCCACCGGCTTGTGCTTTACGGGCGCGAGGTCTGCACCGCGCGCAATCCGAAGTGCGCCGGCTGCGCGCTGAAAGAATACTGCAAAAACCCCGCGGTTTGATTTGGAGAATACGTTTTGGACGGAAAAACACTGCAAAAACTTATGTCCTATACCCGCAGGGCGGCGGACAAATATAACATGATCGCCGAAGGCGACCGGATCGCCGTCGGCGTTTCGGGCGGGAAGGACAGCCTTGCTCTGCTTTGCTCGCTGGCAAAGCTTTCGGCGTTTTACCCCAAAAAGTTCGAGGTGGTCCCGATCAACCTCAGAATGGGCTTCCCCGGCGAGGACGACGGCAATATCGCCGCGCTTTGCTGCGAGCTCGGACTGGAACTTCACAGTTTCCCGAGCGACGTCTATACCGTCGTTTTCGATATACGCAAAGAAAAACACCCCTGCTCGCTTTGCGCCAATATGCGGCGGGGCGCGCTTCACGCCGCGGCGAAAAGCCTCGGGTGCGGCAAGATCGCGCTCGGGCACCATTACGACGACGCGATCGAGACCGCGGTGATGAACCTTTTTATCGAGGGAAGGTTCGATTGCTTCTCGCCGGTAACCTATCTTGACCGGAGCGACATAACCGTGATCCGCCCGCTGATCTATGCGCCCGAGAGCGAAATAGCACGGTTCATACGCCTTTCGGGCATAACTCCGGCGAAAAAACTCTGCCCCGCCGACGGCAACACCCGTCGGGAGGACACGAAAAGGCGTCTTGCCGAGCTGGAGCATACCGACCGCGGCGTAAAGCGCCGCATATTCGGCGCCGTCGAACGCGGCATTTGGGAAAAGAAGATATAAACAACAAAAAAGATATAAACAACAAAAAAGAGCCGCTGCGGCTCTTTTTCTGCTATTAATTGAGTTTGTCGCGGAAGCGGTTCACCGCAATCATAAACGGCACGCCGACGATATAGCAAACCGCGGCTTCGCCCGCGCCGACGGTGAGCGCGTGCATCCCGAGGACCGGAAGCGCGCTTGTAAACCCGAACGCCTCGGTCAGTCCATAACCGTAATAAAGCACAAAAGGTATCACAACGGCGTTGAACAGCACCGGGGGAAGCGGAACGAGCAGTTTTGCACCGAGCCTGACTTTTTCGGTTTTGCCGGTTTTAAATGCTTTGCCGATAAAATAGCTGCATACCGCCGCAAGCAGCGTTGCGAGCGAACCGAACACGACGTCGATCCAGGTGCCGCCTATAAGGTTTGCGACGGCGCATCCGATAAACAGCCCCGGAACCGCCGCGGGCATAAACGCGGGGAGCACGCAGAGCGCCTCGGAAAGACGGAACTGGATACCGGCGGAAGATATTTCCCAAAGGACCATCGTAAGCACGGCGTACAAAGCGGCGACCATTGCCGCCTCCACAATAAAGCGGATCTTCTTGTTTTTCATTTTTCTTCTCCGTAGTTTTGTTTTAGGTGAGGATGGTTTCGAACTCACCGAAGCCGGATTATACCACTTTGCGCCGGAGTTTGCAAGCGGGATTTTGGTTTTTTCCGCAAAGCGACGAATTTATCGGGTTTTAAAAAGTAAAAAACATTAAATTTGCTTATTGAAAACAAGTCTGCCGCGGCGTATAATCTGCCACGTACCGGCAAAAAGCCGGGAAGAAGGAGAAAACCGTCACGGATACACCGGTCTTACGGCCCGCCCGCCGCAAAAAAACATTCGGCGCCGCGGGCTTTTTAAAAAAGAACGCGGTCGCGGTGATCGCTTTTGCCGCCGCCGCGGTCACCTCGTTCATCGTCCCTCCCGACAAAGAATATATCGGCTATTTCGATTTCAAAACGCTTTCCTGCCTGCTGTGCGTGCTCGCCGTGGTATGCGCGCTGCGGCACATAAGGTTCTTTTACGCGCTCGCCTACGCGGCGGTAAGGGTTTTCGGCAATGTCCGCGCCTGCTCGCTCGCGGTGGTATATGTGACGTTCGCCGGGTCGATGCTTATTGCAAACGATATGGCGCTGCTCACATTTCTGCCGCTCGGATACACCGTTTTAAAAGCCGGCGGCAGGGAAAAATATATGGCGAAGCTGTTCATACTTCAGACGATAGCCGCCAACCTCGGAGGGATGCTGACCCCTTTCGGCAATCCCCAGAACCTTTATCTTTACGGCAAATTCAACATCCCCGACGGCGAATTCATTTCGGTGATGGTGCCGCCTTTCGCTGTTTCGATCGCGCTGTTCACGGCGTGCTGTTTTATGTTTTTCCGCCCCGAAAAACTCACCGTCCCCGATGAAAAAATAATTCTGCCCAAGCAAAAAACGGCTTTGCTGCTTTTGCTTTTCGTGCTTTCGATCGTTATGGTGTTCAGGGTGATCCCTTATTACGCCGGACTGGCGGTGATCGTCGCCGCCCTGATCTTTATCGACAAAAGCGCTTTTAAAGACGTCGACTGGTCGCTTCTGCTCACTTTTGTGTTCTTCTTTGTTTTCGCCGGGAATATGTCGCGCATCGGTCCGGTACGCGGGCTTATATCCTCGCTGCTCGAAAAAAACACGCTTCTGGTAAGCGCGGCTTCCTGCCAGGTGATCTCAAACGTACCGTCGGCAATACTGCTTTCGCAGTTTACGGGAAATTACAAAGAACTTCTTCTCGGCGTGAACATAGGCGGCACCGGCACGCTTATCGCCTCGCTCGCAAGCCTTATAACCTTCCGCGAATATCTTGCGCACGACCGCGGCGGCGGAGCAAGATACGTGCTGGAATATTCGGCGTTCAGCTTTTCGTTTCTCGCGATATTGCTTGTTTTCGAAACGCTGATACTTTGATGAAAACCCGAAAATTCGGGTTTTCTTTTTGCCGCCGGATAAACAAACGCTTATTTTACGAGCATATGTTTATTTTACGCTTGACAAACCTTTTCGGGCGGTATATCATATGATGACAAACGTCACAAATGGAGGATATATGACAGCGCGCGAGAAACAGATTCTGGAATGGATCAAAGCGGATCCGACGATATCGCAGGAAAGGCTCGCCGGGCTGGCGGGAATAACCCGTTCGGCGGTCGCAGTGCATATTTCCAATCTTACAAAAAAAGGATATCTCGCCGGGAAGGGCTACGTCATACGCGGCGGAGAATATGTCGCCGTCGTCGGCGGAGTGAATATCGACATCGGCGGCAGGGCTTACGCGCCGCTTGCGGCAAAAGATTCCAACCCCGGCAAAATAACCGTCGCGCCCGGCGGAGTCGGCAGAAACATCGCTCAGGTATTACGGCTTCTTGACGTGGAGGTCAACTTCTTCACCGCCCTCGGCGACGATATTTATACCCGCCGCATAACCGATTCCTGCGAGGAGGCGGGGATCGATATAAGCCGCGCTCTCAGAGTCGCCGGAGGATCGACTCCCACTTATATCTACCTTAACGATCCGAACGGCGAACTGGCGGTGGCGCTTTCGGATATGGAGCTGTGCGAAAGGATCGACCCTTCTTATCTCGCCGCGAACCTTCCGGCGCTGAACAACGCCCGCGCCGTTATAGTCGACGCGAACCTTCCCGAAGAATCACTCGCTTTTATAGCCGATCACTGCTCCGCGCCGATATTCGCCGATCCGGTATCGACCAAAAAAGCCGTAAAGCTAAAGCCTCTGCTTGGGAAGATACACACTTTAAAGCCCAACCGGATCGAAGCGGAAACGCTTTCCGGCGTTGAAATAACCGACCGCGAAAGCCTTGCACGCGCCGCGGAAAAATTGCTCGGAACCGGGCTTGAACGGGTGTTTATCTCGCTCGGGAAAGAAGGGGTCTGTGCCGCGAACCGCGAAGGTGTTTATTTCTGCCCCTGTTTCGAGGCAAAGGTGAAAAACACCGCCGGCGCGGGCGACGCGTTCACCGCGGCGCTTGCCGCTGCGTTCCTGCGCGGGAAAGATCTTGCCTCGTCCTGTCGGTTTGCCGCCGCCGCGGCGGCTTTGAACACAGAGTGCGCCGAAACGGTAAACCCGCTGATTTCCGTCGAGGCGATCGAACGAATGATAAAATAAGGAGAAATGTCCGTATGTTTAACAAATATCTCGATATCAAACCCGAGGTGGCTGACGCCATCGCCGCCGGTAAACCCGTCGTGGCGCTTGAATCCACCATTATTTCCCATGGGATGCCTTATCCTCAAAACGTTTCCACCGCACTCGAAGTCGAAAGAATAATCCGCGAGCGCGGCGCCATACCCGCCACTATAGCGATCATCGGCGGAAGGCTCAAAGCCGGACTGACCCCCGAGGAGATCGAATATTTCGGCAAAAAAGGCAGAGTGATCGCAAAAGCCTCCCGGCGCGACCTTGCGGTGCTTTGCGCCCGCGGCGAGGACGGCGCGACAACGGTCACGACCACAATGATGATCGCCGCGATGGCGGGGATAAAAATATTTGCCACCGGAGGTATCGGCGGAGTTCACCGCGGAGCCGAAGTCACAATGGACATTTCCGCCGATCTTGAAGAACTCGCTTCCACTCAGGTCATGGTGGTCTGCGCCGGGTGCAAATCGATATTGGATATGGGGCTTACTCTGGAATATCTGGAAACGCACGGCGTGCCGGTGATCGGATACGGAACCGAGACTCTCCCGGCGTTTTATACACGTTATTCAAAATTCAAAGTGGATTACCGTATGGATACTCCCGCCGAGATCGCCGCCGCGTTCAGGGTTAAGACCGAGCTTGGACTCAGGGGCGGAATGCTGGTCGCCAACCCCATCCCCGAGGAATATTCGATGGACCCCGAAGTGATCGAAAAAGCGATCGAAACGGCTCTGGCAGAGGCAAAAGCAAACGGAATACACGGCAAAGAGACCACGCC
>CAMZED010000058.1 GCA_947305675.1 uncultured Clostridia bacterium | reverse complement strand
AACGCCGTGAAACTTTTTCAGACGTTTTTTGCCGATCTTGGATTCGATAAAAACGAATATGCCGAAGTAAAGTCCCCAAATAACGTAATTCCAGCTCGCTCCGTGCCAGAGCCCCGTGGTGAACCACACAAGGAACAGCGAAAGCGTTGCGCGGCGCTTGCCGAATATCGGTACGTAAAGAAGGTAATCGCGGAAGAAACTTCCCAGCGAAATATGCCACCTTTGCCAATATTCGGTTATCGAACGGCTTACGAAAGGATAGCGGAAGTTTTCGTTGAAGTGGAACCCGAATATCCTGCCCATACCGATAGCCATATCCGAATAACCCGAAAAATCGAAATATACCTGAAGCGAATATGCGATAATTCCGATCCATGTCGCCGCTACCGATGCTTTTGAAATATCATCGCCGAAGCAGGCGTTGACGATAAGGTTAAGGTTGTTGGCGAAGAGTATCTTTTTTGAAAAACCGATAATTACCCTTGAAAAACCTTCGAATGCGTCCTGAACCGTCGTGCGGCGTTCGTCGATCTCTGCGGCGATCGTTTGATATCTTACGATCGGCCCGGCGACAAGCTGGGGGAACAGCGAAATATAAAGCAGCAGTTTGCCGAAATTACGCTGGACGTCGACTTTTTCCCAATAGACGTCGATCATATAAGAAACGATCTGGAATGTATAAAAGCTGATGCCGAGCGGAAGCGCGATGTTTTGCATGGGAATCGAGGTGCCGAATATTCCGTTGATGTTTCCGATGATGAAATCGGTGTATTTGAACACCGCGAGCATACCGAAATCGATCAGCAGCGCGATCACCAAAAATGCTTTGCCGAGCTTGCGTCCTTTGTATTTATCGATCAGCAGCGCAAGAAAATAGTTGACGACCGCGGTCGCAACAAAAAGGGCGATTTTGATCGGTTCGCCCCAAGCATAAAATATGAGTGAAAAAGCTACCAATACAAAGTTTTTCGCTTTAATGCCGCGCGCAAGGAAATAACATGCCAGGCATACCGGCAGGAACACGCACATAAACAGTAGATCGGCAAAATACATAATAAAAACTCCGATTTGATATCAAAAATTACAGCGTATGCTATTATATCACTAAGGCGTCAATTATTCAAGAGAATTGACAATTAATTTACATTTCACTGTTCGTTTTTTCAATCCCGAAAGAAAGCAGTCTGTTTATAAGCCCGCCGAAGAACATAATATACATACAAACGTAAAGCCAGATCATCAAAACGATTATCGTCGTCAGGGAACCGTAGATATTCGCATAATTGCTGAAGTTGTCAATATAGAACGAGAATATTATTGAATAGGAAACCCATCCCGCGCTGCTGAGCACCGCACCGGGAATTTGTTCGGAAAACCTGGTTTTCGCCCCGGGCAGTGTTTTATAAATCAGCATAAATATAAGCACGAGAAATACGAAACCGATAATAAACCTGAGCGAAGATATAATGTAAACAAGGCCTTTCAGATCGTTGAACTGCGAATAGATGTATTCACCGATGCTGTTGCCGAATACCATCAACAGCAAAGCGACTAAAACTATTCCGATAAATGCGACGGTATAAAGCATCGAAACCAGCCTCACAACAACGCTGCTTCGGCTTTCTTTTATCTCATACACCGAATTGAGTCCGCCGATGAGCGAATAGACTCCTTTTGAAGCAGACCACAGAAGCACGACCGCCGAAACGATGGTGAGCGACGTGCGGCTCGAATCGATGACCTCGCTGAACACCGAGCGAAGAAATGTAACAACGACTCCCGGCGCTATATCGTCTATATCGTTGATCAAATCTTCCGACGAAGCGCCAAACTGAGATAAAAACGTTATAAGCAGAAGCAAAAGCGGGATAAGCGACAAAAAAGTGAAAAAAGCCGTCTGAGCCGCATAAACTCCCATGCGGCTTGCCGATACTTTACGTCCGATATATTTTATGCCTTTTAAAAAACGTTTCAAATTATTATAACTCCCGATTATTTGATTGACTAAAACGCAGGGATGTGTTAAAATCAACGTTGGAGGTGATCGAATTGACCGAACTGAAAAGCGATTATTCTCCCGACGAACTTGTTCGCCGATGGGATGAATTCACTTCGCCCGAACGTTTCGCCGGGAACGATGAGATCGAACTTGTTTTTGTGGGCAAGCGTAAAGGTCGCTCTGTTAAACTGATAAGACGTTCTAAAGTGAGATTTGAACCGTACGCAACGGTTTTCCGCGGGAAAATATGCGATAACGGGTCGAGCGGATCGGTTAAAGGGGTATTCACGAAAACCGTATTTTCGTATATAATTACCGCGCTTATCATAGCGGCGGTGTTTATAATGCGCTTGAAAGCCGCCGAGCGAGGGTCCGATCTTTCCGCTGTAAACACCATACTTGCCGTAAGCGTTATAGCGGGAATCCTTCTTTTGCTGAATTACCGACGTACAAAACGCAGATATGTCGATTTCATCTGCCGCATAACCGGCAGAGAAACCGATAAATTCATACCGCTTAAAGACAGGTTCGCAAAACGCGGAGATGAAGGCGGAGAAAGTAACGGCTGATCAGTCTTTTGCCCAATCCAGCAGCGTTTTTCTCAGATCTTCGAACGAATAAGCGATATAAGTCGCTCCGTTCGATTCGTGTTCGCCGGGTGAAGCCGTTCCTGTATAAACGCCGAAGCAATCTATACCCGCCTTTTTCGCGCCGATGTCGTCATATTTCATATCGCCTATCATAAGCGCTTCGCTGCGCTTATCCGATATTCCGAACCGTCTCAGAGCTTCTTCGATAACTTCGTCTTTTGTGGAAATAGTCTCTTCCAGATTGGAACCGGTTATATATTCGAATTTGCAGCCGATGCCTAATTTATTAAGCATTTTTCCGGCATAGGCTTCATATTTCGAGGTCGCAACTCCGAGTATGTATCCCGCGTTTTTAAGGTCGTCGAGCAGACCCGGCACCTCGTCGAACAGCCTGCATTCCTCAACTCCCTTAACGTCGTAACGTTCGCGGTATTTCGCGACAGCCTCCGCCGCGCGCTCGGGTGTAAAGTTATAATAAGTCATAAAAGAATATGTCAGCGGAGGTCCGAGAAAAGGATCCAGTTCCGTGATATCGGCTTCGATCCCGAAGTGTTTCAGCGCGTATTGAGCGCTTTTCACAACACCCTCAAGCGTGTCGACAAGCATACCGTCAAGATCAAATAGCAAATACTTGTATTTCATATCTTCACCTCTGATATTTATCTTTATTATTTTAACATATTTCCGGCAGAAATTCAATCGGTTTATCAAATTATTATTCAAGGAGAACGGCAAATGAAAAGAATTATCACGATCGGGCGTCAATATTGCGCGCTCGGCGGCGAGATCGGAAAAGAATTATCGCGAATAACAGGCATACCGGTCTACGACCGTGAATCACTTGTTGAAATCGCGCTTAAGCACGGTATTCCTCGCGAGACTTTTGAAAAAGCTGACGAACAGGCGACTTCGAGCTTCCTGTATTCGATGGCAATGTCAAGTTACAGCGGAAGTCTCGTGCACTTCGGCGTTAACGAAAACAGTATAACCGACCGTGTGTTCAATATTCAATCGACCGAGATACGCCGTATCGCCGACGAAGGCTCCTGCATAATCGTCGGGCGCTGCGCCGACGATATCCTTTCAGGGTACGAAGGGCTTGTAAAAGTTTTTGTACACGCTCCGGTCGAATCGCGTATTGCAGAATATTTGCGCCTAAACCCGGACGCTGATGAAAATACAGCGCGCAAACAAATCAACAAATTCGACAAAAAACGCGCTTCATATTATAATTTTTATACCGGAAAAGGGTGGGGCGACCCGAAAAACTACCATCTCAACGTGGATTCAAGCGTGCTCGGCGTTGCCGGAACCGCGGAACTTATAAAATGTTTTTCCGATTTGATGAAATGATTCGACATATTTGATATAATAAAAATGGACTGATATGCCGAGTGTTCTTAAGAACACTCGGCATATCAGTCCGTTTTTTAAATCCTGTCGGCTATCATAGCGAACTGCTCGATATCCAGTTCCTCGGGGCGAACCGAAGGAGATAAACCGCATTGACCGAGCAGGGAAGCGATATCTTCTTTTGAGCGGCCGTTCGAAAAAGCCGAATACAGCGAATTCGCGAGTGTTTTTCTTCTTTGAGAAAAAGCGGCTTTTATCACTTTGAAAAGCGTTTGTTCGTCATTTACCTTAACACGCGGTTGTTTATAAACATCAAAATGTATCACTGCGCTGTCGACTTTCGGCTTGGGATCGAACGATCCGGCTTTTACGGTAAAAAGCTTTTTCGCGCTCGCGTAATAATTGATCGCCGCCGTCACGGCGCCGTATCCTTCGGTTCCCGGCTTGGATGTAAAACGGTCGGCGACTTCCTTCTGGACCATAACCGTAACCGACTTTAATCCATACCTGCCTTCCAGAAGGCTCATAACTATATCGGAAGTGATGTAATATGGTATGTTCGCGCAGACGCAAACATCCATTCCTTCAAATTCGTCTTTTATAAGTGAAGCTATATCGGTTTTAAGCACGTCGGCGTTTATTACTTTGACGTTATTTATACCTTCAAGCTTTTTACTCAGTATTCCGATCAGCTCGCTGTCGATCTCAATGCAAACTACTTTTTTTGCAATGCTGCAAAGCTCTTTTGTCAGGATACCGAACCCCGGACCGATCTCGATCACGCCGTCCTCGGCGGTAATTCCGCTTTCGGCGGCAATGCGGTTGGGAATCGCGGGATTCGTAAGGAAATTCTGACCGTAGCGCTTTTTCTTTTTAAAATCGCCGTTCATTCTTTATCGATTATCGTCAGGAACCTTGCGAATTCGCTTATCGCAAACTGACCGTGCGGATTTGTCGGTTTAAAATATATCGAATCGCCTTCGGACAGTTCAAAAGTATGCTCGCCTACGGTAACGCCGATCTTCCCTTCGAGAACGTAGTTGAATTCCTGACCTCCGTGGGTGACCAGGTCGGCTTTTTTGTCGGAAGACCAAAGCGTAACCACCATCGGCTCTTTATCGCGCCCGATAAAGTTGTGCGCTAGCGCTTCAAACGCATAGCCTTTGTAGCGTTCTATTTTAACGCCGCAGCCCTTGCGCGTGACGGTATATTCCGACATCCGCGGTGCTTCACCGAGCAATATCTCGGTCGCGTCGACACCCAAAGCGCCGGCGGCGGCATAGATCATACTTATGGGGATGTCTTTTTCGCCGTTTTCATACATAAGATATTCGTCAAGCGGAATGCCGATCGAGTTTGCCACTTCTTCCTGAGTCATATCCAACGCGTCGCGCAGATAAAAAATGCGTTGAGCGATCTGTTTGATCTGTTCGTTTACGTTCATATCAAAACCCCGTTATTGCGATTACTTTTCTTGATCGATTATACCATTTACCTGCCGGTTAGTCAAGCGGCAAATGCTGAATATCGATATTGTCCAAAACTATCTTGCGGCCTTTATATGAAAAAGCGTATTTTTTGAACTCTTCATCCGAAAGCGATTCAATGAACTCTTTGTCGATCGAAGTGATCCTCGTTTCCGAAAAATAAGGTATTGGCGATACCTCGGCGGTTTCGTTATACGGGCAGACCGACTGGCAAATATCACAGCCCCAAATGATCCCGTTCCTGCGCAGGGCGTCTTTTTCCTCTTCGGATTTATTCTTTTTCTGCGATATAGCCGAAAGGCATACCGACGGGTCGATCCCGCGTTTGCCTATCGCTTTCGCCGGACAAGCCGAAACGCACTTGCCGCAATCGATACAATATTCTATATCGCGCGCCGGTAATTCGCTCTCGGCGGAACACATAAGCGAACCGAGAAACACAAAACTGCCGTATTTTTTGTCGATAAACAGCGAATTCCTTCCGATAACACCCAACCCGCATTTTGCGGCGGCGGTTTTTTCGTTTATCGGCGAATGATCGCAAAAGCCCGAAACTCTGACCGCAAGGGAAGCGGTGATGCGGGGAATTATCCTTTCGTACAGTGCCGAAGCGTATTTGTGATAGTCGTATATTCTCGCGTATTCAGAAAATCCGTCGGCAGCCGGCTTCAAGAACGAACGGTAGGGTATAGTGAACATCAACGCGCTTCTTGCAAAATCCGGAAGAATCCGCTCGTTGATAATGCTGCATTCGTCTATTGATATCATACCGACGTTGCATATTCCTTCGGAAGCGAATATCTCTTTTATCTTCTCAAGCATAACTGACCTCGTTAAAATAAAAAGAGCGGGCAGAAAAACTGCCCGCGCTGTATTCCGACGTTATTGCGCCAAAGGCGGCGGTTAATCGGTGATATAAGGGATAAGAGCGAGATGCCTTGCCCTCTTGACGGCGATGGTAAGCTGTCTTTGATGACGGGCGCAGGTACCGGTAACTCTGCGGGGAAGTATCTTAGCTCTTTCGGAAAGATTCTTCCTGATGCGGTTGATGTCTTTATAATCGATGTAATCGATCTTATCGGCACAGAAAGCGCAGACTTTCTTTCTTCTCTTGTTGCGGAACTGAGCTTTTGCGTCGTGTTCGCGGGGCTCTCTTTCTCTGCGTTCTCTCTGCTCGGTCTGCTCTGTTTGTTCAGCAGGCGCCGCTTCAACTGCCTGTTCGGCGGCTTCTTCGGTTGCTTCATTAGCAACGACCTGTTCGTTATCCAATTTCTTTTCCTCCTTGTAAAGTTTTTAGAAGGGCAGTTCGTCATCCGCGGAAAGATCCTCGAATCCGGAATCTGCCGGGGGAGTGCTGTAGGTTGGCTGCGTATTCTGCGGAACGGACTGACCGTAACTTCCGCCGTCGCCTTTACGTTCAACGAACGTTACTTCATCGGCGACGATCTCGGTCGAATAGCGTTTTGCGTTGTTGCTGTCGGTCAAAATAGGTCTCCCTTTAGTGAAAAACCTTGCGACAAATTCAGCTGTCTGACGCCAGGCGACAATATCGAAATAATCGGTAACCGGTT
Source organism: uncultured Clostridia bacterium (assembly GCA_947305675.1). GTDB lineage: Bacteria > Bacillota > Clostridia > Oscillospirales > CAG-382 > Coliplasma. The sequence continues at coordinate 1,986 of CAMZED010000058.1, read as the reverse complement.
GTTCGCCGGCTTTTGTAAAGCGTCTGTTAACTGCTATGCGGAAACTTGTTACCGAGATCCCCGAGGGAGTCGTTTTAAGTTCCGGATCAGCAACGAGATTGCCGACCAGAATAACTTTGTTGAATGCCATAACTACCTCACTGTGTTAAAGGTTACTGTTCGCACTTAACGATGAGCGAACGAAGAATACCGTCGGTAATATTATAAATTCTGTCGAGTTCGGTCGGGAAATCGTGACCTGACGCGAATTTGACAAGAACATAATAACCTTCAGTAAGATCTTCGATGGGGTACGCGAACTTTCTGTTGCCCCAGACATTGACCGATTCTACTTCAGAGTTCGATTCAATGAGAGAAACAAATTTGTCAACAATAGCCTGAACGCCTTCTTCGCCGAGCGTGCTGTTGACAACAAAAACAGTTTCGTACTTGGATTTCTGCTCCATCATTCTACACCTCCTTCTGGACTTTGGCTCCGTATCGGGTACGGAGCAAGGAGAAAACATAAGTTTTCATACTCAACTATAATAACACACTTTTTTCTGTTTGTCAACCGTATTTATTCAATTTATATCAATTTATGAGAGTTTATGATAGTCTGTTTTTTATGAACCTTCATTATCAAATATTATCGAATGCCGCGGCGTTTACAGTCTGCGTGTTTGGTCCGATGTTCGGAAACGGCAGACTGTTCGGTACGATATGATTGACATTTTATGACCGATGTGATATCATATTTAAAAACAAAAAAGAATCGAATGAATATGTACGTAATAATCTGTGACGGAGTAGCGCTTTCATACGGCTCCGACGAAATACTTCATAATATTTCTTTTTCGGTCAACGCCGGAGATAAAGTCGGCGTTATCGGCGTTAACGGAGCGGGGAAGTCCTCTCTTTTTTCGATCATTCGCGGCGAACTCGAACCGACTTCCGGCAACGTTTACGTTTCTAACGGAATAAAGATCGGCATCCTTGAACAGATAAACGATTCGCACCGTTTCGGGTGCAGTATAATCGACGCGGCGCTTGAACCTTTCGAAAGGCTTATAAAACTTGAGTCCGATATAGAACTTATGCGCCAAAAAATCGAAGCGGGCGACGAATCTGTCGTCAACGCCTATACTTCTGCGCACGAGAAATATATTTCCGGCGGCGGGAACGAATATCTGGCTAAAACAAAATCGATGCTTGCAAAATTCGGATTTCCGCAGGAGGAGACCCTGCGCGAAGCCGATTCTTTAAGCGGCGGACAAAAGACAAAACTTCTGCTTGTCAAACTGCTGCTTTCCGATCCGGACGTTTTGCTGCTCGATGAACCGACGAACCATCTCGATACCTCCGCGTGCGAATGGCTTGAAGATTTCGTGTCCGCTTCCGGAAAAACGTTTATGATCATCTCGCACGACAGATATTTTCTCGACAAGGTGACCGACCATACGCTCGAGATCCGCAAGGGAACGGCTCAGATGTACATCGGTAATTATTCTGTTTTCCGTGAAAAGCGCAAATCGCTCGAAGCCGCGCAATTAAAACATTACCAGCTTCAGCAGAAAGAAATCGCGCGGTTGGAGGCGTTTATTGCACAGCAGCGTCAGTGGAACCGTGAAAAAAATATCCGCGCCGCCGAAAGCCGTCAAAAGACGATAGACAAGATGGTAAAAATCGATAAACCCGTCGAACGCGAAAAATCCGTGACTTTTTCGATCTCATCCTCCGGTTCCGCCTCGCGTGATGTTCTTTCGGTCCGCGGGCTTACAATGAGTTATCCCGGGCACGATCTTTTCACGGGACTCGGGTTTGAACTTCACAAAGGCGATCGGCTGTTTATATACGGCCCCAACGGATGCGGAAAATCCACACTGTTAAAGATCATTACCGGGCGCGAAACTCAGAAGAGCGGCGTTTTTGAGCTCGGATATTAGCAGACAGTGGGATCTTTCGTCCTGGTACAGCAGCTTCTCTCGCGCGTCGGTTGGGGGAGGG
>CAMZED010000057.1 GCA_947305675.1 uncultured Clostridia bacterium | reverse complement strand
TTACGTCATTCGTGCCGTATCGGTGCGTAAATAGCCGCTTTGTCTGCGCTCTGAAAACCCGCCGGGGCGGGTTTTGAAAGAATCAACCGTTTTCGTCCTGAGGAAAAAGCAGGCATCCGGACAAACGCCAGAACCCGATTTTCTCTTTGAGAAACCCGACGGAGACGCCGAACCTTTTCGCAAGACAGTCAAGACAGAAAAATTCGGTGCTGCCGCGATTGATGAGTTTTTTCGTGGCGCCGATCTCATCGGGCGTGAGTGCGGCGCCGCATCCGACGCAATCAGGCATCGATCACCTTTGCGCGGAGCATTTTTGCGCCGTGCTGAGGAACCGTCACACGTAAAACGTCGGTGAACACGCCGAGATCTTCACCTGTCCAAAGATCGCGTACCGAGATCGCCTTACCGGACGAGCGGTTTATGCCGAGGCAGTCGAGCGAAATGAAGGGATCGACCTGGCAGTCGACAAAATTGAACACACCGATCGCAATATCGCCGTCAGCAAGATATTTTGCAAGAACGGGTACTTCGCGGTGGCCCCAATGGTTGCCGCAGGCGAAGGGCTGACGGTAGGCGGGATCCTGATTGATTGCGATGATATCCTTGTTGAGAAGGATATCCTTTGTCGCTTCGTCCATGTTTCTTACGTCGCAGCCGATCATAAGCGGAGATCCGAGGAACGCCCAAACGGAAAAATGAGTGCGGTATTCTTCCTCGGTGCAGCCGCTTACGGCGACGTTGCCCTTGCCGTTCATACCGACGATGAGCATATCCATATCGTTAAAGCAGCCCTGACCGTTCGTGGTAAGATAATCGTACTGTTTAAGCGCAAGTTCCTTTACCGAAGCCCAGCTGTCGTTAATATCTCCGGTCGAGCGCCAAAGATGCGCGCCGGTGGATTTGATCCATTCGTTGGTCTGGTCCGCGCCCCAGCTGCAAGCCGAGAAGCAGATATCCCTTCCGCAGTTTGCAAGCGCAAGGCCCATACGGCGATAGAGCAGATCGCCTTTCTGAGTCATCGGGCGGAAGCAATAATCGTATTTAAGGTAGTCGACGCCCCATTCCGCAAAAGTCTGCGCGTCGATGAATTCGTAATCGAACGATCCGGGATATCCGGCGCAGGTAAGGTTGCCGCAGCAGGAATACATACCGAATTTCAACCCGCGCGAATGGACGTAATCAGCGACGGCTTTCATCCCGTGGGGGAATTTTACGTGGTCGGGCACCATTCTGCCGGTGGATTTATCGCGCTGACGTTCAGCCCAGCAATCGTCGATAACAAGATATTCATAGCCGGCGTCGAGCAAGCCGTTTTCGACCATCGCGTCGGCGGTCTCTTTTATAAGTGATTCATCGATGTTGGCCCCGAACGTGTTCCAGGAGTTCCAACCCATAGGCGGTTTTTTTACTACCATAGAAATTTCCTCTTTCTCCGCAATAACGGTATTTGGTTGTTATATTTTAACATAAAGGCGGGTCTGATTCAAGTATTATCACCCAAATTGTTCAAAAAAAGGTTGAAATAGACCGAGAACGGTTGTATAATGTATCCGATAAAAACATTCGGGGAGGTACCGTGATGAAAGCAAAAAGAGTTCTATCGTTCATACTTGCGGCATCGCTTATGATGAGCGCGATTGTCTGCTTTGCCGAAGCAAAAACAATAACCGTTACAAAATACAAAAACCTGGCGTTGGGTAAAAACTACACGACTCCTCAGGCATACAACATTCCTCCGGAGGGAAGCACCGAACTCACCGGCTACCGCGACGTGAGCGGCAGCGAACTTACCGACGGCAAATACGGCGAATCCGACGTTGTCGGCACCGAATGGCTCGGGTTCACGAAATCGCTCACCGGCGGATCGGTTCACACGCTTACCGTCGATCTCGGCGAAAAAAAGGCCGGAATAAACAAGCTGAACGTCGTCGCCGGGATAATGCAAGACTGGGGCATCGATCTGCCCGCCTCGGTGGAATTCAAGGTTTCGGACGACGGAGTGAATTTTAATTCGCTCGGCAAAGCAAAAGCCGATTCCGACGGAATGATAACCAACTACAACGTCACCTCCGAATCGGGTTTTTCGGGGAGATATTTCCGTGCGGACGTCACCCACGGCGCCGGCTTCTTTGTGTTCATAAGCGAATTTGAGGTTTGCGTTGCCGACGGCACCGAGGAAATCGAAGTTGAAGGCGCAACGACCGACGAATTCAGGTTTTCCGGCACGAGCATAGTGTTCATAGACGGCGAAGGGGATATGCGCGCGGTCGCCTCGGGTTCCACCGTGAGCGAATTTTCGAAAAACCTCTCCGAAGGCGAAAAATATCTTAAAATACTCGATTCCGACGGCAAAGAGCGCAAATCCGGCTACGTTTCGACCGGCGACGTCGCTGTGAAGATCGTCGACGGCGAAGAGACCGACCGTGCGACGGTGATCGTCGACGGCGATACCGACGGCAACGGACTGATCGACGCGGTGGATTACATTATGGTTAAACGTCAATGCATCGGGAACCTTAAGCTTAACGGAAAATATTTTAAAGCCGCCGCGCTGAGCGAAGAAGGAAAAGTTCAGCCCGAGGATTATATAAAGATAAAGCGCCAGGCGCTTCACAACTACGATATTCTTAAAAAATACAAGGCGGCACCTATGCTTTACGATAACGAAATGACTTTTTCAATGGTCAGCCCGGTCCTTTACCGGATGGAAACGACCTATAAAGGCAAGAAGCTCACCCTGACCTTCGACAAAAAAAGCGAAGATACCCCCGAGGGGAAGAAAAACAACTGGGGCACCTGGAATATCGGGACCTACAACTACGACGGCAACAACCTTGCCGGCGGAGGCACCGACTGGGAATACGTCTACCGAGCAAGCAACCTTAAAACCGGCGCGTGGACCTGGTCCGGCGGCAACCACGGCAACGAAAAGTTTTTGAGCCTTGAAATATTCGATACCGCGACCGGTGCGAAAAAAGACCTTTCCGTCGGCGGTTCGTTCACAGCGAAAGGCGTTACCATCGTCGAAAAAACCCACCTTCACTGGGGCGATCCCAAAGATTATTACGCCGAGGTGACAAGGACCTACCGCGTGGCGGGAAACCGCGTCGAGCTCGACGTGGATTATCACTATGTGCGTGAATGCTACTTCTATATGTCCTACACCTGTATGTTCCCGGTATATAAAACGTTCGGCAGGCATTCCCGCATTTATAATACCGACGGAACTTATCACGACAACTATACCACCGACGGAACAGTCTACGCCGAATACGGCGACCATTACGACCGCGGCAACGAATCGCTCAAAGTTACGTTCTGGGGCGATAAACACCCGGATTGGAAATTCGACGTGGAAGTATATACCCCTTACGATTCGACCGACAACTTCTCGAACTCCGCAAAAACCATGATATGGGATATGAACCGGGTATCGGATAAACTTTACGTCTCCAAATACGACTCAAGCAAGAGCTCGAAGATAGAACCGGACACCAACCTCGGCACCAGATCATCCTGGACTTTCTACGTCGAAGGCTGACCGGGATGGAGATAATCGCAATTGCCGCCGCGGTGATCGCGTCGGCGGCGGCGCTTACGTTCGCGGCTGCTTACGCCACCTTCCGCATCGGGTTCTATTCCCCGCTGCCGCGCAAGGAGCGCGACCCTCTCGACAATTACGTCCTTCCCCCGGAAGGCGATCCGCGGCGCGCCCCCGCCGAAAAGATACGCGGACTGATAACCTCTATGTCCGAGCGCGTTTTTGAGCCGATCACAATAGAATCGAGCGTCGACGGGACGAAACTTTTCGGAAGATATTACCGCGTTGCCGACGGAGCGCCGATACAGATCGAATGCCACGGCTGGCGCGGGCATCCCATGGCGGATATGTCCGGCGGCGACAAGATTGCGCGCGAAAAGGGCTGGAATACTCTGGTGATCGACGAACGCGCCCACGGCAAAAGCGGCGGCACGGCGATAACCTTCGGCGTAAAAGAACGTTTTGACATACGCGACTGGGCGTTTTATATAAGCGGTCGCTTCCCGGAATCGAAGATAGTGCTGGCGGGGGTCTCGATGGGAGCCGCGGCGGTGGTAATGGCATCGGAGCTTGAACTTCCGGAAAACGTCAGCTGCGTTATCGCGGACGCGCCTTATTCTTCCCAGCGGAAAATGATCGAAAAGACCACGCGGGAGATGCACCTTCCCGCAAAAGCGGCTTATCCGTTCGTTACGCTCGGCGCGAAGGTGTTCGGTAAATTCGCGCTGAACTGCCGCACTCCGCTTGAAGCCGCCGCAAACGCGAAAAAACCGATACTTTTCATCCACGGCGAAGCGGACGGTTTTGTCCCGTGCGAAATGAGCCGCGAACTCGACCGCGTCTGCGTTTCCCCGCACGAGCTTCACACCTTCCCCGGCGCGAAGCACTGCCTGAGCTATATAACCGACACCGAACGTTATGAAAAAATCGTATCGGACTTTTTCGAAAAATATATTTAAGGAGCGAGGCTGAAATGGAAAAGACCGAAAAACTCACTTTTTCGGAATGGATCGAAAACCTTTGGTACCGTTATAAATGGATGATAATAATACTCGGTCTTATCGCGGTGTTCGCCGTGATTGCGTTGGTTCAGATGTTAAGCATCGACGATCCCGACGTCTCCTTGCTCTACGTCGGTCCGGAATACCTCACCCAAGCCAACCGTGAACGCGTGAAAGACAGTTTTGCCGCACTCGCCGATGATTTCGACGGCGACGGAAAGATCACCGCCGATATACTCGATATTACGCTCAAACGCTATTACGACGTTTCCGACGCGGCTGAATACGGTGTTTACGACCAGAACAACGAAGCTTTAAAAAGGTTCCAGATCGAGATCCGCAGCGGCGACGCGGTGATTTATCTGCTCGACGAAACGTTTTTTGAAGATTGCCTCGAGCTGGGGATCCTCGCTTCGTTCGATTCGATTTTCGGCGAAGGAAACGCCCCGAAAGGCAGCTTAGGCGGTTTCGGGATCAGGCTGGGAGATATCGACGCCGGCACCCTGCCGGGGTTCGACGCGCTTCCGCGCGATATGGTGCTTTGTTTAAGGAGGGCGCCGTCGGATGACGCGATAAGTTACGGCAGGGACGGTGCGTTTTGGGAAAACAACCGCAAAGCGTTTGTGAACCTTGCGGAATATCGCCGATGATTACGATATTAGAAGTTCCGAGTGTAAAATAACTATTGCAAATCAGACAAAAATGTGATAGAATTGACTTTAGCCCGCACGGATCGCACCTGCGGATGTCAAAATGAATCCAACAACTCCCGGAGGATAAACAAAAAATGAGCACCTTAAAGACGAAACAGAGAAAACAAAAGACGACGGTAATAATCTGTCTGGTCCTCAGCGTTCTGCTGCTCGCCGGCACGCTTTACGTCGTGATCGACCACGCGGTACACGCTAACGACCTTTACAAGCAGTTTTCCGACGAATCATTTGCAAAGACCATATCCGCCGCGCTCGGTTACGACAGCCCGCGCGAACTCAAACAGGAGGACCTCGACAAAGTCGAAGTGCTTGTATATTCCTGGGCGGTCGGAAACGATTCGAACAACGGATACGCCTCTTATTACTATCCGACAATAACGCTCGGTTACAAAACTCTTGCCGACCAGATAATCAACGGCGAAGAGATCAACGACGATACCGCGGTGGCGGCTCCTTACCTTCCCTCCGATTTTTCGGATATCACCCGTTTCAAAAACCTTCGCGTACTGCGTATGTTCGACATTTCCGAGGTTTCGAGCATGCAGCAAAGCTGCCAGTACACCCAGTTGTACAGCCAGATGGTTTCCGGAGTAACCCCGGTCAGCTTCGGATCGATAATCAACTCCTGCAACCTTGACAAGATCAAATCGCTCGAGCAGTTTAAAGGACTCGACGCGCTCGAACATATCTCGCTTGAATACACCGGGATCACCACCCTTGACGGTATAAACAACTTTCCCAAACTGACAAAGATCGACATCGGCAACACCAATATCGAAGATATAAGCAAAGTCGCCGAATTCCCCGCGCTTGAATCGCTTGTGCTTGCCTCTATGGGCGACAGGTCGAACGTTGCCGAAGACGAAGACGAGACTTCCGAAGACGAAAAGTCCGAAGATGCCGAAAAAGAGCTTTACGGTCTTAAAGACATAAGCGCGCTCGCCGGTCTTACAAAGCTTAAATACCTCAACTTCTCGGATAACGCCGTGACCGACATCTCCGCGCTCAAGGATCTTTCGGCGCTCGAAGATCTTGTGATGAACAGCAACGGCGTCGAAAGTATCGACGCGATCGCGAAAGCGACGGAGCTCAAGAACCTTTACGCCGCCGACAACAAGCTGACAGATATCTCGGCGCTCAAGAACTGCACCAAACTCGAAGTTTTCTCGGCTGCCGATAATAAGATAAAAGATATCTCGGCGCTCGGCAAATGCGTTGCGCTTACCGATATCTACGTCGGCAGCAACGAAGTCGGCAATATCGGCGATCTTTCCAAACTTGAAAACCTTGCCGTATTCTCCGCTGCCAAAAACGCGATAACCGATATCAGCTCGCTCGGCAAATGCTCCAAACTCACCACGCTCACCGTGAATGATAACCTGATAAGCGTTGTCGGCGATTTCTCGGCCTGCGACGAGCTGACCACGTTTGAAGCTTACAACAACAAGTTTGAGAAAGTCGAACTCAAAGGCCTTGCAAAACTTGCAACCGTGAACGTTTATAACGACAAAGGCAGCGAATACAAGACTCTTAAAGAACTTGTTCTCGACGAACTGCCCGTGCTTGCAAGGATCGACGCGCACGGTCAGGACCTTGCCGCGGTACCCGATCTTTCCGGGATTACCGAGCTGACCACCGTCGACTTCTCGGATAACTCGATAAGCGATATGTCGGCGCTCAACGGTCTTGAAAAACTCGCGACGGTCAATCTTTCCGGCAACCACATAAAAGAGCTTTCCGGCCTGAAAGATCTCAAAGCCCTCTCGAGCCTCGACCTCTCGAATAACGCGATCTCTTCGATAGCGTATTTCGAAGAAGTATTCAACGAGGACAGCGAACTCACCATTACACTCACCGGCAACTTTGTAACGAGCGACACCGACGCGATGAAAGCCTTCCAGGAAAAATACACCGATATAACGCTGGTCTATGCTTCGACCGCTCCGGCTGACGGCACCGACGAATCGGCTGAACCTTCGGAAGATGCTCCCGCCGCGGAATCTTCTCAGGAAACCGAAGAATAATAACGAAGTACCAACGGGCTGCAGCGAACCGCGGCAGCCCGGTTTTTTACAGAAAAGATTTTTTTACGGAGGATAAATACCATGCCGGATATGTTGGTCAAACTTTATGAACTGCCCGACGGACGCGAGCTTTATTCGAAGCTGGAGTCAGCCGGAATAAGAATAATGCGCCCGATGACTCCCAACAAAACAAAAGTGACCGATTGGGTGCGCGATCATTTCGGCAGCGGATGGTCGGACGAGATCTCCGCCGCGTTCACAAGGCATCCCGTAAGCTGTTTTATCGCATATGATGTTAACGAAAAGAAGATACTCGGGTTCGCGGGATACGATTGCACCTATAAAGATTTCTTCGGTCCGACCGGAGTCGACGAAACCAAGCGCGGGCTGGGGATCGGCAAGGCTTTGCTTATAAGATGTATGGAAGCCATGCGCGATGAAGGTTACGGTTACGCGGTTATCGGAAGCGCCGGCCCGACCGGATTCTATAACAAATGCGTCGGAGCCGAGGTTATCGAAGGAAGCGTTCCCGGGATCTATAAAGATCTTATTTGACAAGCGAGGTTTACAGCTATGAAAAAATTAAAAGCCGGGATCGTCGGCGCTACCGGAATGGTAGGCCAAAGATTCATAACTCTTATAGCGGATCACCCTTATTTCGAGCTCGCCCTGCTCGCTGCAAGCCCTTCTTCGGCGGGTAAAACCTACCGCGAAGCGGTCGAGGGCAGGTGGAAGATGAAGACCGATATCCCGCAAGCCGCCGCGGAGATGACGGTTTATAACGCCGAGGATATCGAGGAGATCAAAAAGCACGTCGATTTTGTTTTCTGCGCGGTGAATATGCCGAAAGCCGAAACAAAAGCGCTCGAGGAAGCATACGCCAAAGCCGGGATCCCCGTCGTATCCAACAACTCCGCCAACCGCGGCGAACCCGACGTTCCGATGCTTATCCCCGAGATAAACTATATGCACACCGCGGTGATCGAAGCACAGAAGAAGCGCCTGGGCACCGAAAGGGGTTTTATCGCGGTGAAACCCAACTGTTCTATCCAAAGTTACGTCCCCGCGCTGGAACCTTTGCGTAAATACGGGATAAAAGAAGTGAACGTCGTTACGTTCCAGGCGATATCCGGCGCCGGAAAGACTTTCGACACCTTCCCGCAGATCGTCGACAACGTTATCCCCTACATCGGCGGCGAGGAGGAAAAGAGCGAAAAAGAGCCTTTGAAGATCTGGGGCAGGATCGAAAACGGAGTTATTAAGAACGCCGAATCGCCCGTGATCTCGGCGCAGTGTATAAGAGTACCCGTTTCGGACGGGCATCTTGCGGCGGTATCGGTAAAGTTCGAGAACAAACCTTCGTTGGAAGAAATAAAAAAAGCGTGGGAGAATTACGTCGGCGAAGCGCAAAGGCTTATGCTCCCCCACGCGCCCGAAAAATTCATCACTTATTTCGACGAGCCCGACCGGCCTCAGACTAACCTCGACCGCGAACTTTACGGCGGGATGGGGATATCGGTAGGCAGGCTGCGCGAGGACAGCATTTTCGATTATAAATTCGTCTGCCTCTCGCACAATACTCTGCGCGGCGCCGCCGGAGGAGCGGTACTTTGCGCCGAGCTTCTGTTCAAACAGGGCTTCCTTACCCCGGCCAAATGACCCGGCTGAGGGTAAAACCGAAAAAACCGTCGGACGGCTGCGACCGTCCGACGGT
>CAMZED010000056.1 GCA_947305675.1 uncultured Clostridia bacterium | reverse complement strand
GAAAGGACTGCCGTCGACAATGACCGCCACCCTGCCCGCCATCAGTTTCGAAGCGACTTTATCGACTTTTTCACTGCTTCCGCAGACCGGAAGGAGCGGATCTTTTTCCCCTTCGATAAGCATCGGGATGTTGGAACTGTCGGTTATTACCGAAGCCTTGAGCCCGCCGATTTTTTCGGTGAGTTCGCCGACGAATCTTTCCGACGCGCGCCCCGCGACGTAGCAGATAAGCACTTTTGTGCGGGAGACCGTCCCCACGACCAGCATTTTTGATTTAAGCGCGGGTGATCTTACGTATTTCCGAAGCATTGCGAAATTCGTTTCCGCGTCCTCGACGAACCCGGCTTTCGGGCCGCGGACGGTGACATCACTGCTCGGCTCCTGAACGCTTCTTCCCTGCCCGTCCTGGGCGTTGACAAGCACGGCGGTGAATCCGCCGTCGTATTCGAGCAGCAGAAGCGCCTCGCCCGCCGCTATTGAAAACACCGATTCGCTTTCGTCGGCGGGAACGCTGAACACCGCCGAACCGAGCAGCGCGCCGGCGTCGCCCCTGAACCCCTCAAGCCCGGATCGCAATACGGGTTTGATCACGGTTTCGGAAATATAATCGCGCGAGCAGATCGCTTTTATAAAAACGGTTGCAAACCTGCCGCCCTCAACGGCGGATACCCGGCAGGCGAGATCGTCGCAATCGGAATAATTCTGCCGGATAAAGGCTAAATATCGATCGAATTCGTTTGTCATAATTCGGCTCCGCAAGGTTTTTTTAAAAAGTTTTGATTATTATTTGCAATTTGACGAAAATAATAACGCGTTATTGGATCAAAAACCTATTGACACCGACTGCCGGATGATATAAAATATAAGTTGACTACGATCTGGACGCGGAGGAACACGATGTCGAAAGGAAGAAAAGGAGCTAAAAGCAAGACTGTTCTGGCGGTGATATTATGCATACCGCTGGCTTTTATCGTTTATTTTGCCGTTGTTTTCTCATCCAAGACCGTATCGCCGGACAACGTCAACCGCGTGACCGTACGCGCCCCCGGCGCCTCGGAAACGGTTATGACCGGAAAAGAAGATATCGACTTTTTTGTCGACGGGATAATCAATTCGGCAAAAAGCATAAGCACACCGATGCGCGACGTATCTTCGGAAGAACCGGTTTACATAATTTACGACCGTATCGACAAGACCATAACCTACCGTCTTTATCCCACCCTGAATCTTTCGGGGTGCCTGCTTGTCGGTCCGGATAACGATCTTTTCGTGCTGGATACCGACGTTTCATCAAAACTTTTGCTTCGCGGCGAGTTCGATTATCTTTATTCTCAAAGTTTTCTGCCGACTTTGTATATCAAGAGCGGCGACAGAGTCGTCGCGGTCGACCCGGTTGAAAGCGACTGGAAATATATCAAATCCGACGGAAACGAATATACATATACGCCGGAACGTTACGCGGACGGTGATGAGACCTATACGGTTTATAAAGGGAACGACAACAAACTTGTATTTTATCCCGATTACGACGCGCACCGTTACGAGATGTCGGATATCTCCTACACCGCCGAAAACGGGACTCAATATATGATAAGGGATATTTCCGAACTGGATCTTTCATTCGACACGGTCATCGACGTCGGTTTTACCGTTAAATGGAGCAGTTTGAACGGAGCCGGGAGTTACGGCGAGGCGAAATACGCCTTTCGCCTGCTCTACGATATCCCCGCCGATCTGAGCATAAGCAGGACCGATTACACCGTCGGCGACGTGATCGTTGTCGAGGCGACTCACCTCAACCCGCGCGAGCAGTTCGAACTTGTTGCCGACTTTGATAACGCCGGGATACGTTTCAATATGACCGGAGAGGATAAGGGCGTGGCTTTGATCCCGGTCGGGCTCTCGGTCGAAGAGGGCGAGCACGTACTGAAGATACGTTCGGGCGCCGGCGAGACCGAATTCACCCTGAACGTAAAAGCGCTTGACGATTTGCGCTGGACTCCCGTCCCGGTCACGACGGAGGATTATTTTGCAAAGCTCTCGCCCGAAAAACTCGCCGCCGCGAAAAGCGTGCTGGATTCGGTAACGCGGGAACGGCCGCTGGATGAATATATCGTGTTCGGCAGCGACAAACTGCGCGAACCGGTGAGCAAGAGTGAAGTGATATATAATTTCGGCGAGCGCGTGAATATTGCCAACGCCGATATTACCGGCGACGCCGGAAACCAGATAATCAGCGGAAAAGTCTATGCGCTTTCCGACGGCACTCAGGTGCGTTCCGCACAGCAGGGAGTTGTCGTGCTTTCCGAAGAACTCGGTCCCACCGGAAACACCGTTGTGATATATCACGGATGCGGGATATTCAGTTATTATTTTCATCTCGATAAAGTCAACGTCGAGGTCGGATACACCCTCACTTCCGGCGAAATAATCGGCACCGCCGGGCAGACCGGTTACACCGGAGGAAAGACGATGCTGCACTTTGCGCTGAGCGTCGACGGCAGTTTTATCGATCCCGCCGCGTTGATAAAATAAATTGCAAACAAAAAAAGAGGTCTCGGACACTTGTTAAGCACAGCCGTCCTTAGGCCTCTTTTTATGTTTCGGTAGATTATTCCTGCTCGAACATATCCTTGCCTACTCCGCAGAGGGGGCAAACGAAATCTTCGGGAAGATCTTCAAACTTGGTGCCGGGAGCGATTCCGTTATCGGGATCGCCGAGTTCCTCGTCATAAGTCCAGCCGCAGGCGCCGCAAACGTATTTCATAAGATAATCTCCTTTCGTAAAGATCTTTTTAATAAAATCAAAGAACGGTTTCGAGCATCTCGTCAAACGATTCTTTGGGGCGGAATCCGACACTTTTTTCGACGACTTCGCCTTTATCGAAAAGTGCAACGAACGGGATCGAAGCGACGCCGAAGCGTTCCGCGAGTTCGGGTTCCTCGTCGACGTTGATTTTTCCTACGGTGACGCGTCCTTCGTATTCTCCGGCTATCTGCGATATCACCGGGCCGAGCATGCGGCAAGGTCCGCACCAGGGCGCCCAGAAATCGACAAGCACGGGAAGTTCGGATTTGATAACGGTTTGTTCAAAGTTTGCGTTGGTGATGGTAATTTCTGCCATGATCAGATCCCTTTCTTATTATTGTTTATTTGTTTGTAAGTTCTTCCATCTCGCCGATCAGTTCGCCGAACAGATCGAGCGCGGAATTCACGGGTTCGGGAGAACTCATATCGACTCCGGCGATCTTCAGAAGCGATATCGGATCGGTACTGCATCCGCCCGAGAGGAATTTTTTGTAATCGGCGACGGCGGGAGCGCCCTCTTTGAGTATGCGGTTGGCGATTGCGACGGCCGCGGAGAACCCCGTTGCGTACTGGAACACGTAGTAGTTATAGAAGAAGTGCGGGATACGCGCCCATTCCAGCGCGATTCCGTCGTCGGAAACCATATCCGGTCCGAAGTAGAGTTCGTTTAACGCGCGGTATTTCCCGCAGAGAGCGTCGGCGGTGAGCACCTCGCCGTTTTCCGCCATTCTGCCCATTTCAAGTTCGAATTCGGCAAACATAGTCTGACGGTAAACGGTGCCTTTGAACTGGTCGAGGAAGTGGTTGATAAGATAAGCCCTGCGGACTTTATCGGAAGTTTTGCCGAGCAGATGGCGCATAAGCAATACTTCGTTGCAGGTGGAAGCCACCTCGGCGACAAAAATGACGTAATCGGAAGTGCAGACCGGCTGATTCTTTATGCTGTGATAGCTGTGAAGCGCGTGCCCCATCTCGTGCGCGAGGGTGAACATACTGTCGAGATTATCGTGATGGTTAAGCAGAACATAGGGATGCGGGCGCCCCATCGACGAATAAGCCCCGCCGCGTTTGCCGACGTTCTGATAAACGTCGATCCAGCGGTTATCAAACCCTTCTTTAAGCAGCGCGACGTAGTCTTCACCGAGAACAGCCAACGCCTCCAGCACGATTTCCTTTGCCTTTTCGAAGCTGATCTTTTCGGCGGCTTCGGCGACTATCGGAGTATAGACGTCGTACATATGCAGTTCTTCAACGCCGAGCAGTTTTTTCCTCAGCGCTACGTAGCGATACATTTTGTCGAGGTTCGAATGGACCGCTCCGATCAGGTTGTGATAAACCTCCACCGGCACCTCGGTCCTGTCGAGCGCCGCCTCGATCGTAGAGCCGTATTTGCGGGCGGAAGCGAAAAAGCGAAGCTGTTTGAACTGCGCGTCGAGCGTGGCGGCGACGGTGTTGCGGAATTCGCCCAGCCTTGAATAATACGCCTCAAAGGCGTTTTTGCGAAGCGTTCTGTCGCTGCTTTCGAGGAGAGGGACGAAAGTTCCGTCGGTAAGTTCGCGTTCTTTGCCGTTTGAATCGACGACAGAGGGGAACTTCATATCGGCGTTGTGGAAAACGCTGTTTATGTTCTCGGGGCTTTCGGATATTTCACCGGCGGCGGCAAGGATCGATTCACATTCGGGCGAAAGAACGTGGGCTTTGCGGCGGCGGATGCGGTAAATCACACGGCGGTAGGTTTGAAGTTCGGGTTCTTCGATATACCATTTTTCGATAACGTCGTCGGGGATGGACATTATTTCCGGAGAAGCGAAAGCGCCCGCCCCGGAAACGGATACGTAAACGCTCATCGCTTTGCCGCGCATATCCTGATAAAAGTTGTTGCCCGTATCCTCGTCCCCTCTGCGGGAAGCGTAGCCGTAAAGGCGTTCGAGCCGCAGACCGATCTCGTCGTCGAGTTTAAAATATGCGAGCAGATCGGAAGCGCTTTTTGAAATCCTGCCCGCGTAAGAAGATATCTCCGCCGGGACGGATTTAAGCGATTCATATTCGGCGAACCATTCGCCGTCCGAAGGGAAAATGTCTTTTACGTTCCAAGTGTCTTCCTCGCGCACTTCGGCACGGGGCAAAATCTTTTTTTCTTCCATGGCGGACCTCAACAATAATATGTTTACTTGTTGTGATTATACACTCAGAAAAAGCTTTTGTAAATAGCAAAATCGCGGATTTTTATCGGATGTGCGCGATATTTCCGCCGTCTTGCGCCTTATTTCCGAATAATTGCCGGCGATTTGGCTTTTTATGCGCCGATTCGTCTTGACACAGACTTGCAAGGTATGATATACTTACGAAAATATATAATACTAAGGAAAAAACTATGGTCATACTGAAAAGGATCGCAAGCGGGATCGCCTCGGGCGTGCTTATCGGGATCGGCGGAACGGTTTATCTCTGCACCGGAAAGACCGAGTTCGGAGCGGTGATGTTCAGCGTTGCGCTGCTGTGCATCTGTTATAAAGGCTTTTCGCTTTTCACCGGCAAAGTCGGATATCTCGCCCATTCACGCACAAAAGAAGATCTTTCGGTTTTGTTTTGCGGGCTGGCGGGCAACGTTATCGGCGCCGGAGCCACCGCCGTGTTAGTAAAAATCGGGTACGGCGGCAAATATCTGCCGTTTGCGGCGGAAACCGCCCGGGCAAAACTTGAACAGCTCCCCTACGAAACGCTTATGCGCGCGTTTATGTGCGGAATACTTATGTATATGGCGGTGAGCATTTTTAAAAACAAAAACTCACCGCTCGGCATCCTTTTCTGCATACCGACGTTTATACTTTGCGGGTTTGAACACAGTATTGCCGACGTATATTATCTTTTCGCCGGGGCGGCGGAAGGTGCCGATTACTTTTTGAAAGCGGTTTTGTTCTCGGCGTTGGCTGTCGCGGGGAATTCCGCCGGGGCGGTATTCATTGCGCTTTTTGACAAAACGCTTGTAAAAACCGGGCGGGAAGAATAGATTTTTGTGCGCCCGGCGGTTCGGCTTTTGCGCTGAACGGTTGAATTCGCGGGCGGATCATGGTATAATTACAGAATACAAAAGCAAGGAAGGCCAAGGCAAATGAACTTTTTTGACGAACTTGAAAAATACGATCCGGCGGTTTCCGACGCCTGCCGCCTGGAACTTGAACGCCAGCGTCACAACGTGGAACTTATCGCTTCGGAAAACATCGTTTCGAAAGCGGTGCTGCTTGCCGCCGGCGGCATTCTTACCAACAAATACGCCGAGGGTTATCCCGGCAAACGTTATTACGGCGGATGCCGGTGCGTGGATATTGTTGAAGATATCGCGCGGGAACGCGCAAAAAAGCTCTTCGGCGCGGAATACGCCAACGTGCAGCCGCACTCCGGCGCAAACGCGAACCTCGCCGCCTTTTTTGCCCTGCTCGAACCGGGCGACACTTTTATGGGAATGGATCTTTCGCAGGGCGGGCATCTTTCGCACGGGTCGCCGGTTAACATCTCCGGCAAATATTTCAACGCGGTGCATTACGGCGTGAACGGCGACGGTTTTCTCGATTACAGAGAGATCCGCAAAACGGCTCTCGAATGCAAGCCCAAACTGATCGTTGCCGGCGCGAGCGCTTATTCAAGAACGATAGATTTTGCGCGTTTCCGCGAGATCGCTGATGAAGCCGGTGCTTATCTTATGGTCGATATGGCGCATATCGCCGGGCTCGTCGCGGCGGGGCTTCACCCTTCCCCCGTTCCCTACGCCGACGTAGTGACCACCACAACGCACAAAACGCTGCGTGGCCCGCGCGGCGGGTTGATACTTTGCAAAGAAAAATACGCTTCCGCGATCGACAAAGCAATATTCCCCGGCACGCAGGGCGGCCCGCTTATGCATATAGTCGCCGCGAAAGCCGTCGCCCTGGGCGAGGCGCTTACCGACGAATTTGTCGATTATCAGAAGAAAGTCATAAATAACGCCCGGCTTTTGTGCGAGGGCCTTAAGGATCGCGGCGTAAACATCGTATCCGGCGGGACCGACAACCATCTTATGACTATCGATCTCAGAGGCAGACAGGTCACCGGCAAAGAGCTTGAACACGAACTTGACGAAGTGAACATCACGGCAAACAAGAACGCCGTCCCCGGAGACCCGCAAAAGCCGACGGTGACAAGCGGTTTGCGCGTCGGGACTCCGGCGGTCACAACGCGCGGGTTCGGCGGTGACGAGATGGATCTTATTGCGGGATGGATAGTTGACATAATTAACGATTTCAGCGGGAATAAAGCGCGTGTGAAATCCGAAGTTCAAGAACTTTGCGAAAAATATCCGATATATTAATTTGACATAATCATCAGGAGGGTCCGACATGGCATATTTATCCGATATCGAGATCGCGCAGAAATGCGATATGAAACCGATCAGCGAGATAGCTGAAGCGGCGCATATCGACGAAAAATACGTCGAGCAATACGGAAAATACAAAGCAAAGATCGATCTTTCGCTTATCAAAGAAACCGACCGCAAAAACGGCAAGCTGATACTTGTAACCGCCATCACCCCCACCCCCGCGGGCGAAGGAAAGACGACGACCACCATCGGGCTTGCCGACGGACTGAAGCGGATCGGCAAAAGCGTTACGGTCGCATTGCGCGAACCGTCGCTTGGTCCGGTCTTCGGCGTTAAAGGCGGAGCGGCAGGCGGCGGATACGCCCAGGTCGTTCCCATGGAAGATATAAACCTTCACTTCACCGGGGATTTCCACGCCATCGGCGCCGCGAACAACCTGCTCGCCGCCATGCTCGACAACCACATCCAACAGGGCAACGCGCTGAGGATCGACCCGCGCAGGATCACCTGGAAACGCTGTGTGGATATGAACGACAGACAGCTGCGGTTCATTGTTGACGGTCTCGGCGGCAAAGCGAACGGCACCCCGCGTGAGGATGGATTCGACATAACCGTCGCTTCGGAGATAATGGCGGTGCTTTGCCTTTCGGATTCGATAACCGACCTTAAAGACAGACTTTCGAGGATAATTGTCGGATACGACTACGACGACAATCCCGTAACCTGCGGGCAATTAAAAGCCTCCGGCGCAATGGCGGCGCTTTTGAAAGACGCACTGAAACCCAACCTTGCCCAGACGCTTGAAGGAACTCCGGCGTTTGTCCACGGCGGGCCGTTTGCAAACATTGCCCACGGCTGCAACTCCGTCACGGCGACAAAAATGGCTTTGAAGATGGGCGATTACACCGTTACCGAGGCCGGGTTCGGGGCTGATCTCGGCGCCGAAAAATTCCTGGATATCAAATGCCGTATGGCGGGGCTTACCCCCGACGCGGTTGTTATCGTCGCCACCGTGCGCGCGCTGAAAATGCACGGCGGGATGGATAAATCCGAACTTTCAAACGAGGATATCTCCGCTTTGGAAAAAGGCGTTCCAAACCTTCTGCGCCACGTTTCGAACATCAAAAACGTTTATAAACTGCCCTGCGTGGTCGCGGTAAACCGTTTCCCCACCGACACCGACAAAGAAATTGACTTTATTATCGGAAAGTGCCGCGAGCTCGGTGTGAACACCGTGCTTTCGACGGTCTGGGCGGAAGGCGGAAAGGGCGGCGAAGCGCTCGCGCGCGAAGTTGTCAGGCTTTGCGATGAGGAAAAGGGCGATTTCACCTTCTCATACAGCGACGAAATGCCGATAAAAGAAAAAATCAACGCCGTCGTCACCAAGGTTTACGGCGGCGAGGGCACCGTTTTCACACCGGAAGCAAGCAAGCAGATCGCAAAACTCGAATCACTCGGATTCGGGTCCGCTCCGGTCTGCATTGCCAAAACGCAATACAGTTTTTCCGACGATCCCAAAAAACTCGGTGCGCCGGAAGGGTTCAAAGTCACGGTAAGGAACGTTAAAGTTTCGGCCGGCGCCGGGTTCATCGTCGTCCTCACCGGCGACATTATGACAATGCCCGGTCTGCCCAAATCCCCCGCCGCGGAACGCATCGACGTTGACGAAAACGGAAGGATATCGGGGCTGTTTTAAAACGCTTCGCTTGCGACCGAAAACGGCGCTTCGCTTGCGACCGAAAACCTTGTTTTCGGTCGGTTGCGCGTGCTCTATCGCCGTCGGCGCGTCTTTGCGTCGGACGCGCCTCCTCCCCTCGGCACGCGTACTCGCACAGCTCGTATTAAAGGTGTTTTTTCCGCGGGAAACCCACGAAAAAAACGATTTATTTTATAAAAATGATTAATTGATGATGGCGCTTCGCTTGCGACCGAAAACGGCGCTTCGCTTGCGACCGAAAACCTTGTTTTC
>CAMZED010000055.1 GCA_947305675.1 uncultured Clostridia bacterium | reverse complement strand
AGAACTTCCTCATTACAAAACTTATGGATAATATTGAAAGAAACCGCCTTTGCCTGCCGGACGAAAGCGGTTTCTTTCATGGTGGAGACGAGGGGGCTCGAACCCTTGACCTCTCGGATGTGAACCGAACGCTCTGACCAACTGAGCTACGCCTCCGTCGAAAAGCAGTATATCACACCCGGAAGGTTTTTTCAAGTATCACTTTGAATTTTCAAAAAAAAATATATGTGTCGGAAAAAAACCGGAAAAATACTATTGACAAACCGAATTTGATTTGATACAATTAAATTGAACAGAATAATTATAAAAAGGAGTATTTGTTATGTCAGTTTACGATTACAAAGTAAAAACCAGAAGCGGCGAGGATTTTGATCTTTCGGCGTTCAAAGGCAAAGTAATGCTTATCGTCAACACCGCCACCGGATGCGGATTCACTCCGCAATACGAGGGTTTGGAAAAACTCTATGGCGCTTATCACGAAAAAGGGCTTGAAATACTTGACTTCCCCTGCAACCAGTTCGCGGGTCAGGCTCCCGGAAGCGACGAGGAGATACACGAATTCTGCACTTTGAAATACAAGACTTCGTTCGACCAGTTCAAAAAGATCGAAGTCAACGGCGAGAATGAGGATCCGCTTTACACTTATCTCAAATCCCAGAAAGCCGATGAAGAAGTCAATGGCATGAAAAACAAGCTCGCTATGAAAGCGATCGCAAAAATAAGCTCCTCCACTAAAAAAGACGGCGACATTAAATGGAATTTCACAAAATTTCTCGTTGACCGCGAAGGCAACGTCGTAGGACGTTTCAGCCCCACAACCACTCCCGAAGCGATCGAATCCGAGATTGCCAAACTTATCTGACGGGGTCACCGCGATGTATGATATAATAGTTGTCGGCGCCGGACCGGCGGGGCTTACCGCCGCGATCTATGCGCGCCGCGCCGCAAAGAGCGTTCTGGTGCTGGAAGCAAACAGTTTCGGCGGGCAGATAATCAACACCCCGGACATTGAAAACTATCCCGCCGCAATGCATATTTCCGGTTTTGACTTCGCCAACAACATCTATAATCAGGCGGTCGAGCTGGGCGCCGAGATAAAGTTCGAAAAAGTCGTTTCGATCTCCGACGGAGAAAAAAAGACCGTTAACACGCGCAAAAACAAATACACCTGCAAAGCGCTTATACTTGCCACCGGGTCCGAGAACCGCAAACTCGGAGTCGAGGGCGAGGATGAACTTGTCGGCAGAGGGATATCATACTGTGCGACTTGCGACGGCAACTTTTACCGCGGAAAAATCGCCTGCGTTGTCGGCGGCGGCAACACCGCGATCGAGGACGCTCTTTATCTTTCCGACATTGCAAAAAAAGTATATCTTATCCACCGCCGTGATGAATTCCGCGGCGAAGAAGCGAGCGTTGCCAAGCTGAAGCAGCGCGAAAACGTCGAATTCGTGCTTAACAGCAACGTAACAAGGCTTAACGCCGAAGGAAAGCTTGAAAGCATTGAGGTTACCGACAAAAACGGTTCGGTCCGTACGATCGAGACCGACGGGCTGTTTGTCGCCGTCGGTCGAATACCCGAGAACCAAAACTTTGCCGGCGTTATCGACCTTGACAGTTCGGGATATATTATCGCCGGTGAGGATTGCCGCACCAATGTACCGGGGATATTTGTCGCCGGCGACAACCGGGTGAAAAACGTCCGTCAGCTTGTTACGGCAACCGCCGACGGCGCTGTCGCCGCCACCGAAGCGGTAAAGTTTTGCGGATAATTTGCACAATAAAACGGCGTTCGAGATGAAAATCCGCGGACGCCGTTTTTGTTATTCCGTTTTTCGGCCGGGAACTTCCGGATTCCCGGTTTTTCCGCGACGGGATTCGATCCCCGACCAAAGTACGATTATTATTTGCGCGGGAACGCCGACAATAAACAACTGCCACGAATTGTAATTGCCGACCGAAAGATAAAGCGATGCGAGCAGGCTCCACACCAAAACCGAAATTATTACAAAGTTCAGTTTCTTCCTGCCCCAGATCGAATTGAACACAAGGCAGATGACAGCGCAGATCGGTACTGAATAGACGTAGAAAAGCCAAAGCCTGTCGAACTGAGGAAACGGAAGCAAGACGACAAATAAAACGGTTGCGATCAGCACAACAAGCATGCACGAAAGTCCGACGATGATCTGCCGGTTGCGGCGGGTCTGTTCGGTGACGACCCTCGGCTGCACCGGACGTTTGTGTTCCGCTTCCATAAGATAATCGATGCTTACGCCGAAAACGTCGGCGATCTTCTTCATTATAACCACGTCGGGGATCGATTCGCCGCGTTCCCATTTGCTCACCGCTTTGTCGGAATAATTCAAGCGCTGAGCAAGTTCCGCCTGAGTAAGCCCAAGCGATTTGCGGAGTTCCGATATATTATTTGCGATAATACGCTTATAATCCGGTTCACGGTCTGCCATAGATCTGATTCACCTCCTGTTCATAATATCACAAACCGCCGGCATAATCAATAGTGAAATGTGCTGAATTTTAAGCCTTTTCTACTGCCGGTAGACCGGTAGAACAAATAATCTACGATTCTATGAAAAACGTTATAGCGGGTTTTTCGGCGGTAGGTGGACTTTTTTATGAAAAAGTATTACAATTATCGCGTAAGGAGGTGTTGCGGATGCGTGAATTAATCATATACGGCGATTCGGTGCTGAAAGGAGTCACCTACGACGGGCAACTGAAAAAATACCGTCTGTGCAGACGGGAATTTGAACTGCTTGCAAAAAAAGGTATTGCCGTAGTAAATGAATCCAAAATGGGCGCGACAGTAAATATTGCGAACGGCATAATAAAAGCTACATTGGATAACTGTGGAGAGAATTCGCTTGTGCTTCTTGAATTAGGCGGCACCGATTGTAATTTCAATTGGGCCGCTGTCGCTGCCGATCCGGAAGCGCTCCACACGCCTCTTACACCTGAATCGGAATTCGCGGAGAAGTTAGGCAAATTGATCGATCTTATTCGGAGCAAAGGCTCAACGGTCGCAGTTTGCAATCTTGTTCCTATCGAATCCCAAAGGTTTTTCGATTTTGTATCGGAAGGTCTTGACAAATCGAAAATACTTTCGTTTCTCGGCGACGTCAATACGATCGAACGCTGGCAGGAGTATTACAGCCGCATTGCGGAATCGGTCGCTTTGTCGGCGGGATGCCCTATTATCGATCTGCGAACACCTTTTTTAAAGCCCGGCGTTCTTATCAACAACATTTGCGTCGACGGGATACATCCCACCCCCGGCGGACACAGTATAATAACCGAACGTCTTCAGAAATCGGTCCTGGCATTGATATGAAAAATACAAAAAATTCCGCTGTGCGGAATTTTTTGTTGTTCAGAATTTTTTAATGCTTACGCCGATGGTATAATCGTAATTGACGTTTTCGGTATTGCCGTAATAAAGCGTTTTGTCGTCGGAAAGAAACGTCGCGTAAAACCCGAATCCCGGGTTTGACCTTACGAGCGCCGCGGCGGCGGATTCGTCCTTGCAGGCGTTAAGGCAGACGTTAAGGTAACATACATCGACGACGGAGGCATTATCAGATTCGACAAGCGAGCTTGCAATAAGCGGCGAATGGCCGTAAGCGGTAAGATAAGGATGCCTGTAGACCCCTTGCACGGTATAGAAGCCGACTTCGTCATCGCTTAACGGGCGGGCGCGGAAATAGCTTGCAGCCGAGCCCGGACCGCCATCCTGGACGGCGGTAAGCCGCGGAACGTCGTCGACAAGTGTGTAATAGATATACTTTATGCCAAGGTTCTTTGATAAAGCGACGGTCACGCCGCTTTCGTCGGCAAGATATCCGGCATCAAGTCCGGCGGTTTCCAACATATCCGCGACCATTTCAAGCCGGTAAGCGTCATACATAACGTTAAGATCGATTATAGGGTAATTCATCCCGTAATCCTCAAGCAACGCCTTAAGTTCGGCCGGGGCTTTAAAAGAAACGGTTTGCGCGGTATCGTCAAAAGTCAGTTCAAAACTGCCGATATCGTTCACGAGCTTCGAAAACTTTTCGATCAACTCAAATTCGTCGCTGTTGACAAGCGGATCGAACCCCGCCCCGTCGAAATTGTAAAGCAGTTCCTGCCACAAAGCGTAATAAGGTCCGGCAAACATATTGAACCCTTTTTGTTCAAGCGTTTTGGAATAAGCGTCTTTAAGGACCGAATAAAGCGCGGAACCGACTTTTATCTTTTCTCCGCCGCTTTTGTTCAAAGCGGCTATGTTGCCCGGAGTAACGTCATAAGTGTTGACGCCGTCAAGCAGGCGGAAACTTTCTTTCATTGCAAAAGTATATTCGCCGGTCGCGTATTTAAGCGCCGCCTTTATCTCATCGCTGGATCCGTCGAAATAGTGGCTGAACGTGACTCCGTTCGAATAATAGGGAACACTGTCGTCGAGTTCCAGTTCGATGGTATGGTATCCCGGGTCTTTATGACCGATCTGCACAACGCCATAGGTGATCGAAGTTACGGCTACAATGACCGCAATGATAAAAAGGACGAACCGGATCTTGGTCTTCCGATCTTTTAAAAACGGTTCTTTTTTTTGTTTTTCGGGCTTGCCGGACTTTTTTTTAACTGATTTCGGCACTTTTTCGGGGATATCGCTTTTTTTTGTATCTCCCCCGCCCGGCTGCAAAACGTCCGGCTCCGCCGGGACGCCGTCCGCTTCCGGCGCGGAGGGAGCCGTGCTGTTGTTAAGTTCTTCCATCTTTTTTAAAAAAGCGACGAGTCGCAATGCGGCCCGTCGCTGCTCCTTTTATTTGCCTGCAAAACGTATTTCTTTATACTTTTCGATCTCCTGCTTGTTGCCGAAGACCATATGCCCGTTACCGATATCGACAAGTTCGGGCTTGTCGACCGAGTAGTCGTGCAGCGAAGTATCATATACGAACAGTTTCTTTTTCTTTTCGATTATCGGATCCGGCACCGGGATCGCGGAGATGAGCGATTTGGTGTAGGGATGCAGAGGATATTCGAAAAGTTCTTCGGTCTCGGCTATCTCCATTATCCTGCCCTTGTAGATAACTACGATCCTGTCGCTTATAAAGCGGACGATAGAAAGGTCGTGAGCAATAAAGAGATAAGTCAGACCGCGTTCCACCTGGAACTTCTTAAGCAGATTGAGCACCTGTGCGCGTATGGAAACGTCGAGCGCCGAGATGGGTTCGTCGGCAACGACGAACTCGGGTTCCATAACGATAGACCTTGCGAGACCGACGCGCTGACGCTGCCCGCCCGAAAACTCGTGCGGATATCTTGTGAGGTGTTCGGGAAGGAGACCGACGTCGCGGGTGATCTTTTCGACTTTGGCGATACGGTCTTTGTCGTCTTTATAAAGGTGGAAGTTGTAAAGACCTTCCGAAATGATATATTCGATGGTGGCGCGTTCGTTAAGCGAAGCAGCCGGGTCCTGGAATATCATTTGGATCTTGCGGATAACTTCTCTGTCGCGCTTGCGGGAAAGCTTGCCGGATATCTTCTTACCGTCATACCAGATCTCGCCCGCGGAGCATGGATTGATCCTTACGATCGCCCTGCCGATAGTCGTCTTTCCGGAGCCCGATTCGCCGACCAGCGAAAGAGTTTCGCCTTTGTATATGTCGAAACTTACGTTATCGACGGCTTTGAACGCTTTCTTTCCCCTGCCGAATACAACGTCGAGATTTTTTATCGACAGCAAAACCTTTTTGTCCTGTTTTTCGGCAACAGATTCGGCGTTTTCTGATTTTTTGATTTCGTTTTCAGCCATTGTTGCCTCCTTACACGTCAAAATCGACGTAAGTCTTGCTGATCTTATTGTGAAGATCGCGGATGTTTTCGGGTGCTTCGGTCTTGGGAGCGCGGGGATCGAGCAGCCAAGTCTTTGCATAGTGCGTATCACTGACTTTGAACATCGGAGGTTCCTCGACAAGGTCGATCGCCATTGCGTATTGACTGCGCGGCGCAAACGCGTCGCCTACGATCTTATTATAAAGCGAGGGCGGCGTGCCGGGGATGCTGAACAGGTCGGTACCTTTTTCGCTCAACTGAGGGAGCGAGGAAAGCAGCGCCCAGGTATAAGGATGTTTGGGATCGTAGAAGATATCCTCTACCGTGCCTAACTCGACGATCTGACCGCCGTAGAGCACTGCGACGCGCTCCGCGACGTTTGCGACGACGCCGAGGTCGTGGGTGATATAAACGGTGGTGAACCCGAGTTCTTTTTGCAGATCTTTGATCAGGCGGATGATCTGTGCCTGGATCGTAACATCAAGCGCTGTGGTGGGCTCGTCGCAGATAAGGATCTTGGGCTGGCAGGAAAGCGCGATCGCAATAACAATACGCTGGCGCATACCGCCGGAATATTCAAAGGGATAATCGTCGAAACGCTTTTCCGGGTCGGGAATACCGACTTTGGACATTATATCGATCGTTCTCTGTTTTGCTTCGGCGGCGGAACATTTCTGGTGTTTTAAAATAACCGTCATGATCTGTTTGCCGATAGTGATGACCGGGTTCAGCGAAGTCATGGGGTCCTGGAAAACGGTTGCGATCCTGCGTCCGCGGATCTGCTGCCAGTCGTTGGTGAATTTGATCTTGGCGCAGTCGATAATTGCGTAACCGTGAATCACCTGCGCTTGTTCGTCGAACGATCTGAACTCGACGCGGAACGCGACGACGTCAAATATCTTGTTGCGAACGGCGGGATCGTTGAGATCTTCACCGATACGCATTGCAAGTTTGAACGCTTTCATCAACTTGTTAAGGAATATTACCTGTTTACGGAAAGGATATCTGCCGATCGAAAGCAGGACTTCGTAGGCGATAAGCTTGTTGCGCTCAATTATCTCGTCGCTCAAGCCGAAAGGATTTTCGGCTTTTTCGGGTTTGCCGATCTTTTCCGAGCGCTTTTTGTTCAGCTCGGAGATCCTTTCGTTAAGAGATCTTTCTTTTTCGCTGCCTGTAAAAGAGGCTCTGTTTTGATTTTTAAGAGCTTCGCGCTCGGCGATAATCGCGTTTTTCTCGGCGGTCAAGGATTTGATCTCGGCGTTGGCGGCGGCGAAAGCTTCCGCGTCGGTACGCTTGTCAAGAGTCCAGATATAATTCGTCTTATCGATGATATCGTCGTTTTTCTCTTTTATGCGCGCTTCGAACTCGGCTTCTTTTTCAAGAGTGAGGCTCTTTGAATACTTGATCTCGTTCATCAAACCGACCATCTCGCGGTATTCGGCGGCGCCGCGCTCGAGGACGGAATTGGAGTTGAGTTTTTTTATGACGTAATTGATTGTTTTTCTGTTTCTCGCGGTGAGTTTAACGTCAGTAGCGGAAAGCTCGTCGTCGTTAAAGATAATACTGCCTTCCGGGATGAAGCCGTTCGATTCAAGCATACCGGCAAACGTCTTGGTAAGCACCGATTTGCCCGATCCCGATTCGCCGACTATTGCAAGCGATTCGTTTTCGAATATATCGAGGTCGACGTTGCGGATCGCGGTGAGGATCCTGCCGCGAACGTTGAATTTTACCACCACGTTCCTGAGTGAGAGGATAACTTTCTTTTCTTCTGACATAATATCACCTCATCACATATGTGTTCTCGGGTCGGACGCGTCGGCAAGATTCTGACCGAGCACGTAGAGAATGATCGTGATAGCCGAAGCGACAGCGACCGGCGACCAGAACGACCACGGGAAGGTAAGGAACGCCGTTTGCGCGTCGGAGATCATTCTGCCGAGCGAAGGAACTTCCGCGCTGAGACCGATGCCGATATACGACAGGAACACTTCCATCGAGATATAGGACGGCAGTTCGGTCGCAAGCAGTGTGACGATTACCGAAGTAAGGAACGGAAGGATGTTTTTGGTTATGATACGGCGGATGGGAGTGCCGAGGCAGCGTGAAGCCATCGAATATTCCCTGTCGCGGATAACCATTACCTGGGTGCGGAAGAAATACGCTATTCCGAGCCAGCCGGTTATTGTAAGAGCGAATATAAAGCTCCAGTAGCCGGCGCCGACAACGTAAACAAGTACCGAAATAAGCAGGATGTACGGCACGTTTGCAACTATGTTGTAAATAACAAGCATAAACGCGTCGAATTTTTTGGAATAGCCCCAAACGGCGCCGAGTACGATACCGATAGTCATATTGATCGCGGCGCAGATGATCGCGATCGAGAGCGAGGTCTGCGAACCGGCGACAACGCCGTAAAGGATCGAGTTACCGAGCGAGCCGGTACCGAGCGCCCATTTGAGCGAGAACCCGCCGAAGTGTTCGATCGCTTCGGAAGGGCTGAGGTTGAACGAGGATATATCGCCCGCGCGGATCTGTTCGTTCGGTTCATATATCCAGAAGTTAGGCATTATGAACGCGATAAGCAGGATCGCTGCGAAAGCAACCAACAGGAATATGTTGATCTTTTTGCGGAAGAACACACGGAAAACGCTCTTCCAATAGGAATAACGGGGAGCGACTATTTTTTCGGAAGATTCAATATCATTGCCGACAAAATAGAATAGTTCATCCTTGTTTTTGTCTTTTAACTGTTCGTAATTCAACATTTTATCTTCCGCCTCCCTTACTGCTCGAAAGTGAAATACGAGGATCGTATTTAGCCAGCAACAGGTCGCCGAGTATGATCGAAACTATGCTGAGGAAAGTATAGAACACGGTGCAGGCGATGATTATGCCGTTGTCGTGCTGGTTGATGGCTATCGTAAGCAGGTTGCCGACGCCGGGAACCGCGTAGACACGTTCGGTAATGATCGCGCCGGTAAGGCACCCGAGAATGCTTCCGGGGATACCGTGTACTATATAGATCAAGGCATTGCGCGAGATGTGAACATTGTATATCTCGCGTTCGCTCAAGCCCTCGGCGCGTGCAAACTTGACGTAATCGGAATTCATCTGGTCGATCATATAACGGCGCATCCACTTCATAAGATTGCCGATCGAAGGCAGCGCCAGCGAGATCGTCGGAAGAATATACGCAAGTATCGGAACCTCGGCGGACGCGAACTTATACGGCAGGTTGAAAAGCCTTGTGCCGATTGCGGCGAACATGAATATGTAAGCCAGGCTCGGTACCGCCATAATGAAGATGATGTACAGGTTGCCCAATTTATCGGCAAGTTTATCCTTCCGGCGAGCCATAAGTATTCCCAAAGGCAAGCCAAGAAGATAAGCGATGATCGTTGCGGCAAGACCGATAACGAACGAATTCTCGAGCATCGAAAGCCCTGCGCGGTGGAAGCTGAAAGTTGTATATCTGTCAGGGA
>CAMZED010000054.1 GCA_947305675.1 uncultured Clostridia bacterium | reverse complement strand
TTTTCTGGCACATCCGCTATCCGGTAAAAGACAGCGACGAATTCGTGTATCTCGCCACCACCCGCCCCGAGACCCTTTTGGGCGACACCGCGGTGGCGGTCAATCCCAACGACGAAAGATATAAACATCTTGTGGGCAAAACGCTTATTCTTCCGCTTGTCGGAAGGGAGATTCCCGTCGTCGCCGACGAATACGTCGAGATGGATTTCGGCACCGGCTGCGTGAAGATGACCCCCGCCCACGACCCGAACGACTTCGAGGTGGGTATGCGCCACGGTCTGCCGCTTGAAAATATGCTTACCGACGACGCCAAAGTTACCGACAATTACCCGAAATACGCCGGGATGGACAGATACGAAGCGCGCAAGGCGATAGTAAAAGATCTTGAAGACGGCGGATATCTTGTAAAGATCGAACCTCTTAAACACAATGTCGGCACCTGCTACCGCTGCGGCACCACTATCGAACCGCGCGCCTCGCTTCAGTGGTTCGTAAAAATGAAGCCGCTTGCCGAACCGTCGATCGAGGCGGTAAAGAACGGCGACGTGAGGTTTGTCCCCGAAAGGTTCAGCAAAAACTATCTGCACTGGATGGAAAACATACGCGACTGGTGCATTTCGAGACAGCTTTGGTGGGGCCACCGCATACCCGCGTTTTATTGCGACGACTGCGGCGAGATAACGGTTACAAAAGAAGAAAACGCGATCTGCCCGA
The DNA here is from genome assembly GCA_947305675.1 of uncultured Clostridia bacterium. Taxonomy (GTDB): domain Bacteria; phylum Bacillota; class Clostridia; order Oscillospirales; family CAG-382; genus Coliplasma. Next base: position 8,603 of record CAMZED010000054.1, on the reverse strand, counting down.
AGTGCGGCAAACCGATGCGCCGCGATCCCGACACGCTCGACACCTGGTTTTCCTCGGCGCTGTGGCCTTTTTCGACAATGGGGTGGCCGGACGAAAACGCCGCCGATTACAAACGCTATTACCCGACAAGCACGCTTGTCACCGGATACGATATAATTACCTTCTGGGTTTCGAGAATGATCTTCTCCGGTCTGGAACACACCGGCAAAAAGCCGTTTTCCGACGTGCTTATCCACGGGCTCGTGCGCGACGCATTGGGCAGAAAGATGTCGAAATCGCTGGGCAACGGGATCGATCCGCTTGAAGTAATCGACAAATACGGCGCCGACGCGCTCAGGTTCACGCTCGCGACCGGCAACAGCCCCGGAAACGATATGCGTTTTTCGGACGAGAGGATCGAGGCCTCGCGCAATTTCGCAAACAAGATCTGGAACGCCGCAAGGTTCGTTATGATGAACCTCGACCTGGACTGCGATCCCGACCGGATCACCGCCGAAGGGCTCGAGGAAGAGGATAAATGGGTCCTTTCGCTTTACAACCGCCTGGTAAAAGAAGTGCGCGAGAACCTCGACAGATATGAACTCGGAATTGCCGTATCGAAACTTTACGACTTTATCTGGGACGTGTTCTGCGATTGGTATATCGAACTTGTCAAGCCGCGCCTTAACGAAAAAGGCAGCAAGTCCAACGCTTCGGCGCAGCAGACGCTTACCTTTGTGCTTTCCAACACGTTGAAGCTGCTGCATCCGTTTATGCCGTTCATAACCGAAGAGATCTGGCAGTCGCTCCCCCACAACGGCGAAAGTATTATGATTTCGGCTTATCCGGAATATTCGCCCGCGCTCGAATTCCCCGAATCGGAACGCCGCGTCGCTTTGCTTATCGAAGCGATAAGGGCGATCCGCAACCGCCGCGCGGAAATGAACGTTCCGCCGTCCCGCAAGGCTCATATTATAATCGCGGCGAAGGAAAACGCCGCGGTATATGAGGGCAAAGAGCCTTATTTTGCAAGGCTCGCCTCGGCTTCGGGCGTGACGGTCGTCGGAGAATACGCCGGCGAGGGATGTGTGAGGATAGTTACCGAGGGGTGCGAGATATTCATCCCGCTTGCCGATATGGTCGACCTCGACGCCGAACGCGCAAGGCTTTCGAAAGAACTTGAGAACGCCGAAAACGAGGTAAAACGCGCCGAAGGCAAACTCGCCAACTCCGAATTCACCTCCAAGGCGCCCGAAAAAGTCGTTAACGCCGAACGCGAAAAACTGGCGAAATACGCAGCACTTGCGGAAAAACTGCGCGCGTCGATCGCTTCGCTCGGCAAATAAACCCGCATAAAACAAACGGTTGCCCGAATTGTCGGGCAACCGTTTCAGCCTGAAGACAAAGTTTTCAGGCTGAGCAGAGCGCAGAGAAGCGAGATATTTTTTTAAACCACCCCACGAAACCGTGTTTCGCGGGGACCCCGGTGATTAGTTATTGGGGGTCCCCGCAAATTTATTTGTGGGGTTTAGCAGCGTCGGCGTACAAGTGTACGACAGTCGAGCTTTTCGGAAAAGCACCGTTTTTAAAGGGGTTACGCGGCTTTGGTGAAAGCAGCATAACCCCTTTGTGTTTGTCTTATTTGAGCATTTGACGCCGCTCGTGCCGTATCGGTGCGTAAATAGCCGCTTTATCTGCGCTCTGAAACGGTCAAAGATCGATCGGGCGGCGCTCCTGAGCCGAGCGGTAGATCGCAAGGATCACTTCCACCGCTTTTTTGCCGTCGGCAAGCCCGGAAAGCGGCTGCGCCCCGGTTTTTATACAGGCGATGAAATCGGCGATCTGCTGCACGTGGCCGTCGTTGGAGATGGCGGTCGGAGTGCTTGCGCCGGACGTGAACGCCGGGAGCAGGATAACGTCTTCCTCATTGGCGGCGGTCTCGAGATCCCAGCGGACGATCGAAGTCTCGTCAAGGATGACCGTGCCTTTGTCGCCGTTTAGTTCCAGCCTGCGCGGATAACCGGGGTAGACCGAGGTGGTCGCCTGGATTATCCCCGTCGCTCCGCTTTTATATTCCACCACGGCGGAAAGGGTATCCTCGACTTCGATGCTGCGGACAAGCGTTTTCGACAAAGCATAAACGCTTTTTACCTCCCCCGCCAGATAAAGCAGGAGATCAACGCCGTGTATGCCCTGATTCATCAGCGCGCCTCCGCCGTCGATGCGTTTCGTTCCGCGCCAGCTTCCGCTGTCGTAATATTCCTGCGAGCGGTGGTACTTCATATAAATATCGGCGCAAACTATCTTGCCGAGAAGACCTTCGTCGACGGCGCGTTTCACTTTTTTAATACTTTTGGCGTAGCGGTTCTGCGAAATTACGCTTACGGTTATTCCGGCGGCGCGGCAGCAGGATTCGACTTGCGCGAGCTGTGAAGCGTTTATGGCGAGCGGTTTTTCGCAGACGATATGCTTCCCCGCCGCGGCGGCTTTGATTACCGAAGCGGCATGGTATCCGCTCGGCGTGCATATACATACGGCGGCAACATCCGGGCAGGCGAGCAGTTCGTCCTCGGTTTTAAAGGCGACGGTGCCGTGGCGCCCGGCAAATTTTTCGGCGGCGTCGAACATGACGTCGCAAACGCCGACAAGCCTTGCCTCCCCCGCGAGTTCGGCAATGGCGTTGGCGTGAAAATCGGCGATAACGCCGCATCCGATGATTCCGAATCCTATCATAAAACAAAATCTCCGTTAACAGATAAGAAAATTTTATCAAATACCTTTCCAAAAGTCAAGCCCGCGGCGGCTGTTTTGTTGCAAAACATATTGACTTTGCCTTCCGGCTGCGCTAAAATAAGCAAAATAGCCCCGCAATATACATCAAAGGAGAATTATTATGCAGCGCGTTTACAATTTTTCGGCAGGTCCTTCAATGCTCCCGCTCGGCGTTCTTGAAAGAGCGGCAAAAGAAATGACCGATTACAACGGAAGCGGAATGTCGGTAATGGAAATGAGCCACCGCTCCCCCGTTTATCAGCAGATCATCGACAAAGCCGAATCCGATCTGCGCAAGCTTATGAACATCCCCGAAAATTACAAAGTGCTGTTTCTTCAGGGCGGAGCGACCACGCAGTTCGCCGCGGTGCCGCTTAACCTTATGAATAAAAACCGCAAAGCCGATTATATCGTAAGCGGACAGTTTTCGAAAAAGGCGGCGGACGAAGCGGCAAAATACGGCGAGGTGACGGTGCTTGCCTCTTCAAAAGACCGCAATTTCGCCTATATTCCTTATGTGGATAAATTCTCGCCCGACGCCGATTACGTCCACATCTGCTGGAACAACACTATTTTCGGCACAACGTATAACTATACCCCCGCGACAGGCGATATCCCCCTGGTGGCGGATATGTCGTCCGGGATCCTTTCGAAGCCCATCGACGTCAGCAAATACGGACTTATTTACGCCGGAGCGCAGAAGAACATGGGCCCGGCGGGGATGACGCTTGTTATCGTGCGCGAAGATCTTGTCGGCAACGCGCGCGAGAGCACTCCGGTAATGCTCGATTACAAACCCCAGGTCGAAAAAGGTTCGATGTACAACACTCCCCCGACGTATGCGATCTATATCGCCGGGTTGGTATATGAATGGCTGCTCGAAACGGGCGGGCTTGAGGAGCGCGAAAAGATCAACGTTAAAAAAGCCGCGCTGCTTTACGATTTCCTCGATTCTTCGGCGTTTTTCAAACCGACCGCCGACAAAGAGTTCCGCTCGCTTATGAACGTATGCTTTGTCACCGGCGACCCGGAAAAAGACAAAGCCTTTTGCGCCGCGGCGGCAAAAGAAGGGTTCGTGAACCTTAAAGGCCACCGTCTTGCGGGCGGTATGCGCGCCTCGATCTATAACGCGATGCCTTATGAAGGGATCGAAAAGCTGGTTGATTTTATGGCGAAGTACGAGAAGGAGAACGGCTGAATGATCAATATTAAATTATACAACAAAATAAGCAAGATCGGGCTCGACGTGCTCGACAAAGAAAAATACGCCGTCTCGGAAGAGATCGATTCGCCCGAAGGGATCCTTGTGCGCAGCGCCGATCTGAAAGAGGTCGAATTTAACGACGAACTGCTTGCTGTCGCCCGCGCCGGCGCCGGAGTGAACAACATTCCGGTCGACCGCTGCAGCGAAAAGGGTATTGTCGTGTTCAACACACCCGGCGCCAACGCCAACGGAGTTAAAGAACTTGCGGTGGCGGCGCTTCTGCTCGCCTCACGAGATATAATCGGCGGGATCGAATGGGCGAAAAGCCTTAAAGGTCAGCCCGATGTGGCAAAACTTGTCGAAAAAGGAAAAAGCAGGTTCGTCGGCCCGGAGATAAAAGGCAAAAAGCTCGGCGTTATCGGGCTGGGCGCCATCGGCGGAATGGTGGCGAACGCCGCCTGCGAACTGGGTATGGACGTAATAGGGTGCGACCCTTATATCACCGTTAAAAACGCCTGGCTGCTTTCCCGCGCGGTAAACAAAGCCGACGATTACGATCAGCTTTACGCCGAAAGCGATTACATCACCTACCACATCCCGGCGATCCCGGCGACAAAAGGCATTATAAATAAAGAAAACATCGCCAAAATGAAAGACGGCGTGCGTATAATAAATCTTTCACGCGGGGATCTTTGCAACGTGCCCGACGTTATCGAAGCACTGGAAAGCGGCAAAATCGCTTCGTATGTGACCGATTTCCCCTGCGACGAGCTTCTTGGCGTTCCCGGCGTGGTCGCCATCCCCCACCTCGGCGCTTCGACGCCGGAATCGGAGGACAACTGCGCGGTAATGGCGGCGGAACAGTTACGGGATTATATCGAAAACGGAACGATCCGCAACAGCGTGAACTACCCCGAGATATCAATGCCGCGCACCGCGAAAAACCGCGTTATCGTCCTGCACGAAAACGTCCCGAATATGCTCAGCCAGATATCCGGCGTGCTTTCGGCTGAAGGTGTCAACATCGAATCGCTTATTTCCCAATCGAAGGGAAGCAACGCCATTGCGATATTCGACACGAACGACGCGGTGAGCGCTTCCGCCGCGAACGACGTCAGGAAGATAAAAGGCGTTGTAAGGATAATTGTCAGGTAAAAGAAAGCATATCCGGCTGCCGAGGACTTTAAAAAGCTTCGGCGGCCGTTTCTTTTTGTTGCCGACGTTGTTGACTAATTTAAAAAAACAGTTATAATAAAGGTATCAATCACAGAGGTTTGAAAATGGAAATATATCTCGACCACGCGGCGACCGGAGTAATGCGCCCCGAATCCGTCGCGGCTTACTGTTCCGCGGCGGCGTGCGGAAATCCATCGTCGCTGCATTCAAAGGGAATAGAGGCGAAAAGGCTGCTTGAATCGTCCCGCAGGAGCGTGGCGTCGGCTTTCGGCTGCCTGCCGGAGGAAATAATTTTCACTTCGGGCGGGAGCGAAGGCAATAACACTGCGATATTCGGGCTGGCGCGGCTCCGCACGAAAAGGGCGAAGCGGATAATTCTTTCGGAGGGCGAGCATCCCTCGGTCGAAAATCCGGTGAAAGAGCTTGTTTCGCAGGGGTTCGAGGCAAAATATATCCCTACTTCCGGCGGCAGGCTCGATCTTGATTCCCTGCGCGAAGCGCTTTCCGTCCCCACCGCGCTGGTCTGTGTTATGCTTGCCAACAACGAAACCGGCGCTTTATACGATATCGCCGGGGTGCGGCGGGCGATAGATTCATCGGGAAGCGGCGCGTTTTTCCATTGCGACGCCGTTCAGGGGTTTTTAAAAACGCCGGATTCGGCGAAACTCAAAAGATATTGCGACACCGCCTCGGTCTCGGCGCACAAAGTCGGCGGTCCGAAAGGCGTCGGCGCGCTGTTCGTGAAAAGCGGTGTGAAGATCCCGCCGCTGATCTACGGCGGAGGGCAGGAGCGCGGTTTGAGGTCCGGCACCGAAGATCTGCCGGGGGCGGCGGCTTTTGCCGCGGCTTGCGAAGCGCACACCGCGCGGGAAAACGAATATATCGCCTCATTGCGCGAATATACCGTAAAACTGCTTTCCGACCCGCAAGACGGGATAGTTATCAGAACTCCCGAGAGATTCGTGCCGTCGATCCTTTCAATATCGGTCCCGGGAGTGAGGAGCGAGGTAATGCTCAACGCCCTTTCGGCAGAGGGGATATGTGTTTCGGCGGGGAGCGCCTGCTCGGCGGCGCGCAAAGGTTCGAGCCGCGTTCTTGAAGCCTACGGTATGCCGAAAGAGGAATCAGATAGCGCCCTGCGGCTGAGTTTCGGGGTCACCAACACAGAAGAAGAATGCGCGGCGGCGGCGCAAGCGATCGTTTCCGCGGCGCGGAGGTTGAGAAGATGAGGGAAATAATACTTTTAAAATACGGCGAAATCGTTCTTAAAGGCTTGAACCGCAGCTATTTCAACTCGGTTCTCGAATCGCGCGTAAAGCGTGCGATGAAGGGAGTCGAAGGGGAATTCCGCTATGATTACGCCCAATCGACGCTTTGCGTTTACGGCGACGAGAACGCCGATTACGATACTGCCGTCGAAAAGCTGAAAAAGGTTTTCGGGGTGGCGACCGTCTGCCGCGGCATAAGCTGCGAAAAAAATATGGACGAGGTGATATCGCGCCTGACCGAAAACCTCGACCGCCTTATCGGCGGTGCCTCGACATTTAAATTCGAAGCCAAGCGCAGCGATAAAAAATTCCCGCTGACTTCGCCGCAGATCTGCGCCGAATGCGGCGCGGCGGTGCTTAAGGCGAGACCCGACCTTAAAGTCGACGTGATATCGCCCGAGCGTGTGATCACCGTAGAAATACGCGACCGCGCGGCGTTTATACACGGCGCGGGCGAAAAAGGCGCCGGCGGCGTTCCCGTCGGCACAAGCGAAAGGGCGATGCTTATGCTTTCGGGCGGGATCGACAGCCCGGTAGCCGGACATATGATGGCGAAACGCGGAGCCGCGATCGACGCGATCTATTTTGAAACCCCGCCCTATACCGGCGAGGCGGCAAAGGAAAAAGTCCGCGCGCTTGCCGAAAAACTCACCGAGTATTGCGGCGAGATATATCTTCACTCGGTCAGCCTTACCGAAATACAGGAAACGCTGGTAAAAACCTGCAAAGAAAAGCTGTTCACGCTGCTTCTGCGCAGGTTTATGATGCGCGCCGCCTGCGCCGTCGGCAAAAAGTACAACGCCGGCTGCGTTGTTACCGGCGAAAGCCTGGGACAGGTGGCAAGCCAGACCATGGCGGCGCTCGCCGTTACCGATAACGCCGCCGATCTCCCGGTGATGCGCCCCTGCATAGGGCTGGACAAGGACGAGATCGTCGTCCGCGCAAGGAACATCGGTACTTTTGAGACCTCGATCCTTCCGTATGAGGACTGCTGTACGGTTTTCACACCGCGCCACCCCGACACCAATCCCGACCTTGAAGAGGTTTTGGCGGAGGAAGCGAAGCTCGACGTGGAGGGGCTTTTGGAACGCGCCCTGGCGACCGACTCTTTTGTCAGACTGAACTGATTTAAAACGCCGACGGAGGTTGTTGAAATGAAAAAACTTATAAACCGGCTGAAAAAACTCGGATACCATATCTCTGCGGCGGAATCCTGCACCGGAGGGCTCGTTTCGAAGCTGCTGACCGACACCCCGGGCGCTTCGGAGGTTTTCGACTGCGCGGTGACGACCTATTCAAACGAAGCAAAGATAAAACTGTTGGGCGTTGATCCGCAAACGCTCGAAAAATACGGCGCGGTTTCGGAACAGACAGCGCGTGAAATGGCGAAAGGCGTGCTTGCGCTTTCCGGCGCGGACATTGCCGTTTCGGTCACCGGGCTTGCCGGGCCGGCAAGCGACGAAGGCGGAAAACCCGTCGGGACGGTTTGCATAGGGATCGCCACCGCCGAAAAATGCAGCGCGATGGAATATATGTTCGCCGGATCGCGCGCGCAGATAAGAAGGCTTTCGGCAAAAATGGCGTGCAAGATGGTGTTTGACGAGCTCGGATTGAACGAAAAAGAATTAAAAACCCGCCGGGCGCGCAAAAACAAAGCGGAAAAGAACGCGAAACGGTCCGGGAAAAGGGCTGAAAAGCCGGCAAAACGGGCGGCAAAAACCTCAAAAAAGCAAAAATGACAGCGCGTTTTCCGCACGATGATAATTAATTTTTCGAATTTGCTCTTGACAACCGCTTAAATAGGTGTTAAAATAACATCCGCGACGTGGGACGTCGCAGATATTTTGCGGAATTGTGTAACGGCAGCACGGCAGACTCTGACTCTGTTTGTTGGGGTTCGAATCCCTATTCCGCAGCCAAAACAAAGGCGGGCTTTGCCCGCCTTTGCTTTTGTTTGTACAAATATCCGGGATTCGAACGGGCGCGTGTTGAATGGCGTGCCGGGGGCACGCCAGATCGCGCCCTGACCGAGCCCGCAGGCGAGAATTCGAATCCCTATTCCGCAGCCAGAAAAAAGCACGCGAAAGCGTGCTTTTTTCAACTATATTCGTTCCTTCGGAACGAGTTATATTCGACCTTCGGTCGAGTTATATTGCTTCGCAGTGATATTCGTCCTGCGGACGAGTGAAGGAACGAATATAATA
>CAMZED010000053.1 GCA_947305675.1 uncultured Clostridia bacterium | reverse complement strand
GGTACGGTTTATCCCCGTGCGAAAAGAACTTTTTATTGTTGTTTGAAAAAATCATGATACTATCAACTTCCATAATTCGTTATTGACAATGATATTCTTTGAATGGTGACATCATTACTGACCTCAAAAGGGCTCATTATTTTAAAAAAACATACTTCACCACACTTATATAATCCTCTTTTTTAAAATCGCCTTTTCCACTATTTAGGAACTTCCAAAAAGATAATATGGTCTTCACAACATATATGGCCAATAGGCATATCAATATGTATATGTTAAAGTCATTCAAGTTATAAGAGTAATGTTCTGCAACGGCCCGCCCCAATTCATCATAAGACAGAATGGAAAAGCATATATAATCCAAAGGCTTCCCCCAAAAGATGATGTCGCTTAAATTGCAAATGCAAATGCTAAACAAGATCGCTTTACATGTACGAACGTATTCCTTCCAACAGTTTGCTCCCGAAATAATATTGCCCCGATATATGCATCTTATTAAATATAGGACGAACGCATTTTTTATCAAAATCCCAAAGATATCAATTAACCGCCAAAGTCCCACACTTGTTCCCGTTGCAATTGAATTGTTGTTCCAACTGTTAATTAAGTCATAATTGTATAATGGATGAATGTGTATAGTGTTATATTCTTGTCTAAGTTCAGGTTTGTCAATTTCAAAGCTATTGTAAACGACCAACTTCATTCCTTGTTCAATTGCAACAATAAGTATCACCAACAATATACTACGAGTAACTTTCATCATATCATACCTTCACCTCCGTATACTGCAATTATATCAGAAATATTCAATAAAATCAACGTTTTGCGGAGCAAAACTACCATTTTTCTTCTCTCTTCTCTTTTCTCTCTTCACTGGAAAAAGTTGCGGAGGGGAACGGAGAGAAAAGTGAAGAACGAAGAGAGAAGAGTGAAGAGAACAAAAAGAAAAAGCCGCTGACGCGACTTTTTCTTTTTGGTGGAGCGTAGGGGATTCGTTCTCGCGCGGCGTAACCGCGCTCGGTCAGGGTCGGCTCTGACAGTCCCCCGGACTGTCATTCACTACCGACCCGTTCGAATCCCCGCAAACGTGTTCTTTACATACAAAAACACAAGTCGGGCGTTGCCCGACTTGCGTTTTTGGTGGAGCGTAGGGGATTCGAACCCCTGACCCCAACACTGCCAGTGTTGTGCGCTCCCAACTGCGCTAACGCCCCATGCACTATTAAAATGTCAAACAGAATTGATTCGCCGGTTCGGCTTGCGACGCTCGCGTTTTTGCTCGGCTGCGCGTTCGCTGTGCCGCAAAAACACGGTCGCGGCGCATCATTCAACTCGCTCAATCCGCCCCCGGCGGCGCTCGTTGAATGCTCCCAACTGCGCTAACGCCCCATGCACTATTAAAATGTCAAACAGAATTGATTCGCCGGTTCGGCTTGCGACGCTCGCGTTTTTGCTCGGCTGCGCGTTCGCTGTGCCGCAAAAACACGGTCGCGGCGCATCATTCAACTCGCTCAATCCGCCCCCGGCGGCGCTCGTTGAATGCTCCCAACTGCACTAACGCCCCATATACTGTTAAAACCGCGCTGACTGCGCCGTAGGTTTATAATAACATATAAAACCCGGGTTGTCAACAAAAAATTTAAACAAAAATGCGGCTCCCCAAAACGAGGCGGCGCCGAAAGGCGCAAAATGCGGAAAACGCGCCGGGAAGGGGGAGAATAACGGTTTTTGCGGCGCACGGCGAGAATCGGACAAAAGTTTTGCCCGCGTGAATTTCCGGGATTTTCGTCCCGCGACAGAAACGGCTGAAGCGCGTGTCCGCGCCGTTGCCGCACGTGTTTTTTGCCGGGCCGAAGTAGATTCAGCGGCGTTTTTTGCCGTCGAGCAGTTTTTTATAGCGCGCCGCGGCGTTGGCGGCAACTTCGCTCCAGGGGATACAAACGCTTTCTTTGGCTTTTTTGCCGACCGAACGAAGCTTTTCACGGTCGGCGAAAGCCGATTCTATCGCCTCGGAGCAGCCGGGAGCATCCGGCGGGCAGAGGAAACAGTCGACGCCCCCGGTAAGGCAATCGGCGGAATTGGAGCCGCGCAGCAGCATCGAAGGCAGTTCAAGCGACGAAGCCTCGCGCAGGACGAGCGGCGCGTTGTCGTATTCCGAAGGGAAAAACAGCAGATCGGCGTTGAGATAAAGCCCGGCGAGCAGTTCCCGGTCGGAAACTTTGCCGGTGAAAGTCACGCTTTCCCGAACCCCGGCGGAAGCGGCGTATTCCTTTATCTCCTCCCAATCGGCGCCGTCGCCGACCGAGATCAGTCGGTAACCTTTTCCTTTCAGCAGTGCAAGGGTATCTATTACGAGTTTAAGGTTTTTGTGCCAGATCTGGCTTCCGACGAATATAAGCGTCTTTCCGCCGGAAGAGATGCCGAATTCCGCGGCGGCGCGCTCTTTTGCGCCGGAAAGATCGCCCGAAAGCATATCGGTGCCGTTCGGCATGATCTTTATTTCGCCCTTGAAACCGTATCCGCGCAGCGTAAGCGCCGTTCCGGGGCTGACAGCCCATACCTCGTCGGCTTTGTTATAAAGCCTGAGAATATATTTTGTCAACAGCTTCGATATCAGCTTCGACCGGGTGACTCTTAAAAAATCGTCGTAATACTTGCTGTGAAAAGTGCAGATGAAGAGAGCTCCGTTCTTTTTTGCGCAGCGATAGGCAAAATGCCCCATCGTGAACGGCGAATGGGCGTGTATTACGTCGAACCGGCGTCCCTTCAACACCGTTTTAAGCGATTTTGTCATTCCGGGAAGCGGGCAAAGATACCCGCCGACGATCCTTGCCGCTTTGGCACGGAATACGTCGTAACCGCGATAAATCTCCGCGCCCGGTTCGCGGTTTTCCGGAGCGAACACGCAGCAGTAATCGCCCTCGGCGCCGTTGAGAAAACGCGCGTAATTATCGACGGTGTTCACCACTCCGTCGATATGCGGGAAAAATATATCTATCACCTGTAAACTGTTCATTCGCAGAGCTTCTTTCGTTTATATGGGTCGTCTTTCATTTCGCGGATGATTATATCATCGCGCCGCAATTTAGTCAAGATGCACAAATAAAACTTTTTCTATTGACAAAATGTTTATTATAAGTTAAAATGATCAAAACAATATGCGGCGTTTTTTGCCGCGTTTACAATGAAAGGAAAAAAGCCATGAAAAAGATCCTTGCGCTTGCCATCGTTGCGATAATGCTCGTTTCGCTGGCTGTATCCTTCGCGGTTACCGCAACAGCCGAGGACGATAACCTCATCCTTGACCTCCGTCCCTCGAAATCGCTCCCCAAAGACGTGATCTCGGTCACGGGATGTGAACTCGATTATCTCAAAGACGGCACCGTTGTGGTAACTCTTACCAAAAAGCACGCCGACATCACTCTCACGTTCGCCACCGAAGGAATGATCCTTTACGGTGAAGAGATCGATTTCACCCAGCCCGTCTACGTCATTGCCGATTACGCTTCCGCCGACGGCGTCATTTTCAACGAAGTGACTCAGGCTCACTACACCCGCAAAGATAAAGAAGCCGAGGGCAAGGTTGCCGACCTCTGGCTGATATCGATGATAAACCCCGACAACGCCAAGTACACCGCCAAAAAAGATCCTGCAAGCAGCATGGTTTCCGGCTACGTCGTGTGGGATCACACCAAATATCTCGACGGTAATACCGAAAGGATCTTTGACGATCATATGCACCGCTTCACCTCGGTCAACTATCAGCTCGACGGCAAAGTCGGCATGAAGATGTACATCTACAAATTCGGCGTTTATTCCAGCGCCGATATCGCAGGGCTCGGCGAGACCCGCCCCGAAAAGACCGTCATCGAAGAATCCAAGGAACCCGAAACCTCCGACGAACCTACCGCTCCCGTCCCTGCCGAGACCGACGAAGGCTATAACTTCATCGCCACCGCGTCCAGCGCGCTTGTAAACGAACCGATCACCGGCGGCAGCGTTCGCGCCTTCCTCCCGGGTTACGATCTCGAGAAGAGCAACACCAAATGGACCGTGAACATACTTCTTAAACAGACTGAAGGCAACCGCTATTCCGTGGTGGAATGCGCCAACGGCAGCGGCGAAGGCAACTATCAAGGCACCATCGGCGAAGACGAGATCCTTCTTGCGGTACATTCCGACGGCGAGGACGACAACGCTGAGGCGAGAAACAAAGCGATGGAAGTCAAGCCCGGCGACATTTTCGAGATCGAATATGACCTCGGCGCGAAACTGATCACCAAGGCGCTGCTCGTTTACGGTGAATCCGAACCCGTCACCGGATCCGAGCCCGAACCCGTATCCGAACAGGAACCCGAATCCGAGCCCGAACCCGTATCCGAACAGGAACCCGAATCCGAAGCCGAGCCCGAATCCGAAGCCGCGCCCGAACCCGTTTCGGAAGATAAAGCGCCCGAAAGCGGCTCGTTCCCCGTCGGCGCGATCATCGGCATAATCGCCGGAGTGGTCGTTGTTGCCGCCTGCGTGGTATTCTTTATTATCAAAAAGAAAAAATCCAACTGACGGATACAGCAATAAATAACGCGTAAATAAAAAACCGAACGAGGGACACTTGCGATAGAGCAAGTGTCCCTCGCGGTTTGTTTACGGGGCTTTAATGAACCGAGCTAAAGAGATCGTGCGGAATTATTTCCGGCCGGTTTTTGTTTGCCTATTTTATAACAAACGCGACGGCGGCGATTACTGCCGCCGCGGTCAAAGCCAGCGCCGCAAAGACGCGCAGCCGGTTCAAAGCGGGGCTGTCGCCCGAGGCGCGATCTTTTCCTTCGGACGGGGGTTCGGACTTCATAAGCGTTTTTAACTTTTTGTTGATAAAAAGCGAAGCGCCGAGCGCCGCCAAAGCAATAACGAGCAGCACAATGCGGACCGGTTCCATATCAGAACACCCGGTAGATCTTTCCGTTTGCAAGCGTAACGCGCTTGTAGTCGCCGCCGTAGGGAAGCACGAACCCGGGTTCGCATTCGCGGCGGAGCGGGAGCGCGGAGGCGCCGCTTATGATGCGCGCAATGTCGCCGCAGACGGCGGCGGCTGTGGGAAGGCTCCCCGCGCCCTGACCGTAAAACACCACCTCGCCGGTTACGCTTCCGGTTACGCTTATGGCGTTCTGAACGTCGTTCACGGCGTGGAAAATGCTGTGGGTGCCGACAAGGAACGGAGCGACGCAGATCTCAACGTGATCGCCGACTTTTTCGGCGACCGCAAGCAGTTTTATCACGCAGCCGAGTTCTTCGGCAAGGCGGATGTCCTCAAGCGTGACGTCTTCGATTCCCTCGATGACCGGGATCGATTCAAAAGGAATATAGCGGTCGAACGCAAGCCCGGCAAGGATCGCTATCTTGCGCGCGGTGTCGAACCCGGCGAGGTCGGAACGCGGATCCGCCTCGGCATATCCGAGCGCACGCGCGGTGTCGAGCGCGGATTTAAGCGTTTTCCCCTCGGCGCGCATATTTGTAAGAATGTGGTTGGTGGTGCCGTTAAGTATCCCGGCGATGCGGATTATTTTGTCAGCGGTGAAACATTCGCGCAGGGGCGCGATTATTGGGATGCCGCCGCCGACGCTTGCTTCGTATAAATAGCAGACTCCGTTGTCGATCGCCGCCTGCTCAAGTTCGGCGCCGTGCTTGTCCACCACCGCTTTGTTCGAGGTGACGACGCTCTTCCCGGCGTTGAGCGCGGCAAGGCTGAAACGGTAAGCCGGATCGACTCCGCCCATCGTTTCGACAACGACGCTTACGCTTTCGTCGGCGATGATCATATCGAAATCCTTCGTCACCTTCGAGGCGAGAGGGTGCGCCGGAAACGATCTGAGATCGAGTATGTGTTTTATGTTCACGCCGTTCAAAGGCGCGTTCCTGCATTTCGAAAGCACGGTATATATCCCGCTGCCGACAACGCCGAACCCCAGGATCGCAATATCTGTCATAACGCAAAACCCCCAAGCCGTTGAGATTAAGATTGTAATTTTTTTGATTTTAACATATTTTTTCCGCTTTTTCAATAGCATATTTAGGCAAAAACCGGCGCCGCGTGTAGGATTACAATAGATGTGCTACATTGAGTGAAAAAAAGAAGTGACGAATAGAAGAACCTGTGGTATAGTTAAGTTGCTCAAAACAAAACTGACAGGAAAGATCAACTGTTCGTCATGGATAAGATGTCACAAGATGTGCTGTTTCGTCAATCCCTTTTGAAATATTCGGAGAAATACGGCGTCACAAAAGCAGAAAAAAATACGACCGCTTTTCCCTTCGTCCGATCGGTTGGAGATCTCCCGGAGACGCAATTGACGCTTATCTCTCCACCTGCGAAGTTTTTTAACCTCATTGTGTACACATCATTGACAAACCGGAGAAAGAACTGTATAATTAAGCATCTGTCGACAAGAGGTGCGAATAATGAAAAAGATATTATGCCTTGTTTTGGCGTTTGCGGCGATGACGTCGCTTTTTGCCTGCGGCGGGAGCGGATCCGGCTCCGGCGGGCAGGGCTCCGCAAGCGTACCCGATCCGCGGTCTGAACCGGACGAAAGCGCCGGCGCGGAATCGGGCGGCGATCCCGAACCCGGCGAAGTAAGTGCGGAGGTGTCCGAAAGCAGCGATCCCGTCTCGCAGGAAGAACCCGTCTCGCAGGAAGAATCCGTCCCGGATGACGAACCCGTCTCGCAGGAAGAATCCGTCTCTGTCCCGGATAAGAAAGAATATATCGACGGCAAAAAGCTGATCGTTTTCGGCGATTCGATAACCGCGCTCGGTTCTTGGGGAAGAACGGCGGCGGAAGAACTCAACATGTATTTTTTCAACGGCGCGATGGGCGGCATTACCTCCGCGCAGGGGATAACCCGGTTCCCGGCTTACGTCGCCGGGCACGGCGCCGATTTCGTAACTCTTCTGTTCGGTATGAACGACCTTATAATGGAATCGGCGGGCAAACCGCGCGTGACTCCGGAACAGTTCGAAAAGAACCTTACCGAGCTTGTAAAAATGGTGCGCGATTGCGGCGCCGAGCCGATACTCCTTACGGCAAATCCGCTTGACCCCGACAAATTCTGGGCGGCGCAGGGGCAAAGCAAGGCGATGTATGAAAGCGTGGGCGGCGATCCGCTCGCGTGGGAAGAGGTCTATAACGACGTGACTCGCAAAGTCGCCGCCGAAACCGGGGCTTACCTTATCGATATGTTCGCCGCCTGCGATGGCGTGCCTTACAACAGGCTCCTGCGCGACGGGATACATCTTGCCGACGCGGGCAACAAAATATTTGCCGAAACGCTTGCCGAATGGTTCGGCTCGCGCTTTGACCGCGATCCCAACGCCGAAAAAGTCAGCGAATACGGCGATCTGACCGACGTTTCCGTTCAAGGCGGCAGAGCAAGCCTTTATTCCGGCGAGCCGGACGGGTGGTACACGGTCGACCCTTTGCTGATGAACATTGAAAAAAGCGACGGTGCGATAAATATTTCGAACACTAACGGGCTCTGGCCCTATGCCGAAAGTCTGCCCGAAAAGCCGGTATCGGTTTCGTTCTCCGACGGATATCTTAATTACGATATTTCCACCGTCGGCGTAAGCACAAGCATAATCCTGTTTTTCAACGGATCCACTCCTTCGGCTTATACCGAGGGGACTTACGTTTCGATCAACTCCAAAATCGGTGCAAAATACAACGAGGTGGGCGATATAACTCCGGGGCAGGATCTTAAAGGCAGGATCGAACTTTCCAAACTGGGGATCTCGGCGCAGAATGTAAAAGACGGCAGGCTGATCATCACCGGGATAAAAGTTTATGCCGCCGGGTCGGCGAACAAACCGGTCGTCTTGCGCGAACTTTCGGTTTCCGAAGGGTAAAACAACCGGATCGCGGCGGTTTTGCCCCGAACGGCAAAACATTGTTTTGTAAAAAATGTCGAATTTTATCAAAAACAGGTATATTTTCCCGAAAAAACTTCTATTCCGATAATTTTTATGTTAATATGAATCATCTTGTCATAAAAACACACGGGCAGCGGGTTTTGCGTTGCTTGCGGATGACGGTATGAGCGATCCGGTCGGTGCAAAAATAAACAGCGGATCGGAAAACCGACCTTTATATCTCCCTGCGCAAACAGTATTATTCGGATCATCTCGATACGAAAAAAGAAGAAATTGCCCGGTTTGAACAGTTTTGAAAAAGCGGTCGGGATAATCCGCGAAGAATCCGGGACTCACTTCGATCCCAAAGCAGCCGAAGCCTTCCTGCACATCTGCAACGATTTTTGAAAAAGCTCTGAAAATAATCATTCCAGGGGTTTTGTTATGAAAAACGTGGGACGTCGCAAAGCGTTTACTTTGATCGAACTTGTAATAGTTATCGCGGTCGTCGCGGTTCTGGCGGCGGTGGTCATACCGGCTTTCGGCGGTGTGATAAAAAAGGCGGAGGATTCGGCTTATCTCCAGGCGCGAAGGAACTGCCGCACGGCTGACGCCGTTGAAAAACCCGGCGACGGAAGCCGGCTTACCTGGGACGAGCTCGAATCGGCGCTGGTCGCCGCGCTCGACGCCGCCGGTGGCGAAAAACTTACGGAATCCGGTCTGAACGCCGTTCTCGGCGGTTCTTACACCAACAGCGGGATCACAAAAGAAAACGCCGAAAAGATGTGCGCCGAGCTCTGCGAAGGGCGTTTTTCTTCCGCTCAGGTCGGGACGGTACTGAAAAGATCCGGGATCGAACCCGCCAAGATCGACGAAATACGCGCGCTTCTTCCCGAAACCGGGATCACCTCTGATGAGATCATCTCCGCGATGCATTCCGCCTCGGTTGCCGGAAGCGATTCTGACGTTGCGGAAGTTATCGGCAGAATCCGCGAAAGCCTCCCTGCGCCCGACGCGTTTGCTTTGATCGCCGAGAACGCGCTTGAACGGATAGGCGAAACATCTGCCGCCGTACAGCCCGGCGAATCGGGCAACGAACCCGCCGATGAACCGGATGACGAGCCGGGCGGCGAACCCGCCGATGAACCGGCTGACGAACCGGGCGGCGAACCCGCCGATGAACCGGCTGACGAACCGTCTTCGTGCGTCGCAAGGGTCGGCGAAAATTATTACGAAACGCTAAAGAAAGCGTTCGCGAATTCTTCCACAGTAGATACTGTATTCGTTTTGCAAAACGTGCCGAAGGAAAAAGCGTTCTCCGAATGTTTCACAGTGACGAAATCGATCACGCTGAACGGCGGCGGGCATACCGTCGATCTCGGCGGGGCGGAGCTCCGGCTGCAACAATCGCTTACGCTCGCCGACGTAACGTTGACCGGCGGCAAGATATGCAACAATCCCGCGGGCAGCTATTGTAAGGAAAGCCTTTTGAAGATTCCGGCGGATTCCAACGTGGTTCTCAGAGATATTTCTGTCATCGCCAATGCCTATGACGAGATGACGGATGAAAAAGACAAGAGCATCGTAAGATGTATTTATAACGCCGGAACGCTTGAGCTGGCGTCCGGCAGTTCTGTGTCGGGAGGGAAAGCCGGCAGCGGCGGCGGGATATATAACACCGGAACGCTTGTTATCAGCGGCGGCACGGTAAGCGGCAACACCTCGACCGGCAGCGGCGGCGGCGTTTATAACACCGGATCGTTCACAATGACCGACGGCGCGGTAAGCGGCAACGCCTCGACCGGAAACGGCGGCGGCGGCGGGATATATAACGCCGGAACACTTGTTATCAGCGGCGGCACGGTAAGCGGCAACACCTCGACCGGCAGCGGAGGCGGCGTTTATAACACCGGATCGTTTACAATGACCGGCGGCGTGGTAAGCGGCAATGCCGCGGAAGGCAGCGGCGGTGGAGTTTATAACAGCAACACGTTCACAATGACCGGCGGAGTGATATACGGCAGTTCTGAAGAGAAAAACAGCAACACGGCGGATAATAGAGGCGCGGCGCTGTTTTTGAAATCTAATGCCGT
>CAMZED010000052.1 GCA_947305675.1 uncultured Clostridia bacterium | reverse complement strand
CCGGAACCGAGATACGTTCAATTCTCGCCGCGTTCGGCTTTCGGGGCGACGACGTCTTCAAGCCCGTCCGCGTACTCAGCGGCGGCGAACGGGCAAGGCTTTCAATTGCGAAAATGATATCGAATGGCGTCAGCCTGCTGGTATTGGACGAACCCACCAACCACCTTGACATCGAATCACGCGAGATGCTCGAAAGCGCGATTAAAGAATACGACGGAACGCTGTTGGCGGTATCTCACGACAGATATTTTATCAATGATCTGGCAACTTCGATACTTGAGATCAATCGTGAAAAATATCCGGAGGGGTTCAAATATTTTGCCGAAAGATACGAACGGTTTGTTCAGCTGCGCGGCAGTGATGATGCAAGATACGATGCAAAAGTTCAGGTAACCGCCGGCAAAACCGATTTCGAGGAATCCAAGCAGCGTAAAAATCGGCTGAGATCTTTAAAAACGCGGTATGCGGCAGTTGAAAAAGAGATTTCCGAACTTGAAAACCGCCTTTCTGCCGCAAGAAACGATATCCGGCTTCCCGAAATCGCGTCTGATTTCGGAAAACTGAACGAGATCTACTCCGCTTGCGAGAAATACGAATCAAGCATCGATTCTTTGTATGAAGAACTCGAAAAACTCGAGAACGAAATATCCGAACTGAACGAATAAACGAATAAACTTAAAACCGCTTCAATATAATTTATTAGGGTAACGAGAGCTATCCGAAGCACGTTTTCGGGCGGCGTCTTGCCCCCCTGCATTGTTAAAGCCCTTGGCGGTACGGCAGTAGCGCCTGCGGGCTTTGCCTCGCAGGAACGACAATCCGATCTCCCGAAAATCCACAGGACTCAAACGGATGATATTTCGAGATATTTTCGGTGCGGAGGAAGTGGGAATACGCCCGTATTCCAATGACGACAAGCCGAAAAGAGCCGGAATAGCGCCGTTTGAGCGGGTTCGGATAGCTCTCGTTACCCTAACTACAAAAAAGGAGCGATTTTGATGTTCGTTTACACAATGAAGGCGTCAGGCCTTAAATTCTTTGCGGTAGTTGCCGTTTCCGTGGCTCTGTTAGCCGCTTTGATAGCTATATTACCCGCGGTAAACGCCGAAAGCGATGCCGCCGCGGTCAATACCGACTTCAGAAACATTTCCGATGAGTACGATATGGTTGAATTTCTTAAACAGTTCGGATATGAAGTCGATCCGGTGCCGGTCGAAAAGCTGACCGTGCTCATACCCGATGAATTCAACAGCGTGTTCGAGAAATACAACCGTATTCAGCGCGCCCAGGGGCTGAACCTTAAACGTTACGCCGGAAAAGAAGCGGAGATCTATACCTTTAAAGTTACCAACTACGGAGTCGATAACGTTTTTGCAACGCTTTTTATCCGTAACGAAAGAGTCATCGCGGGCGATGTCTGTTCCGCCGACGGCGAAAGCTTTGTTCACGGATTCAAAAGACCCGCGTAACTTATTATGATCGCCTCTTGCAGAGGCGTATTTTTTATCTATTTAGCGACAGTTATAAATAGACGTAAAAAGCAAAAGCTGTTTTTTGTTGAAAAAGGATATATACTTTTTATCGACCATGAGTTAAAATAAAGCCAAATGAATATTATTTCAAGGAGTGTGTAATTGTTATGGCGCAAAATGTTAATCACGGAAAGATGGGTCTTATCGTCTTGAGAAGTTGTGAACAGCTCGGCGTTGAAGTAGACCAGTTCATCCATCAGCTGAGGAATGAAGAAGACGGTGAAAGTTACATCATTCCGATCCAGGAAGTAAGGTTCAACAACGGTGAAGGCAAAGTCAAGATCTGCGATTCCGTAAGAGGGAGAGATATATATATCCTTTGCGATATCGGCAATTATTCCTGCACCTATAATCTTCACGGCTACGAAAACCACATGAGCCCGGACGATCACTTCCGCGATATCAAGCGTGTTCTTTCGGCAATCAACGGAAAAGCCGACAGAATCACTGTTCTTATGCCTTTGCTTTATTCTTCGCGCCAGCACAAAAGAAAGGGCAGAGAATCGCTTGACTGCGCAATGGCGCTTGAAGAGCTTCAACAGCTTGGCGTCAACTGCATTCTCACTTTCGACGCACACGATCCGACTATCTGCAACGCTATTCCTTCCACCTCCTTTGAAAATATTTTCCCGACTTATTCGATGCTCAAACGCTTTATACAGAACGAAGGCGACGACATATTCAAAGACAATATGACGGTCATCAGCCCCGACACCGGCGCCATGGAAAGAGCGATTTATTACGCCAACGTTCTCGGTCTTGACGTGGGTATGTGCTATAAAAGACGCGACCACACTCGCATAGTCAACGGCAAGAACCCGATCGTTCAGCACGAATATATCGGCGGACCTCTTGAAAACAAGCGCGTCCTTATCATCGACGATATGATCGCCTCGGGCGAATCGGTTATCGACGTTATCAACGAGATCCAGAAACGCAACGTATCTGACGTCTACGCCGCGACCACTTTCGCGTTCTTTACAGAAGGGTTCGAAAAGTTCGACAGACTTTATGCCGAGGGGAAACTCAAAAAACTCTATTCCACAAACCTCTCCTACGTTCCGCAGGAACTTATCGACCGCCCCTGGTTCGAACTTGTGGATATGTCGAAATTTATCGCAAAGATACTCAATACACTGAATTACGACGAATCGATAGCTCCTCTTCTCGAATCCACCGCAAGGATCCGCAGGATGCTCAAACGGTTCAATCAGCTTCCCGACTGATAATTCCATTCAACCGAAAAACCGCCTCTGCCATGTGCAGAAGCGGTTTTTATTTGATTTTACGTCAGGTTAGTCAAGCGCGGGCGTGGGAACTTCTCTTCTTCTGAAGAAAAGGCTTATAAGCCAAAGTCCGCTGATCGCAACGAGGGTATATATTATTCTGCTTGCGATCATCCCCTGGCCGCCGAAGATCCAGGCGACTATATCAAAGTCGAAAAGACCAATCGATCCCCAGTTGACAGCACCGATTATGACTAAAAACAAAGTTATTCTGTCAATTATCATATCCAAGTCCTCCCGACGTATATTTTGTGCAGAAGCAGATAAAATATTCGTTGACTTTTTTTGTTTTTTCGATTATATTGTTTTTCGTAGATTCCGAAAAAGGAGTAAGCGTTTATGAGGATGCGTCCCAAGAAAAACCGCGATAAACGCATGGATCTGGTCAAGGATCTTTTTGCGGTTTTGGATGAAAACGGATATTTGAATATAAAAAACAGCTTTGGGACAGACGGTTTGATCGATCTTGAGATCGGCTGCGGAAAAGGAGCGTTTATACTCGGGATGTCGGATAAAAACCCGGGTTCTCTGTTCATAGCCGCCGAATTGGTGCCCGATGTTTTGATGATGGCGATGGAAAAAATACACCGGTCGGGAAAGCAAAACGTCCGGTTCCTGCATCTGAACGCCGAAAACGTCGATTCGGTCATTCCCGCCGGAAGCGTAAGAAACCTTTATTTAAACTTTTCCGATCCGTGGCCGAAGAAGCGAAACGCCAAACGCAGACTTACAAGTCCATTGTTCCTCGAAAAATATAAAAAAATACTGTCTCCGAACGCAAAAATTATTTTCAAAACCGATAATAAAGGCCTTTTCGATTATTCGCTCGAAACGTTCACCGAATGCGGATATACCGTTACCGACGTATGCTTCGATCTTCACGGCGATCCAGTTTTTTCAAAGGATAATATCGAAACGGAATATGAAAAGAACTTTTCCGCAAAGGGCTTTTTGATAAATTGCTTAACGGCATTTTTGAAATAATGACGTCAAGTCAAAATAAAATATAAAAAACAAGTCGAAATAAAATAATAAACTATTATTAATAGTGTGCGTTAATAATTTTAACGTGCGATCCGATTATTTTTTCTACCTTTAAAATCATATCTTCGGAAAGCTTATCGTCGGGATTTTCAATTTTAATAATCGTGCTGGCAAAGGCACAAGGAAGCTCGTACACGAGATCATTAAGGGTTGTCTCTTTACCGCAGCAGGGAGTAATAATATTCAGATTGATAAACGAATCTGCATAACGTTCATCCATCACAGTGCTCCACCAATCCATTGTAAGACCATTTTTGCAAAACGGGCAGATTATTCTGTCGAGATTACTGCCGCAGTCTACAAATTGAGGCGCTGTTTCGATTTCGCCGGTTATGATGCTGCCGACAATGTGCTTTTTAAGATATTTTACTGCCTTATCCAACTTTTTTGAATTTGCTCTAAAAAACGGATTAGAGGCTGTTATTTTTACAATATGATCAGACACAACTTTGCTCCTTTCCGGGACGGCAAGACGATGCTCGAATGCTTATTCGATTCCAAGCGCTTCTCTAACTACCTGGCGCTCGTCGAACGGATGCTTTTCGCCGTTTATCTCTTCATACATCTCGTGGCCTTTGCCGATCAGAAGCACAACGTCGCCTTCGCCCGCTTGTTCAAGCGCGTATTTTATCGCTTTGCGTCTGTCGGGAATGATCTCATATTTTCCGTCGGTCTTATTCATCCCGATAAGGATATCGGCAATTATGTCCTCGACGTTTTCATAACGCGAGTTATCCGAGGTGATACCCGAAAGATCCGAGTTTCGGCCGATAACTTCGCCCATCGAATAGCGGCGCAGTTTCGAGCGGTTCCCTCCGCATCCGAAGACCGAAATTATTCTGCGCGGGGAATAAAGACGTATGGTATCGAAAAGCGTTTTAACGCTGAATTCATTATGGGCAAAGTCGATTATAACGGTGTATTCCTTCCCGACGGGAACAATTTCCATCCTTCCTTTTACAAAAGCCGAGGAAAGACCTTCTTTTATGGCTTCGACGGCGATCCCGTCTTCTCTTGCCGCCGCGATAGCTCCCGCGGCGTTGTAAAGCGAGAAATACCCCGGAGTATTAAGATCGATATCGATCGCCTCACCGTCTTTACAAATGCACTTAAACTCGGTCTTAAGCCGGTTTTTGCCGGTCGTAAAAGAAGGGTCGGAAAAGCGGTAATCGGCTTTGTCGGTCGCGCCGAAAGTGACGTGATCGCCTTCGGTCCCAGCGATAATGTCGCTGTAATAATCGGTATCGAGGTTGACGATCATTTTATCCGATTGCTTGAAAATCAGTTTTTTGCAGGCGAGATAATCGGCAAAATCGGAATGTTCCGCCGCGCCGATATGGTCGGGTGAAAGATTTGTGAAGATCCCGGTGTTGAAACGTATTCCATATGTCCTGTCGAGTTTGAACCCCTGGGAAGTCGCTTCGATAACGGCGGTGTCGCATCCGCTGTCAAGCATCTCTTTGAAATACTTGTGAAGTATGTATGATTCCGGAGTGGAGTTGTCGATGTCGTATTTTTTATCGCCGATATAAACTCCCGTCGATCCGATAACGCCGACTTTGTGCCCCGCGGATTCGTAAATACTCTTTAACATAAACGAAGTGCTGGTTTTGCCTTTCGTCCCGGTGATCCCGATAATATTGAGCTTATCGGCGGGTCTGCCGAATAGGTTCGCCGAGGCAAGAGCCAGAAAACGCCGCGTATTATCGACTTTTATTATCACCGCGTCGGAGGGAAGAGTAACCTCCTTTTCAACTGCGAATATCCTTGTGCCGCGACGGTAAGCCTGCATCGCAAAAGAATGACCGTCGACCTGAAAACCTTTTATGCAGACGAAAATACAGTTCTCGTCGGCCTTGCGCGAATCGTAGACAACGTCATTTACGAACAGCGCGCTGTCGTAAGCACCGCATTTGAAATCGATATCATGAAGAATTTCTCTTAATTTCATACAAAAACTCCGTTTCTGTAATTGGTCATTATTAATTATAATCACATATCGGCGATAATGCAAGACGATTTTTATTTTTTTATTATATTACGAATTAATAAACAAATTTTTTTGCCAAGGTACTTGGCAACAGTTGTTTTTTGTGATATAATAATGCAAAATTGTTTTTAATGTGAGTAATTTTGTGCAATTTGAATCACGCTGAACCGGAGGAGTGTTTTGGATAACGGGTTTTATGCAATGCTTTTCAGAATGAAGCATATAAACAGATGGGGCATTATGCATTCGCTTATACCCGACAAACTTTCTACGCATTCTCTCGAAGTCGCTTTTATCGCTCATTCGCTCGCTCTTATAGGGAACAGAATGTTTTCCAAAAATTACGATTGCGAACGTATCGCCGTAAAAGCGATGTATCACGACGTACCCGAGATCTTCACCGGCGATATTCCGACCCCGGTCAAATATTACAGCGAGGAAATGAAGTCGGCTTACGACGCCGTGGAATCCGCTTCGATCAAAAAACTTATGGGTATGCTTCCCGCGGAACTATCCGAAGATTACAGCCGTATGTTTCAACAGAACGCCGATGAGCACAAACTCATCAAAGCCGCCGACAGGATATCGGCTTACATCAAATGCCGCGAAGAATTGCGTTACGGCAGCAACGAGTTCATCGACGCCGGCGAACGGCTGCTTAACGCTCTTGCAAATATGCGATGCGAGGAAGCCGATTACTTTATCGATAAATTCCTTCCGGCGTTCGATCTCCCCATCGATTCGATACTCAAATAAACCTCAAATTAACAAAAATATTATTTTACAATAATATAAAGCAAACATTTTTCTTTAAGAAAGGGAAAAATCATGAAAATCGGTCTTATATCTGATTCCTTCCGTCTTCCTTTTGCCGAAAGCATAAAAGCGGCGGCAAACCTCGGTGTGAGCGGTGTGCAGAAGTACGTCACCGCCGGTGACCTTACCGCTGAGAACCTTGTCGGCGACAAACTGAAAGAAGTCAAAGACATTATGAATTCCAACGGTCTTGTTTTCTCCGCAATATGCGGTGACTTCGGTCTTGATCTTGACGACGACACCATCGTTGAAAAATCCAAACGCGTGCTTGACAAAGCAAAGGAACTCGGCTGCAATATCGTGACCACCCACATCGGGCATCTTTATGAAACTGATGACGCCCGTATGGAAAAGATACGCAAAAACGCCCGCGAACTGGCCGTTTACGCCGACAGCATCGGTTCTTATTTCGCGGCGGAGACCGGGACCGAAAAAGCGGTTGTGCTTAAATCGTTCCTCGATTCGCTCGGCGCCAAAGGTTTGCGCGTAAATCTCGATCCCGCCAACCTCGTTATGGTCGCGGGCGACGATCCCGTTCAGGCTGTCTACACTCTTAAAGATTGCATAGTTCATACCCACGCAAAAGACGGTCTTAAGACCGGTGATACCACCTGGATCGAACTTCCTCTTGGTCAGGGCGGAGTCGATTTCGACAAATACCTTGCGGCTCTGAACGATATCGGCTACAAAGGATATCTCACCATCGAACGCGAAGTAGGCGATAACCCCGCCGCGGATATCGGCATGGCTGTCGATTTCCTTAAGGGCAAACTTTCGGCGCTCAACATCCCGCTCGAAAAATAAGATCAATTTTCCCGCCCGGCCGGATATGTTCCTTCGGGGCGGGGAACGGAGCTATGAGAATGCAAAGAATGATAAGAGTCTTCGATACAACTCTGCGCGACGGCGAACAAATGCCGGGCGTAAGCCTTAATATCGGCGACAAGCTGCGCATCGCTTACAACCTCGAAAGACTCGGCGTCGATTTTATAGAGGCTGGTTTTCCGGCTTCCTCCAAAAACGACAGAAGAGCCGTTGAAAAGATATCCGAAAACGTCAGCGAATCCGCCGTTGCCGCGCTTGCGAGGTGCGACATTAACGATATCGCCGTTGCGGCGGATGCTATTTCAAAAGCCAAAAAAGGTCTTCTTCACATTTTCATTGCTACAAGCGACCTGCATCTGCGTTATAAACTCGGTTTAAGCCGCGAACAACTGCTCGAAAAAGTCGCCGCTTCGCTCGACTATGCAAAAACCGTTTACGGAGATATTCAGTTTTCGGCGGAGGACGCAAGCAGGAGCGATCCGGAATTTCTTATAAAAGTTTTAAAACTCGCCGTCGAGCACGGCGCGACAAGGATCAATATCCCCGACACCGTCGGCTATTCGACGCCTGCCGAATTCGGAGCCCTTATTAAAAGGATCGACGATTCGTTTTGCGGATCGGTTCCGATCTCGGTCCACTGCCACAACGATCTCGGCCTTGCTGTTTCCAACACGCTTTCGGCGATTCAGAACGGCGCTTCGCAGTTCGACTGTACCGTCAACGGGATCGGCGAACGCGCCGGGAACGCCTCGCTCGAGGAAGTCGTTATGGCTTTGGCAACACGGTTCGACGTCTTTGGGTGCAAAACCTCGGTCGATACAAAACTCCTTTCACGCATAAGCAATATCGTATCGTCGGTTACCGGCGTTTACGTGCCGCCGAACAAACCAATCGTCGGTTCAAACGCGTTCGCGCACGAATCTGGTATCCATCAGCACGGCGTGCTGAACGAACGCAGTACTTACGAGATAATAGACCCAAGATCGGTCGGCATCAAGTCGAGCAAGATCGTTCTGGGTAAACTTTCGGGGCATCACGCGTTCGAGGAAAAACTCGCCGAGCTCGATATAAAACAGTCTCCCGAAATCGTCGAATCGGCGTTCAAAGCGTTCAAAGATCTTTCCAGCCGCAAAAATACCGTCGACGACGACGATATAAGGGCTTTGGTCGAGGAAGCGATAATCGATTCACACATCCACGATGGATTCGAACTCGTTTCCTATCAGATCCAGTGCGGCGATACGATCAGTTCTATGGGAATGATCAACGTCGTCCGCGGCGGGCAATGTTTTACCGAAGCCGGGATCGGCGCCGGACCGATAGACGCGTGTTTCAACGCACTGAACCGTATAGCGGGGAAAGAATTTAAACTGATCAACTACGGTATCAAAGCCGTCACGGGCGGAACCGACGCGCTCGGCGAAGTCAGCGTCCGCATTGAGGACGGCGAAAACGAATTCGTCGGTAAAGGCGTCGATACCGATATAATCAAGTCAAGCATTAAAGCATATATAAATGCTATAAACAGAGCGATGTTTACTGAAAATATTTATGGAGGTTAATATGAAAAAATTCATCGCAATTTTCTTGCTGATCGCGCTTGCGCTCTCGGTTCTGGCAGCCTGCAACAACACTGCCGAAACTTCTCAGACAAGCGAAACCGGCAAAACCGAAGAATCTCAACCCGAAACTTCTGTCAATCCCAACAGCGAATGGCAGGACGCCAACGGCAAGTGGGTACCGAAGCACGAAGTCAAAGATCTTAGCGATAAGACTTTCAGGATTATTGTAAGAGGCGACGTTGCAGGTACTTATCAGTCCGACGACTTCACCTACGGCGAAGATACCAGCGGTCTTTACGGCGATCTTCTGGGCGACGCCGTTAAAGAGCGCAACGCTTTGATCGAACAGATTTACGGCGTTACACTCGAAGTGGTCAGAAGCAACAGCATCGCAAACGATATCAGAAATGATATCACCAACAATCTCGGCGATTACGACGCAATAATGCCGACCATGACGGTACTCGCCGACCTCGCCGCCGAGGATATGCTTATCGACCTCACCTCGATAGAGAATTTTGATATCTACGCCCCCTGGTACGACGCAAACGCGACCAAAGCGTTCTCGATCCACAACCAGGTTTATTTCACCACCGGCGATATCACTATTCTTAACAAAGTTTGCTCGCCTTCCATACTTTTCAACAAAGAAATGGTAACGAACTACGGCCTCGAAAATCCTTATGACCTCGTAAGGAATCATAAATGGACTTTCGATAAACTTATGGAAATGGGCAAAGCCGTCTCCAGCACCACCAACGAAGACGTGTTCCAGAACACCTATGGCATGCTGACAACTTACGACGATCCCTTTAATTTCTGGGGCCAGACCGGCGAACTTATCGTCGACAAAGACAGCGATGACATGCCTTATCTCAAGATCGGTCAGGAACAGCGCTCAATCAACGTTGCGACCAACCTTCTTGATGAATATGCAAACGGAGACGATTGGCTTATTTTCGCCAGCGATCCCGCTTTCGCTTCAAATATCTGGGTGGAATCTTTGAGGCTCTTCTCCGAAGGCCACGCTCTGTTCAGACCTTCCGCTTTCTCTGCTACCACAAAGCTCCGCAAAAACTCCGACCTTGTGTTTGGTATTCTTCCTTGTCCGCTCTATGACGAGACACAGGAAAAATACGTAAGCTACTGCGGAAGCAGCGAAGTTGCAGGTATCGCGATACCCAAATCCGCGCTTGATATCGACTTCTCGGCATATATGATCGACGCTTGCTCCGCATATGCCAAGAACACCATTACGCACGCTTATTACGACGTCAACCTCGTTCTCAAAGACGCGTCCTATGATACCGACAGTGTAGAGATGCTCGATATCATCTTCTCCAACATCGTTTACGACCTCGGCGAATGCTACAATATCGGCGGCATAAAAGGCCAGTTCAGAAGCCTCGCTTCCGCAAGAAGCACCGATATAGTTTCGGCTCTCGCTACTGTAAAGGATACCGCGGA
>CAMZED010000051.1 GCA_947305675.1 uncultured Clostridia bacterium | reverse complement strand
AGGGTACATCATGTTCCGCTGCGGCGGAACACATCATTCGCCGAGTGTCCTTTAGAACACTCGGCGAAAGCGGTTTTATTTTTTTGCAAAAAGCTATTGACAAACTGGTTTATTTATGATAAACTCAAAACGTGGTTTATGGATAATAAACCAAAAAGGCGGTCCGGAACGCCGAAACGGAGGAAATATTATGAACGATTACACATTGGGCGCTGTCGAATCTAAGTTCGCCGACATTATATGGAGCAACGCTCCGATAAAATCCGGCGATATCGTAAAGATTTGTGAACAGAAACTGAACTGGAAAAAGCCGACGACTTACACCGTACTGCGGAAGCTGTGCGAAAAAGGCTTTTTCGTCAACGAATCCGGCACGGTCAAAGTAGTTATCACGCGTGAGGAATACTATGCTGACCAAAGCGGAAGGTTTGTTGCCGAAAGTTTCAAAGGTTCTCTCCCCGCTTTTATAGCAGCGTTCATCAGCAACAAAACGCTTTCATCCGCGGAAGCCGACGAGATCCAGCGGATGATCGACGAATACCGCAAAGGAGTTTGACATGGCAGATCTGTTCAAGACAGTAATTGCCGTTTCGGTATCGGGCAGTTTTCTGCTTGCGGCGGTGATCGTTTTGAGGATTCCGCTTAAAAAAGCGCCGGCAAACTTTGTTATTCTGCTTTGGGCGTTGGCGGCGTTAAGGCTTTTGATCCCGTTTACGCTTAACAGCCCTATCGGCGTCGCGCCGAGCATCGAAAGCGTCGACACCGGGGTTTCGGCGATAGGCGCGGCGATAATAAGCGCGCCGAAAGCGCAGGCGCCCGGATATACCGTCCCGGACGGAGAACCGGACCCGAAGCAGAGTTTTGTTATCGGCGAGGTTGACGGGCCTTTGGACGTACCGCGGAATTATCCGCTTCCCGGCGGAACGGTCAACACCGAAGCCGGGATCATACCCGGCAAAACCTCCGAAAGCGGCGAACTCGCTCCCGCAAGCGATAAACCGGCGCGCCGGGAAATCCTTGTCAACCTCGCGGCGGTTTTGTGGATCGGCGGGGCGGCGGGCGTGATCATCTACACTTTTGTCTCTTATCTGCGGATAAGGCGGACGACAAAGGTTTCGGCAAAGCTGAGTGAGAACGTCTTCGTCTGCGATTACATCGAAACGCCCTTTGTTTTAGGGGTATTCAAGCCCGCGGTATTTCTTCCGTCAACGTTAAAAGAAGAGAACCGGCAATACGTTCTGGCGCATGAGCTGGCTCACATCAAACGCGGCGATCATTTTTATAAAATTATCGGGCAATTCATTCTGGCTGTCCACTGGTTCAATCCGCTTGTATGGGCCGCCTACGCGCTTTATTGCCGCGATACCGAGTTTGCCTGCGACGAAAAGGTGATAAAACCGCTTGACCGCGATTCCAAAGCCGATTACGCCCAGGCTTTGCTCGATTGCAAGCCGAAAAGGAGATCGCTGCTTTCCTACCCTCTCGCGTTTGGCGAGATCGGTATAAAAGAAAGGGTGAAAAGAGTGTTCAATTATAAAAAACCGGCGATTTGGTTCTGCGCGGCGGTCATTGTCGCCTGCGCGGTACTTACCGCGTGCTTCGGGACGAGCGGCGATTCCGGCGCAACAGATAGCGACAGCGGCGAAAAAGCAAACGGTTTAAGCTATTTTTACAACGCCGAAGTTTTATCCGAAGCGGCGTTCCGCAACGCAGTCGGATGGGATACCGAAAGTATGATCTATGCGCTGCGCGACGGAAAAGTGTATAATTATAAGGACGGGGTGTTCAAAGAGATACCCGAACTTGAAAGCAAACAGAAATCCAAGCCCGCGGATTTTATGAAAGACGCGAAATTCGTCAAGCCGATTTCTTCCGAGGATCGGTTCGACGGTTATCTCGTCTCCCCCGACGGGAATGATTACTTTGTTAAGATATACACGACTTATGAAGATAAGTACGAACTTTATATCGATCTTTCGATCGAACGGCACGACAATTTTACACCGGCTTCCGGCGAACGCGGCGCCATTTGCGCCGACTATGCCGCGGAAAGCGGTGAAGAGTTTTTCGTATATGACCATCCCGATATCACTTTTAAACAGAGCGAAAACGGGATCACGGTCATAAACAAAGACGGATCCGAGAAGAATTACTTATCGGACAGAACGTTTTTAGGTGATCTTAACGCTGACGGAAAACGCGAACTTGTAACCGCGGTAAAAGCCGAAGAAGAAGCATTTTACGGCGACGCGCCGGTATTTGACGGCGACCGTAACGATACTTCCGGCGCTGATCCCGCGATGGGCAGCGTAACCCTCGAAGACCTGATGTTCCGTGCCAAATCGATAACGGCATACGATTTTACATCCGGCAAAGAGTATTCGCTCCCCGATAAAGATCAGGGTGTTACTTACCGAATAAACGTATCGGACGGAGAGATCGCATGCGGCAAGGCTCAGCCGATGTATTCATCATCAGTTGAGATCCGCGGGATACTTCAGATATACGACGGAAGGCTTATTTACCCCGCCGAAAACATATTTTACGCAAACGACGGCGATATCCCGGCGGAAGTGCGCGATAAACTGACCGAAAAATACAGTCTGCCGGAAAAAGACGGGATCATCATTGCTTCGACTTCGTCGGCGGTTCCCATTGAAAACGAAAACGAGAGACTTGTGTTTTACTGCAAAGCCGGCGGGAAATATCTTATGATGCAGCAGATCCCCGACGCCGTAGAGACGGTCAAAACCGTAGCCGGATTCGAGTTTTATTACCCGACCGATTTCAGGCTTTTCATTACCGACGGAGATAACGAGACAGACCTATTAAAAGCCTTTGAAAACGGCGAGGTGACAAAGGAAGAGATCTCGCTCGCTTCGGGAATACACGACGCCTACCTCGTCCGGCGGGCGATAAAAAGGGACGGGAGCGATATCTACTCCGCCGCTTACGACCTTAACGGCGACGGAAAGAGCGAGACGGTGACCCAAACCTACAACGGCAACGGGATAGTCTCGGCGGGGATATCGGTATATGACCCCGCGAGCGGAAAGACTTATTATCTCGAAGACCGCGGCAGATTCGATTATTACTTCGAAAGCAACGGATCGGAATTGATCGCATACGCCGTACCTTACAGTCCGGAAGGCTCTAACGTGTCCGGCGCGGTGATACGCGGAAAACTAAAGCTTTTGGACCGCCTTGTCATCGAGACGGAAGACACTGTTTTTGATAATTTCGGCAGGTATTTTTATTACGACGGCGAATCCGGCAAATGGGTGCTTCGTTCGGCGTTCGACGGTGTTAAGTATTATAAAGATAAAGCCGTCGTTTCGAATCTTTCGCTTTCGGGCATCCTTCGCATAAGGCATATCCTTTGCAGCGACGCGAGCGAGTTCGGATCGTGGGAAAGAACTTTTGTCCCCGAGGACCGGAACGGAGTTCTTGTGCTTGAAGAGACGCGTTATCCCGCAAAAACTTTTTCGATGCCGAACGGAACGTTGAACCGCAGGCTGGATTTTATGACCGAGAATCTGTTCAGGTTCAACGGCGACACGGTTTATTTCGACGCCGGCAAAGCCGTGGTGATGAAAGACGGAACCGCAAATTCGCTGTTCGCCCCCGAAGATACCGTACAGGACGTTTTTATATCATATAACAGCCTTTATCCGTCGAACGTACCCGGTAATCTGACAAATGCCGATGCAAAAGGCGATTCGCCGAGCGCGGTGATATTCAACGTGAACGGCGCCGGCGGGAAAAGTTACATTGCGCTGTATGACGGCGGTCTGCACGTTCTCGCCGATCCGGACGGAGCATTCGATTATTACGCAAGCGTCTACGACGGAAAATTATCCGCCGTAAAAGCAAAGGGCGGCGAAGCGATCGCAGGCGGCAGCCTTCGGCTCGTCTCAAACACGCTTTATATACAAACCGGCGACACCGGCGTATCAGAGGCGGCGGGATTCGAACCGGGCAGATATATAATGACCGAAAACGGACGTCCGCGCCGGACATATCTTGTGCTCGAAGCGCAAACCGGCAAATTCAGCCTAAATGCCGATTACACGTTGAAACCCAAACGTATCGAAGGCGTTGTAAAACCCAAAGAAGGCGCTGACGGAATCATCAACTGCGCGGGATATCTGTTCCGTTATGATAACGGAAATTACGTTTTCGAGGGGATCGATAAAGATACTTTTACGGGTTCGTCTCCCTTTGAAATAAAAGAGGGCGCCGTGTTCGTTCCCGCCGAAAATTAACCGTGAAAACCGTCACGGGCAGATAAAGGCGGGCGAAAGACCGGTTTAAAAAAAATTTTTCAAAACCCCTTGACAAACCGAATATTATATGTTATATTTACTTGTCAATTCCAAAGACAGTAGGCACTTTAATAAGTTCAATGGTTTTTTACCGCCTGCCGAGGAGAGATAAATAACGGATAATTTTGCGTTTTTATGCTCCTTTGCAGTTGTGCGAAGGAGCATTTGTTATATAAAAGTGCAAATAAATACGGAGGTGTAGAATTTGGCAAACGCAACAATTCTTGAACAAAAAAAGCAGTTCGTGGCTGAACTCGCAGACAAGATGAAAAACGCGGCAAGCGGCGTTCTCGTCAACTATCAGGGTATCACCGTTGCTGACGACACCAAACTGCGTGCGGAACTGCGTAATTCCGGTGTTGAATATTCTGTCGTTAAGAATACTCTGACCGCCAAGGCTTGTGATCTTATCGGTTTTGAATCGCTTAAAGATCAGCTCACCGGTATGACCGCTATCGCAATCAGCTCGGAAGATCCCGTCGCAGCAGCCCGCATCCTTGCGAACTATGCGAAAGATCACGAAAACTTCGTGCTTAAAGCCGGCTTTGTTGACGGCGAACTGCTCGACGCAAACGGCGTAAAAGAACTCGCGGCTACCCCGACAAAGGAAGTCCTTATCGGCAGACTTATGGGCTCGCTGCAATCCGGCCTTTACGGCTTCGCTTATGCGATCCAGGCCATCATCGACAAGCAGGAATCCGGCGAAGAAGCCCCTGCTACCGAAACATCGGAATAAAAAAATCAATCAATATTACGGAGGAAAATCACAATGGAAAAAATCACCCAGATACTCGACCTTATCGACGGTCTTACTATCCTTGAACTCAAAGATCTCGTAAAAGCACTTGAAGAAAAATACGGCGTTTCCGCTGCTCCCGTAGCAGTAGCTGCCGCTCCCGGCGCCGCTGCCGCTCCCGCAGAAGAAGAAAAGACCGAATTCGACGTAGAACTCACCTCCTACGACGAAGCCGCAAAACTTAAAGTTATCAAAGCCGTTAAAGAGATCACCGGTCTCGGCCTCGGCGAAGCGAAGGAAATCGTTGTCGGCGCTCCGAAAGCGATCAAAACCGGCGTTTCCAAAGAAGAAGCCGAAGAACTCAAAAAGGCTATCGAAGAAGTCGGCGGCAAAGTTACCATCAAATAATTTTGCTTACATTAAAAAAGAGGCGCTGCAAAGCGCCTCTTTTTTTGTTTTGTATTTATTTGTTTATCAGTTTTTTTACGAACGGGTAAATTTTTTTCGCCATATCCATCTGTCCGAGATCGTTGGGATGAAGGTTGTCGACGGCGTAAAGATCGCGCATATCTTTTGTGAAGAAAATGCGGCTGTCGACGAACGCGACGTTTTTATCGCCCGCGGCGACGGCGTTGTCTGATTCGGATCGGAATAGAACGGATGAGTTACGAATACGACCGGAAGATCGGGCTGAAGTTCGCGTATGCGTTTGAAAAACGGCTCGTGAGTGGCTTTGAGATGCTCGACTGTCGGCGCGTTGTAATCGTAATCCATAACGAAGCAGGAAAGCTCGCACCGCCCGATATAATCGGCTACCGGCAGTTCCCCCATTGCGCTGCCCGAAAAACCGAAATTGCGGCAATCGGCGTCGAGCGCGCGGCAGATGATGTTGGTATAAGCGCTGCCCGGACGGGAAACGCAGCCGCCTTGGGTTATTGAAGAACCGTAGAACGCGACGGGTTTTACCGTGCGTTCGGTCGGTTTGCCGATACGCGCGCTGCGCGGGAAGCCGATCTCGAGTTTGGCGATCCCGGCGTAAAGCGGCAGTTCGACCATAACTTCTTTTATGCCTTTCGGAAGATCGAGCGTGCCGACGTTTACGTCGTGATTATCGGCAAAAGTCTGCATCTGGCCGCCGACGTAAAAGCGCGCCGTTCCGGTGCCGACGTATGCGTCGACGCCGTAAACGCCCCTGTCGCAGAAATGGTGCATACCGAAACATCCGGCGCGCAGAGTGATCCTTAACGAGATCTGAGCCGCGTTGGTGGCGAACCGGACGCAGGCGCCGGGGGTGTTTTCGGCAAGACCGCGGTTGGCGCCGGAATAATCGTCGCGGCGAGCGGCGTCAAGGCGGAAAAACTCCCCGCCGTTGTTTTTGGGGTGATCTATGCCGCCGATAACGAAAGGTTCGTCAACGACGTTGAGATAGACAAATCCGTCCTGCTCGCGGCGGGCGGACGTGAAAACGTTCAGCTTTGAAAGCGAAGAAGATCTGATTTTTTGTTTTGATGCGGCGGGTCTGCCGAAACCGGTAGTCGACATATTATTAAACACTTCCCTGTTGTTTTGTTTGGTTTTGACCGGGATCATTCTACCACAAAATAATTGATATTGCAATATAACTTTTAAAGTGTTATAATATTGATCCCGTAATACGTTGCGCAAGGAGTGAAATAGTGGATACCGTATTTTACGATGAGAACGAACGAGTTCTGAAGTATATCGACCAGACGCTGCTGCCGAACAAGCTTAAGATCGGTTCGTGCAGTGATATAGATTCGCTTATCAATTGCATTAAAAGGCTCGCCATACGGGGAGCTCCGGCGATAGGAGTCGGCGCCGCCATAGGTTTTTACGCCGTGATGAACAAAGCTGAAGTCAGCGGCGAAGAAGAGTTTTTTGCACTGATAAAGTCGGAAGGCGCCCGGCTGAGCGAAGCTCGCCCGACCGCCGTAAACCTGAGCTGGGCGGTGAACAGAATGATCGCCGCGGCTGAAAGCTCAAAAGGGAAAGGCGTTTCCGCTGTAAAAGAATCGCTCGGACGCGAAGCGAAGGAGATTTACGAAAACGATATCGAAACCTGCTTTAAGATCGGCGTTTACGGCGAAACGCTTATAAAAGACGGAGCGACGGTACTTACCCACTGCAACGCCGGAGCGCTTGCCGCCGTTCGCTACGGCACCGCGCTTGCGCCGATTTATATCGCCAAAGAAAAAGGCAAAAACGTTAAAGTTTTCGCCGATGAGACCCGTCCGCTTTTGCAGGGCGCGCGGCTTACCGCCTGGGAACTTGCGGAAAACGGCATCGACGTTACGCTTATTTGCGACAATATGGCGGCTTCCTTGATGGCTGCCGGAAAGATCGACGCGGTTTTTGTCGGTGCCGACAGAGTTGCCGCAAACGGCGACGCCGCCAACAAGATCGGAACGCTTTCTGTCGCCGTAAACGCCGAAAAGTTCGGTGTGCCGTTCTACATCTGCGCTCCGTTTTCGACGGTGGATCTTTCCTGCCCGGACGGCAGCGCGATAAAGATCGAACAGCGCGACGGAAGCGAAGTGACAGAGATGCATTACAAAAGAAGAATGACACATAAAAACGTAAAAGTTTACAACCCGGCTTTTGACGTCACGCCTCACGAACTCATTACCGCCATCGTCACTGAAAAAGGTATTTTTAACGGAGGGAAATTTCTGAAATGAGCAAACGCGCGCTTATTCTTATCAATCCCGTCGCGGGTCGCGGCACGGCGAAATCGAAGGTTTTCGATATGGTGAACGTTTTCGCTTCGCACGGATTCACTTCGACCGTATTGCCGACTTTGCCGGGTGACCTGCTGATCGGTCAGGTGAAAGATGAACTCGCCGGGCACGATCTATTGGTCATTGTCGGCGGAGACGGCACGCTGAACCGCTCGGTCAACGCGATAATGCATTCCGGCGCCGAGATTCCGGTGGGATATATCCCTCTCGGATCGACAAACGATTTCGGCAAATCGTTGGGGCTTTCGTCGAACGTTTTGAAAGCCTGCGAATCGATTTGCGAAAAAGAGCCGAATCCGATCGATATCGGCTGTTTCGACGGCAAGTATTTTGTTTATATCGCCTGCACCGGTGTTTTTACCGAGGCTTCCTACGCAACTCCGCAGCATCTCAAAAACGCGTTCGGTCACAGCGCTTATCTTGTAAAAGGAATATCGACACTGGCAGAGAGCCACAGCACGGTTTACCGGGTCGAAACCTCCGACGGCAAAAAATACGAATGCGAATGTATTTTCGCATCTGTTTCGAACTCGCTGCGCGCCGGCGGGATAGTAAAACTGCCGAAAAGCGCGGTGTCTTTTGACGACGGAATGTTTGAACTGATAA
Organism: uncultured Clostridia bacterium; assembly: GCA_947305675.1. Classification (GTDB taxonomy): domain Bacteria; phylum Bacillota; class Clostridia; order Oscillospirales; family CAG-382; genus Coliplasma. Next base: position 2,340 of record CAMZED010000051.1, on the reverse strand, counting down.
TGGTCCCCACTCCGAAAAACGCAATAAGCGGAACAATGCTTGTAGCCGACGTTCTGAATTCGGATATTACGAGCAAGAGCCTTATTTATCTTAAATCCGACAGGTTCCGTTTTGAATTCGACATGCCCCACGCCTGGTCGCTCGACGGCGAAAACGGCGGTGAAACGCTTAGTTCCGAGATATCCGTCATTGAAAAGGCGATTTATCTTATAAGATAACGGATCGGGGCGAAAGAGATCAAAATAATGCTTGACTTATTCGTATAAAGAATGTATAATAACTAATCGGAAATCACGATTTTTCGGAGGTAATTGCAGATGAATCTTTCAAGAGCTGCAAGTTTGGCGAAGTTCGTTTTACTGGTGCTCTGCATCGTCATGGTAGTCGTCGTGGCGGTATTCGGCGTCTATTTTAACGAATCCACCCAGATCAAAGGAATATTTGAAGAAGGCACGATAAGACTCGGACTCGACCTCGCCGGCGGTTCGGTCATAACCTACCGTGCAAAAACCAATGATACCGGCGACGCTTTGAACAACGGTATGGAATCGATCGTTACCGTTATGAGGGACAGGCTCGACAACCAGGGGCTTACCGAAGCGCTCTGCTACAGAGTCGGCGACGATATGATCACCATTGAGATACCCGACGTTGACGATCCCAACGAAGCGATAGAAAACTTTATGCAGACCGCTAAACTCACCTTCCGTGACAGCAGCGGCAACGTTGTACTTGAAGGCAAACACGTAAAACAGGCTTCCGCGGGATACAACGAAAGCAACGGGTCCATCGAATATGTCGTTCAGCTTGAGCTCACCGCCGAAGGCGCCGACATTTTTGCCGACGTAACCAAAAAAGCGGCGCAAAACGGGACGCGAGTCGGCATTTATATGGATGACGTCCTGCTTTCCAACCCCAGCGTTTCGAGCGAATACGCTTCTACCGGCATCACCGGCGGCAGAGCGATAATCAGCGGTTCATTCCAAAATAAGGACGAAGCGAGTTATCTTGCCGGAAACATCAACGCCGGTGCGCTTCAATATGAACTCGAGGTTATGGAACAGCGCACTGTCGGCGCAACGCTCGGTTCAAATTCGCTTTCCACCTCGCTTATCGCGGGCGGGATCGGGTTGCTGCTCGTTATGCTGTTCATGATTATTTATTACAAAGTTCCCGGACTGCTCGCTTCGATCGCGCTGGTCGCATATACCGGGCTGTTCGGCGTAGTGCTTATGATCACCAACGCCAACCTCACCCTTGCCGGTATCGCGGGCGTAGTCCTCTCGATCGGTATGGCTGTCGACGCGAACGTCGTTATCTTTGAAAGAATGAAAGAAGAGATCGACAACGGTAAGAGCGTCAAAGCGGCTATCAAAGGCGGCTTCCACAGAGCTTTCTCGGCAATACTCGACTCCAACGTCACCACGCTTATCGCCTGCGTCGTGCTTTATATCTTCGGTTCCGGCACGATCAAAGGGTTTGCCACCACGCTGTTCATCGGCGTCGTTATTTCGCTTATCTCCGCCCTGCTTATCACAAGAGCTCTGCTTTATCTCTGCGTCGGTATGGGCGTTACCGATCCGAAAAAATACAGATCACTCGGAAAAAAACGCGAAAAGATCGGGAAATTCCACTTTATCAAGAACAAAAAAGTCACGCTCGTTATCATAGCGGTCGTGTTTGTCGTCGGCATCGTTTCGTTCTTTGTCCGCGGATTCAATATCGACATTGATTTCTCCGGCGGTACCGAGATCCAGATCGACCTCGGGACCGAAGTTACCGACGAGGTCTGCGATCAGATCAACACGATAATCGCGGAAGAACCCACGCTCGGACGCAATTACGTCTCTTCGACGACAAAATCCGCCGCAACTCCCACAACAGCGATAATCCGCACCGGTACGGCGGCTCTTACCACCGCGCAGCAATCAGCTTTGGAAAGCGAGATCGTAAAAGCGTTCCCGAACGCGGATCTCGACAACATTCAGATAACCACCATTCAGCCGACTATCGGCGATACCCTTACCAGAAACGCAATGCTCGCTGTTTTGATAGCGGTTTTGGCGATGCTGGCATACATCTGGCTGAGGTTCGTACTCAACTCCGGTCTTGCGGCTATCTGCTGCCTCGTTCACGACCTGTTCGTTATGCTCACCATCTATTCACTCTTCCAGATCCCGATCAACTCCAACATCATCGCGGCGTTCCTTACCATACTCGGTTATTCGATCAACGCTACGATAGTCGTATTTGACCGTATAAGAGAGAATAAGTCCAAAAACGACGAAAGCGCCGATTTCGGTGAAATCGTCAACACCAGCGTACACGAAACGCTCGGCA
>CAMZED010000050.1 GCA_947305675.1 uncultured Clostridia bacterium | reverse complement strand
GGGTTCGGATTTGTACTGTTTGGTGCGGGTAAGAGGACTTGAACCTCCACGAAGTTGCCCCCACTAGAACCTGAATCTAGCGCGTCTGCCAATTCCGCCATACCCGCAAATGCCGGATAAAACCGACGTTCAGTATTATACCGCATTAACGGCGATTTGTCAAGAGGGAAAGTGCATTATTGTTTATTTTCTTGTTCTATTGCATCGCAAAAAGCATGGCGGAGGTTATTGAATTATTTGCGTTCGTGTGCTAAAATATTATTGCAACCTAAAAAGATCGGGGCGGGGGAAATGATCAGCTTTGAAATAATGGAAAAAAGCAGGAAGGAAGAGATACTGCCGGAGCTTTTCGACTTGCTGTTCGATAATATGTCGGTCATTGCGCCTACCGGAAACGATTACGAAACCGATTTCAATGAATGGTATTCGGCTGTTTCTCCTGCGATTGATAAAGATCCACGCAATATAATCTTAATTCGCGATAAAGGTGACATAATTGGGTATTTTCAATATTATGTAAACCGATCCGTTTTTATGATGGAAGAGATCCAGTTCAAACGCGATTATTGGGGGACCGGACTTTTCCGAAAACTGTATGAATTCATCGCAAACGAAATAAACCCCACCGCCGAGTTTGTAGAGGCTTACGCCAACATCGCGAACAAAAAATCCCGGGAGATATTGATACATCTCGGACTGGAGCCGGTCGGGACAAACGCGAACGGCAACAGCATACATTACCGCGGAGACTGTCGCGAATTGATGAATAAATACCGCTTATAAACTCTTTGCGTTAAAAAAATCCCATCCTGACCGGACGGGATTTTCTGTTATACTTTTATTAACCGTTGACGAGTTTATTGATTTCAGCCGCGAAATCATCTTCGCGTTTTTCAATTCCTTCGCCGCGTTCGTATTTGACGAACGAAACGATCTTGATGCTGCCGCCGAGTTCTTTGGCGGTCTTTTCGGTATATTTGCCGACGGTGAGTTCTTCGTCTTTAACGTATGCCTGATCTACAAGGCAGTTGTTGTCGTAGAACTTGCTGATTCTGCCGGTAACCATTTTCTCTTTGACCGCGTCGGGCTTTTTGGAGAGGTTCTCGTCGTTCTGGATCTGAGTGAGAAGGATCTCTTTTTCGCTTTCGATAACAGAAGCGGGAACGTGATCTCTGTCGACGTAAGTCGGGCTCATAGCGGCGATCTGCATACATACGTTCTTGGCGTATTCCGCAAAACCTTCTTTATCGGCAACGTCGGTATCAAACCTGGTAACGACGCCCGCGCTTCCGCCGCCGTGGATATAAGTTCCTGTAGTGCCTTCGATTATTTCGAAGCGGCGGATGCTCATATTTTCACCGATGGTGAAGATCATGTTTTTAAGTTCGGCTTCAACGGTGACTTCGGTGCCGTTGTAGGGAAGTGCTTTGAGCGCTTCGAGGTCGGCGGGTTTGTTTTCGACGATGGTCTTGAGAATACCTTTTACGAATTCTTTGAACGAAGCGTTCTTTGCGACAAAGTCGGTTTCGGCGTTAACTTCGATTATAGCGGTAACACCGTTCTCGGTGAGTATATCTACGACGCCTTCGGCGGCGATTCTGTCGGCCTTTTTAGCGGCAACCGAAAGACCTTTTTCGCGAAGGTATTTTATAGCTTCGTCGAAATTGCCGTCGGTCTCGACAAGCGCTTTTTTGCACTCCATCATACCGCAGCCGGTCTTTTTACGGAGCTCCATTACATCTTTTGCAGCAATATTAGCCATTATTATTACTCCTTATGATTTATATATTATTCAGCGGCTTCGGCGTTTTCCTCTGCGTTTTCTTCAGAGGAATCGGTAAGCTGTTCGCCCTGTTTGCCTTCGATAACCGCGTCGGCAAGTGTGCCGGCGATGAGTTTGATGGCGCGGATAGCGTCGTCGTTGCCGGGGATGACGTAATCGACTTCGTCGGGATCGCAGTTGGTGTCAACGATAGCGACTATCGGAATACCGAGTTTGCGCGCTTCGTCAACGGCGTTCTTTTCTTTCTTCGGGTCGACAACGAATATCGCGGAGGGAAGGCCCTTCATATCTTTAATGCCGCCGAGGTTCTTTTCAAGGTCGGCCATTTGTTTCTGGAGCGAAGCGACTTCTTTTTTGGGAAGAAGATCGAAGGTGCCGTCTTCAGCCATCTTGTTAAGGTTGTGAAGTTTCTGAATGGACTTCTTGATGGTTTTGAAGTTGGTGAGCATGCCGCCGAGCCAACGAACGTTTACATAGTACATTTCGCAGCGGAGAGCTTCGTCTTTTATGGCGTCCTGAGCCTGTTTTTTGGTACCGACAAACAGAACGTTGCCGCCTTCAGCGGCGATATCGCGGATGAAGAGATAGGCTTCTTCCATCTTTTTAACGGTCTTCTGAAGATCGATGATGTAGATGCCGTTCCTTTCGGTGAAGATGTATTCAGCCATCTTCGGGTTCCATCTCCTGGTCTGGTGTCCGAAATGGACGCCGGCTTCGAGGAGTTGTTCCATAGAAACTACAGACATGTTTTTCTCCTTCGGGTTTTTACCCGCCACCGCATTTTGGATTTATCCTCCCAATACGTAAAGCACCCGGGAAGGACGATGCGGTGTGTGTATTGTGTTTTGCCCTGCAAAACCTTACTGATTATATCACGGCGATTTGATTAAATCAATAGTTTTTCAATACTTTTTTGCTTTTTCGGGCGTATTTTTCATAAAAAAAGCGCGCGGAACTCTCCGCGCGCGTCAATCGCGTCAAAATATTTTAAAATTCTATCTTATCCGTCATTTCGTAACCTTCGGCGGAAAGCGATACCACTCCGTCGTTGGAAGCGATATAGTAATAATCGCCGATGAACATCACGCGCAGCGTTTGCAGAGAGCGGTCCCAGGAGTTAATATCGAGATCCGAAACGTGTTTTTCAAACAGCTTTCCGTCTTCAAAACCGAAGAATATCACTTTCATGGATTCATTTCCATCCCAGTCGAAGCAATAAAACGGCATTGCGATGACCGATCTGCTTTTATCGATAAGCAGCGCTTTGTGGTTGTATGACGCGCTTGTCGTCATATGAACGTTATCCGTCTTATAAATAAGGTCGTCGATTATCTTTACGTCGTAAGGATCGCTGACGTCATACATTGAAATCTTTATTCCGTCGGTTGCGCCGTTGTCATCCGCGCTCCAGCCGATGCCGAGTAAAAGTCCGTTTCCGTATTGCTGCATATAAGTCGAGAATCCCGGCATTTTAAGCTCAGACAGAACGGTCGGTTTTGCCGGATCGCTGAGATCGATTGCATAAAGCGGATCGGTCTGCCTGAACGTGACGACGTAAGCGATATCGCCGATATATCTTACAGACTTGATGTTTTCGTTTAAACCGACGGCTTCCGATACGCCCGTAACGCCAAGCTCTTCGTCAAGCACGTAAACGCGGTTTTCCGTCACGTTTATCCCGCTGCTGCTGCCGAAAAACAGACTGTTTGTCTGTTTTATCATTTCTTCCGCGGCATTAAGATCGTATATTGACGATACCGTCGCAACGCGCAGATATCCCGCACTCTCGTCAAAGTTGAACTGATTGACAGCCATACCCGGAATCCTCGCGCAGGCTTCGGCGGAGACGTTGCCGCCGTCAAGGCCGATTTTGACAATATCGGTATAGTATAAACAGTAACTTTCGATTCCGAAATCGATTTTTGAAAAATCGGTGTCTTCGTCGAATTTCGGTTCCTCATAACTGTTCGGGTCGTATTGAACGCCGATCTTCGCCAAAGCCTCCGATAAAATTTGTTGTAATTCTTTTTCGTTTGCGTTATAAACCGTTTTCGATAAATAAATGTTCCCCTGCGAAGCGTATATAACGTTCGTTCTGCCGAGGAATGCCAGATAATTTCCCATAAGCCCGCCGCCGGTTATGTCCGAAGCGGTTATCACAGTGTAAGTCGTGCTGTCGGCATCTTTTCCGGCGTATATATTCTGCGGTTCGAGCTCGGCGCCGTTTATTTTCGGTACGCACTCACCGTCCGGAAAACTGAAATCTGTTTCGCCGTCTTCGCCGTATAACCGGCGCACGGGCAGGGAATAAGACGATATGACGTAAACATTGCCGTCTATCGCACGGGAGTCAACGTAACGCCCGCTCTGAGTGCTGCTTGAAATCAGCTTCGGCGCGCTTCTGTCGGTGATATCGTAATTTATCACGCAGGTTTGTTGGCTGTAAACGTCAAAGTAATCGTAAATGTCGTAAATATACATACCGTCGGCAATATCGAATATGTCAGTATACTTTTTGGCGACAACATCGCTGCAGCGGGCAATAACTGTAAGTCTGTCGCCGAAAAGATACATTTCAACGGGGTTGAAATATTCAAGCTGTCCTTCAATCTGCGGCTTTTCAACGTCGACCGACGAAATAAGTTCTGTTTTTCCTTCATCGGCTTTTACGATCTTCAAATTGCCGAATGACCGGTCGAGGATGTAAATAAATCTGCCGTCGGTTTTTACGACGTCCGCCTCGTTCACCCCCACGACCTGGTTGTTGGTGTCGGAATAGTCAGGCGCGCCGTCTGGCGAAGATTTATCGCCTTGCAGTTCATTCGATACTGCCCGATCTTCCTCGATACTGTCGGTATTAGCCGGCCGCCCGAGCTTCAGCCCGGTTTTTATCGCTTGGGCTATTTCGTCATAACTGTTAAAACTGTGCAGTTCGGCGCCGGAAACCGCAGTGTTTAACGGTTTGTTAACGTGCAATACGCCGATTACCGCGCTCACCGCGAACACCAACGCAAGGCAAGCCGCCGCAATGGCGTTCATAAGCTTTCCGCTCGCCGTTTTGGCTTTGATTTGCGTTTGAGCGGATATCTCGCGTTCCATCGCCGCATGCGTATCGGCAACAGCCTTTTGCGTGGGTTCCTGCTTATTCATTGCTTCTTTGTACCTTTCTTCAAACATTATAAACGCTTCCTTTCGTCAATCGAATTCATCTTTCAACATGTCTTTAAGCCGGTTCCGTCCTCGCATCAGCAGCGATTTCACAGCCGATTCGCTTTTTCCCATAGTATCGGCTATTTCTTTTACCGACATGTTTTCGTAATAATAAAGGTGAATGGCGGTGCGCAGATTCTTCGGCAGTTTCATAACGCATTCGATTATTCCGTCCGTATCTTCTTCCGGCGCGGGCAGCGAATCGTCGAGCGGCAATTCACGCTTTATTCTCGCCGACCTGAAAAAACTGTGTGTAAGGTTTACGGTACATTTTATAAACCAGGCGCTTTCACGTTCGGCGTCGGGAAAAACCGGAGCATAGCGTATAAAACGCAGAAAAACCTCCTGCATTATATCCTCGGCGTCATACCTGTTGCCCGTCCTTATAAACGCCGTTTTGAAAACCTTTCCCGCATTCCTTTTCAAAATCTCTTCGCACTCGGAACTATTGCGCAATTCATTCCGTGCCATTTTATCACCGCCTTCAAACATATAAACGTTTCTAAAGCCGATTCGGTTGCATTTTTGTTGAAAATTATTTTGTAAATAAAACAGAGGCTCGCCCGCGGACGGCAAACCTCTGTTTGTAACTATTTTCTCCTTATTCCGCGTATATCGTTCCGGTCCTTTTGTATCACTTTTGCAAACATAACGCCGATCACCGCTATTACCGCGAACATCGCGGCGGCGGCGATCACGACCGTACCGGTCGAAAACTCCGTTCCGGCGCTTTCCGCAAGCGAACTTTCGCTATCGGCGAACGCGCAAATATCAAGCGCGAACGCGGATAATAACATGGAGAAAACCGCCGCAAGCCGTTTCATCAAAGCAGACCGTCGACGGGCTTGTCTTCCGCCAGACAGGAAAGAATCTTTTCGCAGTTCATAAGGAACCTGGGCTGGTGGAAGGGACCTTTCCACATCGAACCCTTTTGCGTATGCGAAACCGTGCCGTCTCTGTGAAGATAGCCGTACCATTCGCCGCATTCTTTATCGGCAAAATGCCCGAACGCGTAGAAGTGCGCTTTCTGGAACCAGTTCCAATACTTTTCGTCTTTTGTAATGCTGTATGCGAGCAGGGTAGCGATACAGGCTTCATTGTGTACCCACCACAACTTCATATCGTGCTCAAGCTGTTCGCAGGGGCGGCCTTTTACGTCGGTGAAATAAATGAATCCGCCGAATTCTTTGTCCCAGCCCCATTCAAGCGAATGGTCGAGTATATCCAAAGCGTTTTTAAGAAGTTCTTTGTTGCCGGTGTATATCGCCTGGTTCATAAGGAACCAGCTGTTTTCCATCGAGTGACCGGGGTTGATCGTCCTGCCGGCGGGGTTATCGATGAATTCGCCGTTGGGACCTACCGTTTCAAGCACGCAGCCCAGATCCGGTTTATAGTGTACGTTAATTATTATGTCAGCCATTTCGTCGGCAACTTTGGTATAATATTCCGCTTTTTCGGGATCGCATCTTCTTAAAGCCTGCGCGGAGCTGATAAGCACCATCGGAACCGCAACGGCGCGTTCCGCACGCGTTTCGGAATAGCTCTTCGGAGTGATCTTGAAGGGATCGGTCGAAGGATCGCGGAAGATCGAAAGCATCATTTCAAAGCAATCCTCGGCTTTTTTTAAAGCTTCTTTGTCGCCGCTCATCACAGAATATTCCGCCATCGAAAGAACGTAAAAACTTTCGGTAAATGTGTAGCGGCGCTTGCGAAGGGGTTTGCCTTCCCGCGTGAGCGTAAAATACATTCTGCCGTCTTTGTCGGCGATGTATTTATCGATGAACTGTTTGCCCAGCTCGGCTGCTTCGACCCATTCGTCGCGCTTGCCGTAAACGTTGCAAAGCCGCGAGAAAGTCCACAGGCATCTGCCCTGGAACCAACCGGATTTATCGGTGTTATAGGCTTTGCCCTCGCGGTCGACGCTGGAAATATAGCCGCCGTATTCTTTGTCGATCAGATCGCTGTTCATCCAGAACGGGATCGAATCGTTAAGAAGTTGATCGTGATAAAAATCGCGGAAAGATGCGAATGTCTGCTTGTCCATTTTAAAACCGTCCTTTATTTTCGTTTTCTTCGCTGCCATTCTAATACATTTTTTTCCGTAAGTCAACAATAATTTAAACCTAAAAAATATACGCTTACGCATCTTTTTATCAAATACCAAATTGACAAACCGGTATATCGGTGTTATAATCACAATGCAATCATTTGTTTAAGGAATGCATAACAATGAAGAAATTTGTTTTGGCGGCCATCGCCTTAATAATGTGTCTGAACCTTTGTTCCTGCGAACGGCTGCTCAGAAAAGCAAAAGCATACGTTACCGGGATCGAGGACGAGGCGCCTCCTGCCGATTTTCTCGAATCGCGCGAGAACGACGTTTTTTCTTATGACGTCTACAAAGACCATATCGAACTTACCGGTTACCTCGGGGAATCTACGGAACTCATTATCCCTTCGGAGATCGACGGTAAACCTGTTACCGTAATCGGCTCGCTTTTCCTTTTCGAAAAGGCGAAAGTCACTTCTGTCGAGATACCTTCTTCGGTCACCGCTCTGGCTGAAAGCGCTTTTTACTACGCCGACGCGCTCACTTCCGTCGTAATACCCGACACTGTCAGGAGTATTGGGGTTCGCGCTTTTTCGTGGTGCAACGCGCTTGAAAGCGTTTCGATCGGGTCCGGCATAGACGAGATCCCCGATTACTGTTTTAACCACTGTGTTTCGCTCGCCGAATTCAAAATACCCGAAAACGTCGGAAAAGTCGGCGTCCGTGCGTTCTCTTACTGCAGTAAACTGGTCGACGTAATAGTTACCGCCGGAGTCGGTTCGGTCGGCGAAAGGGCTTTTGCGAATTGCGCGGCGCTTCAATACGTCGAATTTCGCAACGCCGAAGTTCAGCTTGCCGATAATGTTTTTGAAGGAAGCGACGGAGTAACTTTGATATCTCCGTTCGTTTCATCCGCAAAAGATTATTGCGCGGAACACGGAATGCGCTGGAGCCAGTCTCGCTTTATTGAGGCGATCATTCCGGGTTCGCTTGCGGAATCTTCTTCCAATGAAGAGTCAGAACAATAGTATTTAATCCGAAAGGACAGGAATATAAAAAATGCAGCCTATTTCTTTAAACGAGATAAGAAAAAAATATCTCGAATTCTTTGAAAGCAAGGGGCATCTTTGCCTTAACTCTTTTCCGTTGGTACCGCAGGACGATGATTCGCTTCTGCTTATCAACGCCGGTATGGCGCCCCTTAAAAAATATTTCACCGGCGAGCGTGTTCCTCCGCGCAAACGTGTGACGACCTGCCAAAAGTGCGTACGTACGCTGGATATCGACAACGTCGGCAAAACGGCGCGTCACGGCACGTTTTTCGAAATGCTCGGCAATTTCTCGTTCGGCGATTATTTTAAAGAAGAAGCTATTCCCTGGGCGTGGGAATTTCTTACAAAAGTTATGGAAATACCCGAGGACAGGCTCTATCCCAGCGTTTATGTGGACGACGACGAAGCGTTTGACATTTGGGTAAAGACCGGCGTCCCCGCTGAAAGGATAGTAAGGCTCGGTAAAGAGGATAACTTCTGGGAGATCGGATCCGGTCCCTGCGGCCCCTGCTCCGAGATCTATTTCGACCGCGGCGAAAAATACGGCTGCGGCAAACCCGATTGCCACGTCGGCTGCGATTGCGACCGCTTTATAGAAATCTGGAATATTGTGTTTACACAGTTCGACGGCGACGGGAACGGCAATTACACCCGTCTTGCACACCCGAACATAGATACCGGTATGGGTCTTGAACGCCTTGCCTGCGTTATGCAGGACGTCGGCAACCTTTTCGAAGTCGACACCAACCGCAGCATTATGGCAAAGGTTTGCGAGCTGGCGGGGAAGACCTACGGCGGAAGCGCCGACGATAACGACGTATCGCTGCGCGTTATAACCGATCACATCAAAACAGCGACATTCCTTATCGGCGACGGAGTCATTCCTTCGAACGAGGGAAGGGGATATATACTCAGGCGTGTTCTTCGCCGCGCGGCGCGCCACGGAAGGCTGCTCGGAATAAAGGGCAATTTCCTCGGCGAAGTTTGCGACGTTGTGATCGCAAATAACTGCGGCGCATATCCCGAACTGTCGGAGCGCAAAGAGTATATCAAAAAGACAATCAGATCCGAAGAGGAACGTTTTGCACTCACGCTTGATTCCGGTCTTGCGATACTTGATAAGATGCTTAACGAGACGGTTGCCGCCGGCAAAAATGTCCTCTCCGGCGAGAACGCGTTCAAACTTTACGATACTTTCGGTTTCCCGATCGACCTCACAAAAGAGATCATCGGCGAAAAAGGTATCGGTATCGACGAAGCGGCTTTCAAAAACCTTATGGCGGAGCAAAAGAAACGCGCGCGCGAGGCACGCGCAAACATCGACGCGGGATGGGTCGGAGACGCGCTCGCTATGATCGACAAGACCAAGGCCACCGAATTTGTCGGATATACCGAAACCGAATGCGATTGCAATATTGAATATATTATTTCCGAGGGCGAGGACAACGCGTTTGTTTCCGGCGGTAAAGCTACAATTATACTCGACCGTACTCCTTTCTATGGCGAGGGCGGCGGTCAGGTTGGCGATACCGGCGTCATCAAATGCGCAAACGGCGTCTTTGCCGTCGACGATACCAAAAAGACTCCCGAAGGGCAGTATCTGCACGTCGGACGCGTCATCGAGGGGACCGTCGAAAAGGGAGCGGCTCACGCAATGATCGACTCGGCACGCCGTTCCGCAATAAGGCGCAACCATTCGGCGCTTCACCTGCTTCAGGCGGCGCTTCGCAAACGCCTCGGCACTCACGTCGAACAGGCGGGTTCTTACGTTGACGCCGAGAGGGGGAGGTTCGACTTTACCCATCTTTCGGCGCTTACTCCGGAAGAACTTACCGACGTTGAAAACGAAGTTAACGAGCAGATCCTTCTTAACTCGGCTGTAACAACCGAGATCATGACTCCCGATGAAGCCCGCGCGCAGGGCGCGATGGCTCTGTTCGGCGAGAAATACGGTTCATCGGTCCGCGTTGTAACAATGGGCGACTTTTCGAAAGAACTCTGCGGCGGCACGCACGTAAGCGCTACCGGCTGCATCGGCGCTTTTAGAATTATCAGCGAATCATCCGTAGCCGCCGGCGTAAGAAGGATCGAATGCGCCACCGGGTTCAACACTCTTGCTATCATGCGCAGCGAATCGGCTCTGCTCGAGTCTGTGAGAAAAACCGTAAAAGCCGCCGCGCGCGATGAGATCATCCGCAAGACCGAACAACTTTTGGAAGAAATCAAACGCAGCCACAAACTCATCGAGGAAGCCCAGCGCAAAGTGATCGACGAATCGGTCAAGGGCGCCCTTGTAGGAGCTATAGAGATCGGCGGATTGAGATTCATCCGCGGCGGATTTAAAAATGTTCCCGCCGATGTCCTTCGCGGCGCCGTCGACGATATTATCTCGCGTGATGAAGCCGCGGTATGCCTGTTCAGCATCGAAAGCGAAGGCAAAGTGCAGCTCGTAGCCGGGTGCGGACCCGCGGCCGTAAAAGCCGGCGCGCATGCCGGAAATCTTCTGAAAGCGGTATCGCCCATAGTCGGCGGAGGCGGCGGCGGACGTCCCAACAGCGCGCAGTCCGGCGGCAAACTTCCCGAAAAACTCGGCGAGGCGATGAAAGAAGCCGAAAGAATACTTGTCGCGCAAATCAAGGAGTGAAAATATGGATTGCCTGTTTTGCAAAATAATTAACGGAGATATCCCGAGCGCAAAAATATATGAGGATCAGAACGTTTATGCTTTCAAAGATATCAACCCGAAC
>CAMZED010000049.1 GCA_947305675.1 uncultured Clostridia bacterium | reverse complement strand
TTTACGTCATTCGTGCCGTATCGGTGCGTAAATAGCCGCTTTGTCTGCGCTCTGAGACCCCCGGAAGTTCTCCGGGGGTCTCTTTTTGCCCAAAAAACGCCCGCGGCGGGTTTTAAATTCATTACATATGCATATTGACAAAACCCCTGCCGCCAAATAAAATGTTAGCGTGCTAATTGTTAGGAGGCTAATTTTAATGAAGAGGGAAGAAACGATCGGGTTCCGCGTGCGCGAGCTTTCGCTTTCGATAAAGCGCGCCGGACCCTGCCGCAAAAACAGCTGTTCGGACGGCCGGCTGGCGCGTATGACGCGAATGCAGGATTGGGTCGTCGGGTATCTTTATGAACACCGCGGGGAAAACGTTTATCAGCGCGATATCGAAAAACGGTTTTCGGTAAGACGTCCGACGATGACCGCGATACTGCAGCTTATGGAAAAGAACGGGCTTATTTTGCGCCGGCGCGACGAAAACGACGCCCGCCTGAAAAAGATCCTGCTCACCGACCGCGCCGTGGAACTGCACGAACAGCGCGGCGGGGAGGTCGAGGAGTTCGAAAACTTTATCCGCCGAGGGATAAGCGCCCGGGAGCTCGAAACGTTTTTCGGGGTCATTGACAAAATAAAGAAGAATATCGAAGAGATGGAGAATGAAGCCGATGAAACGCTGGATGAAATACGTTAAACCGTATTGGAAATATTTCGTGTTTGGGCCGCTGTGTATGATCGTCGAGGTCATCGGCGAGGTTATAATGCCGCGCTGCCTTGCCGCGGTAATCAACAATTCGATCGAATACGGCTGGAGCTATCCCACAAAGATCGCTCTGCTTATGGTCGGAGTCGCGCTGGTCATGATGGCGGGCGGGATCGGCGGCGCTTATTTCGGCGCAAAGGCTTCGGTAAACTTCGCCGCGGATCTTCGCCGGGATATCTATGCCAAAGTGCAGAGGTTTTCTTTTGCGAACATCGATAAATTCTCGACCGGGTCGCTGGTCACCCGCCTTACCAACGACGTCACGCAAATGCAGAACCTTGTCAACGCAATGCTTCGTATGGCGCTGCGCTCGCCGGGTATGCTTATCGGCGCGCTTATAATGGCGATCAGCCTGCGCCCCTCGCTTTCGCTGGTGCTCGCCGTCACCATCCCGCTTATGATCCTGAGCATTGTCGGGATAATCACAAAAGGGTTCAAACGGTTCGGCAGAGTACAAACAAAGATCGACGCGCTCAACAACACCGTTCAGGAGAACATAACCAACGTGCGCGTTGTAAAATCCTTTGTGCGCGAGGAACACGAAAAAGAAAAGTTCGGCAAAGCCAACCGCGATCTTAAAGACGCCGGCGTTTCGGCGGCAAAAATAATGATCTTCCTTTCGCCGGTAATGACTTTGTTTATGAACGTGACGACGATCGCCGTCCTGCTGCTTGGCAGCAGAATGGTGCTCGGACCGGAAAAGATGCTTTTCGGCGATCTTTCGGCGTTTATCACCTACGTCACCCAGATACTCTTTTCGCTTATGATGGTGACGATGATGTTTATGATGCTCTCTCGCGCGCTCGCTTCGGCACGCAGGATACGCGAGGTGCTGGATGAAAAGATCGATCTTGACGACAGTTTTGCCGCCGAAAAAGAAAAAACCGTTTCCGAAGGCGCGATAGAGTTCAGAAACGTTTCGTTCAGTTATTACAAAAACAGTCCCGAAAAGGTGCTTGAAGGCATAAACCTTCGCATCGAACCGGGCGAGACGGTCGGAATAATCGGTTCGACCGGCTGCGGGAAGACCACGCTGGTATCGCTTATCCCCCGGCTTTACGACGCCGACGCGGGCGAGATACTTGTCGACGGCGTAAACGTAAAAGATTATTCGCTTTATAACCTGCGCGAGGGCGTGGGTATGGTATTGCAGAAGAACGTACTGTTTTCCGGCACCATAGGCGACAACCTGCGCTGGGGCGACGAATCCGCTTCCGACGATGAAGTCCGCCGTATGGCGGAATACGCCCAGGCGGACAAATTCATAAGCGGGTTCGCCGAAGGTTACGGTTACGACCTCGGTCAGGGCGGCACAAACGTTTCGGGCGGACAGAAGCAAAGGCTTTGCATCGCCCGCGCGCTGCTGAAACACCCGAAGATACTCATTCTTGACGATTCCACCTCGGCGGTGGACACCGCGACCGAGGCGATGATCCGCTCGGCACTCAAAAACGAGCTGGGCGGCTCGACAAAAATCATCATCGCTCAGCGCATAACCTCGGTGCGCGAAGCCGACAGGATAGTAGTTATGAACGACGGCAGGATCACTGG
The DNA here is from genome assembly GCA_947305675.1 of uncultured Clostridia bacterium. GTDB lineage: Bacteria > Bacillota > Clostridia > Oscillospirales > CAG-382 > Coliplasma. The sequence goes on along the minus strand of CAMZED010000049.1, from coordinate 8,801 downwards.
GATCGGCACCCACGACGAGCTTCTTGCGACCAATTCCGAATATAACGAGATATATTATTCGCAGAACGACAAAGAAACGCCGGAAGGGGGCGAGGAATAATGGCAAAAAGAACGCTTGAAAGTCTTCAGAAACAATATTCCCGCACGGTCAACGACAGCCGCGGTCACGGCAGGCCCGGCGGCGGACCGAGGCGCGGCCCCGGTGTTCGCGCTTCGGGGAAACCGAAAAACACCTCCGGATCGGTAAAGCGCATACTGCAATATATCGCAAAATACAAACTGCTTTTGATCGTCGCGCTGGTGTGTATGCTGTTGAGCACCGCGGCTTCGCTGTTCGGATCTTATATGATCGCGCCGATCATAAACCGCATCCAGTACGAAGTCACCGGCGAATCGATCGCCCCGCGCGGACCGGGCGTGCTTGCCGACAAAGTCATATCGGCATTTTCCGATACCGACTTCGTAAAAGATCTTGTCGGCGAAAGCGAAATGCTCATGGTGTTTTCGTATATCATCGCCGCCGTGCTTATACTTGCGCTTATGTATCTTATCGGCGTGCTTACGACTTATATTCAGGCGCGGCTTATGCTGTTCGTTTCGCAGAACGCGACTGAAAAGATAAGGAATGATCTTTTCAACAAACTGCAAAAACTGCCGGTCAGTTATTTCGACCGCAATACCGTCGGCGAGATAATGTCGCGGTTCACCAACGACGTCGACAATATCGAGACAATGCTCATCAACGCGCTCCCCTCGATCGTTTCGGGACTCATTTCGCTTATCGGCACGTTTGTCTTTATGGTGACCACCAACGGCTGGCTCACCCTTGTCACAGCCCTGTTTATTCCGTTGTTTATGTTCGGGGGCGGAAAGCTCGCAAAGGTTTCGGGAAAACATTACGCCGGTCAGCAGGCGGCTTTGGGCGCCGTTAACGGTTATATCGAAGAGACCGTCGCCGGTCAGAAAGTGGTGAAAGTGTTCAATCACGAGGAAACCTGCATTGAAGAATTCGGGATGCTTAACGGCGACCTGCGCGAAAAGCAGTTCAAAGCCCAGTTCTGGGGCGGCACTATGGGCCCGATAATGGGGAATATGTCGCAGATCAGCTATGCCGTTACGGTCGGAGTCGGCGGCGTGCTTATGGCGCTGGGCAGGATCGGCGTCGGCGACCTTACGGTGTTCGCCACTTATTCGCGGCAGTTCAGTATGCCGATCAACAACATTTCGCAGAATATGTCCACCATTTTCGCCGCGCTTGCCGGAGCCGAGCGCGTGTTCAACGTGATGGATATGAAACCCGAGGAAGCCGACCGCGTCGAGCGCGGGATCACCGAAGGGATCGTCGGTGACGTTGTAATGCAGAACGTCACGTTCGGTTATTACCCCGAAAAGACCGTCCTGCACAACGTTTCGCTTTACGCCCACCCCGGTCAGAAAGTCGCTTTTGTCGGCTCCACCGGCGCCGGAAAGACGACGGTGACCAACCTTATCAACCGGTTTTACGATATTTCCGAGGGGACTATCACCATAGACGGCAGGGATATCCGCGATTACGATCTCGATTATCTGCGCCGCAACGTTTCGATGGTGCTTCAGGATACCCACCTGTTCAGCGGTACGGTTATGGAAAACATCCGCTACGGCAGGCTCGACGCCACCGACGAGGAGGTCGTCGAGGCGGCGAAGACGGCTTCGGCTCACGGGTTTATAATGAAACTTTCGGAAGGATACAACACCGTTATCGAAGGCGACGGCGCCAACCTTTCGCAGGGACAGCGCCAGCTTCTGAACATTGCCCGCGCCGCGCTTTCAAAAGCGCCGATACTTGTGCTTGACGAAGCTACCAGCTCGGTCGACACCCGCACCGAAAGGCTGATAGAAAAAGGTATGGACAGACTTATGCATAACCGAACCACCTTCGTTATCGCCCACCGGCTTTCAACGGTACGCAATTCCGACGTGATAATGGTACTTGAACACGGGAATATCATCGAACGCGGCACTCACGAAAGCCTTCTCGCACAGAAGGGGCAGTATTACAAACTCTATACCGGCGCGATCGAACTGGCTTGAGGATTTCCGCAAACAAATAAAGAAGCGCCGCCCTTTGGACGACGCTTCTTTCTATTCTTCTTTGTCGTTTTGGGAATAAAGCGAACGTTTTAATATCCCGGCGCATTCGTTACTGCCGACGATATAATGTTCGACAAGTTCAATATCGTTTGCCGCGAGGTGCGCGGCGATACGGTCGGTAGTGATAAGGTCGTCGCTCGACGGAAAAACGCTTCCGCTCGGATGATTGTGGGCGATTATCACTCCGCTTGCGCGGTTGCGTATAACGCCTTCGGTTATCGCCCTCAGCGGGAACCGCGCCGAGTTGATGCCGCCGCGAAACACGAACTCCGAATCGATCATTCCGCCGTTCGCGCCGATATAAAGAGCAAACACCGATTCGGACTTGATCCCTCTGTAAACCCTCAAAAGCAGATCGCGCGCGACCGCGGGATCGCGGAAGTTGCCGGCGCCCGGCGCGCCGAAATCGCGCAGCGAGACCTGGCGCAGCAGAATAAACAGCGCCTCGGCACCGTCTTTGATGCCTTTGACCTCGCGCAGGGCGGCGCTGTCGGCGTCAAGAATGCCTTTTATCGAGCCGAATTTTGTCAAAAGTTCTTTGGCGATCGGCCTTGTGTCGACGCGCGGCAAAGCATAAAAAAGCAGTGACTCGACAATTTCAAGATCGTCGAATATATATCCGCCGTAATCCAGCAGTTTTTTCTTCATCCGCACGCGGTGCCCGCTGTGCGGATATTTCTTTTCGCTTTTTTCGGGTTGGTCCGCCATATCAGATTTCCTTGCCGGTAACTATCGCCAACGTGTCGGAAGCAATAACAAGCTCTTCGTTTGTCGGGATAACAAGGATCTTCACGCGGGAATCGTCGGCGTGGATCTCAAAACAGCCGCGCTGCTTGTTCTTTTCGGCGTCAAGTTTTATGCCGTAGAATTCCATATCTTTCATTGCGGCGGCACGCATCTCGTCGTCGTTTTCGCCGATCCCGGCGGTAAACACAACGCAATCGAGCCCGTTCATTGCGGCGGCATAGGCGCCGATGTATTTTTTGATCTGGTAAGCAAGGATATCCAGCGCGAGTTTGGCGCGTTCGTTTCCGTTCGCGGCGGCTTCACGCACGTCGCGCAGGTCGGAGGAAACGCCGGAAAGCCCAAGGAATCCGCATTTTTTGTTCATCCAATCGCCCATTTTGTCGGCGGGGATGTTTTCGCGTTCCATAACGAAAGGAACTATCGCCGGGTCGATACTGCCGCAGCGCGATCCCATTATAACGCCTTCAAGCGGGGTGAGTCCCATAGAGGTGTCGACGCATTTCCCGCCGTCCACCGCCGATATCGACGACCCGTTCCCGAGGTGGCAGGTGACGATCTTTGCGTTTTTGTTGCCGAGATATTCAATGGCTTTGCCCGAAACGTAGCGGTGCGAAGTGCCGTGCGCGCCATAGCGGCGGATGGCGTATTTTTGCGCCGTTTCATAATCGATCGGGTAGGTATAAGCCTGCGCCGGCATAGTTTGGTGGAACGCGGTATCCATAACCAGCACCTGAGGCACGCCGGGCATTATGCTCATACAGCCCTCGATACCCTGAAGATGCGCTTTTGTGTGGAGCGGAGCGAGGTCGAAGCATTTATGCAGATCTTCAAGCACTTTTCCGTCCGGTCCGTCTATTTGAACGCTGTTTATAAGCCAGGGACCGCCCGACACTATCCTGTGGCCGACGGCGGAGATCTGGCTCATATCCGAAATACAGCCGAACTCTTTGTCTGTAAGGCATTCCACCGCCACTTTTACCGCCTCGGTATGGGTGGGCATGGGGATGTCTTTTTTGACTTTTTCTTTGCCGACGGTGGTGTGGGTGAGTTTGCCGTCGATACCGATGCGTTCGCAAAGTCCTTTGGCGATCATTTCCTCGCGGTCCATATCGAAAAGCTGATATTTGAGCGAGGAACTTCCGGCGTTTACAACGAGAATAAACATACTGTGTCTCCTTGACAATTCATATTTTTTTCATTATACTACCATTATCTTTGAATTGCAAGGGATTTTTGACAAATGGAAAACCGCCGCTTCGCCTCGGTCATATGTGAATACAATCCTTTTCACCACGGTCATCTTCACCAGCTCGAACGCATAAAAAGCGAGTTCGGCGCCGTTGTATGCATTATGAGCGGCGACGTCGTACAACGCGGCGATTGCGCCGTCGCCGGGAAATATGTCCGCGCACGCGCCGCCGTCGAAAACGGAGCCGATCTTGTGCTTGAACTGCCCGCCCCGTGGTGCTTTGCCTCGGCGGCGGATTTTGCCCGCGCCGGAGTGTTTATCGCCTCCGCGATCGGATCGGACGCGCTGGCTTTCGGCGCCGAGGGCGATAAAGAATTGCTGTTTTCGGTCGCCGCGCTGTTTAAAAACGATTCCTTCGCGACGCGTTTAAAAGAGCTTTCGGGCGGGGGAAGCAGCCTTTCCTATCCTTCGGCGTTCACCCGCGCGATCGAAGAATTCATCGGGCCTGACGCCGCGGCGGAAATGAAAAAGCCGAACAACATACTTGCCGTCGAATATATCAAAAACCTCGGCGGCGCCGAAACCGAACCCTTTGTCATTCCGCGCGCACCGGGTTTTGCTTCGTCGTCCGAATTGCGTTCGCTTTGCGACCGGGACCTTATCGGTTCGGTCCCGCCGGGCGCGTCGGAGGTTTTCGCCGCGGAGCTCGGATCGGATTTCCGGCGCGATATTTCAAGGCTGGACAGCTGGTTCATCGCGTTTTTCCGCGGACTTTCGGGCGCGGAGGAACTTAAAAACGTTTACGGTATGACCGACGATCTCGCGGCAAAACTTGTTCGCGGTGCAAAACGCGCAAACAGTTTTTACGGTCTGTGTTCCGCCTGCGTCGACAAAAAATATACCGCCGCGAGGGTGCGGCGCGCGGTTCTTTCCGCGGCGTTCGGAATAACAGCTTCCGCCGTGCGCCGCGATCCGCCTTTTGCGGCGGTGCTCGCCGCCGACGAAAAGGGCTGCGAAATACTCGCCGCCAACCGCGAAAACAAAATGATCGAAATAATAACAAAACCCGCCGCGGCGCTCAACGCCGGACGGGGACCGACCAAAGAATATTACGCGCTCTCGAAGCGGATATCGGATATAATCGCGCTGACCGCGCCTTCGCCGCCTCCAGCCGACAAAGCGTTTACTCCTTTTATAAAAAAAGTCGATTCTTAATTCATAACGCGCCGCATATCAATGTTAACGTATCAGCACATAAAGGGTGTGTCAGTATGCGTGATGACTTGATGCGGCGCGTTTTGCAGACCGGGGAATACGTCGCCGCCACGGGAGCGACCGTGCGCGGCGCGGCGAACAGGTTCGGAGTAAGCAAAAGCACGGTGCATAAAGATCTTACCGAGCGGTTGCAAACCATCGACGGCGAGCTTTACCGAAAGGTCCGGGCGGTGCTGGAATTTAACCGCAGCGAGCGCCATATTCGGGGCGGGATCGCTACCAGAATGAAGTATAAAAAAGTTGACAATACCGAATGTTTGTAGTAAAATAAAGTGAAGTATTGTATTTCGGGGGTAAAAATATGTCAAAAAGGATACTCGTAACGGGAAGTTCAAACATCGATCTCATGTTGTCCACTCCCTATATCCCCGCGCCGGGCGAAACAATGATCTCCGACGGCGCTTATGCCTTCACTTCCGGCGGAAAAGGCGCCAATACCGCGGTGGCGGTGTCCAACCTCGGAGCAGAGGCGGTCTTTTGCTCACGCGTGGGCGACGACGCCTATGGCGACAAACTGCTTGAACTTTTTGCCTCCAAAGGGATAGACACAAGGTTTATCCGCGTCGACCGGCTCGAACAGACCGGGCTTGCCGTCGTTTTGCTCGAAAAAGGCGGGACCAACCGTATTGTCGTTTATCCCGGAGCAAACAAAAAAATCAACGAATCCGACATAGAGGCGGCATTCGGCGCTTACCCCGACGCGGTCATGACTCAGTTCGAGATCAACCGTGAAGCGATCGTCACCGCCGCGCGTACCGCCGCCTATGAGGGGCTGCCTTTCTTTGTCGACGCCGGGCCGGCGGATCCGGAATTTCCGCTCGGCAAGCTGGAACGGGTGGAGGTCTTCTCGCCCAACGAAAACGAGACCGAGATCCTCACCGGCATCCGTCCCAACAGCCTGGATAACTGCCTGCGCGCTTCGATGGCGCTTTGCAGCAAGGTAGATATACGCTACGTCGTGCTTAAACTCGGTGCGCGCGGATGCTATGTTTACGACGGCAAATATTGCGATCTTATTTCTCCGTTCGACGTAAACGCCGTCGATACCACCGCCGCCGGCGACGCATTCACCGCGGCGCTCGCCGTTGAATATCTCAACTCCGGCGATATTATCTCCGCCGCCAGGTTCGCAAACGCGGTCGGCGCGCTCACCGTAACCCGTCCCGGCTCGCTCGCTTCGATCCCGACGCGCGACGAAGTAGCCGATTTTATCGCACGGCGCGGTTAAAAGGTTTTGCATTTTGCGGGAAGTGAAATAAAATGAAGGAAATGACGGTAAAAAGGGTGATCGTCGGATCGCTTTCTACCAACTGTTATATAATCAAACACAGCGAATCGCGCGATGCCGTGGTGATCGATCCCGGCGACGATCTCACCGTCATTCAGGACGCGCTTTTCCGTATGGACGCGGTCTGCCGGCTTATATTGCTCACTCACGGGCATTTCGACCACATACTTGCCGTCGGCGATCTGCGCGGGCACACCGTTCCGGTCGCCATTCACAAGGACGACGCGCACATGCTCACCGAGCGCGACGTTTTTTCGTCGGTGATACCTTACGATCCGCGCCCGTTCGAGCCCGCCGATTTTCTTTTCGACGGCGAGGGACTTTATTCCGCCGCGGGTTTCGAGTTTTACGTCGTGCCGACCCCGGGACACACTCCCGGCAGCGTTTGCTATATCTTCGACGGAATGATGTTCACCGGCGACACGCTTTTTAAAAGGAGCATCGGCACCACCCACCTCGGCGGGAACGAGGAACAGCTTATGCGCTCGCTCAGGGCGCTTAAGGATATGCCCGGCGATTACGACGTCTATCCCGGTCACGACGACCCGACGACACTTGTTGACGAGAAACGTTTCAACCCGTATTTAAAGAATTTATGACCGGAAAAATAAAACGCGAAGGCTGCGAATATTACAAAAAATGCGGCGGCTGTCAGCTTCGCAACCTTACCTATGAGGAACAGATCCGCCTTAAAAGGTCGGAGGTAATAAAACTCATCGGCAGATATTGCCGGGTGGCGCCCGTCGTCGCAATGGAAGACCCCGAGCGCTACCGCTATAAAGCCCAGGCGGCGTTCGCCAGGCACCGCGGCGTTACCGTCGCGGGGATATACCGCTCGTCGGAGCATACCGTCGTCCCGGTAAAACGCTGTATGATCCAGGAAGCCGAATGCGACGAGGTGATCCAAACAGTCATTTCGCTTGCGCGGAGCCTGGATATAAGCATATTCAACGAGAATACTTTAAAAGGCGGGCTGCGCCACGTTCAGGTACGCAAAGGCTTCAACAGCCTGCAGATCATGGTGGTGCTGGTCACCGGCGACGAAAAAGTCGCGCGGTTGGACGAGCTTGTTTCTTTGCTTGTTCAAAAAATGCCTTCGGTCACCACGGTAATACAAAACGTCAACCCGAAGTTTACGAATATGGTGCTCGGCGAAAAGAACCGCGTGCTTTACGGCGCCGGATATATCGAGGACCTCATCGACGGGATGCGGTTCCGCATATCGCCGGGCGCGTTTTATCAGGTGAATCCCAAACAGACCGGGCGGCTTTATGCGCTCGCGGTCGAGGCTATGGGGCTTTCCGGCAGCGAGACGGTGTTTGACGCCTATTGCGGCACCGGGACCATCGGCTTGCTCGCCTCGAGGAGCGCGGGCAGGGTGATCGGCGTGGAATCGGTCGCCGCCGCCGTCGGCGACGCCCGCCGCAACGCCGAAATGAACGGGGTCTCCAACGCGGAGTTTTATTGCGCCGACGCCGGCGAGTTTGCGCTTGAGCTTGCCGCTTCCGGCGAAAAGATCGACGTTCTGGTGATGGATCCGCCCCGCACCGGCAGCGATATAAAGTTTTTGCGCTCGGTCGCCGCCCTTGCGCCAAAGCGCGTCGTTTACGTCTCCTGCAACCCCGAAACTCTTGCGCGCGACCTGCGGTTCCTTACCTCGCACGGATATAGGGCGAGATCCGCCGTCCCGGTGGATATGTTTCCGTTTACAAGGCATGTCGAGACAGTATGTTTACTGTCTCGACAATGAATTGCGCCTGACGGCGCGTGAATTGCCTGACGGCATGAATTGTGCTTTCTGCACATGAATTGCCCTGCGGGGCATGGAGCGCAATTCAATTCATGCGCGAAGCGCAAATCATGGCGAAGCCAAATCATGACGCGTAGCGTCAAATCATTCATCCGTATTGATGTCTCGATCCGGGTCGTGACCACAGGTTGAATGATGATCCCTGCCGTATGTTTTAGGAGGTATATGATGAATATCAAATACATTGAATTGAAAACCGGTTATGCAGATAACGGTCCGGCTTGGATTGGTAATGTCAAAGAATCAAAAACCGGTAAAACCATTTATTTTAACAACCATGCTTTTCAAAAATGTCAGGGGACTAAAGGAAACTACTATGACATTGAGACCGGTGAAGAGTATTGGATTTCAGGGATAAA